>CAXSHS010000038.1:0-25565 GCA_964237325.1 uncultured Acidobacteriaceae bacterium | reverse complement strand
CGTGAAGCTGCTGCGCGACCTGCGCAAAGGCGAGTACGACGTGCTGGTCGGCATCAACCTGCTGCGCGAGGGGCTTGACCTGCCGGAAGTCTCGCTCGTCGCCATTCTCGATGCCGACAAGGAAGGTTTTCTGCGTTCCCAAGGCTCGCTGATCCAGACGATCGGCCGCGCGGCACGGCATGTAAGCGGTCGCGCGATTCTGTATGCCGACAAGATGACCGATTCCATGAAGCGCGCACTTGACGAAACCGGCCGCCGACGCGAAGTGCAGCGCGCCTACAACACGGAGCACGGCATCACGCCGACCTCTATCATCCGGCCGACGGATATGTCGCTGGCGCAGATCATGAAGGCCGACTACGCCGATCTGACCGAGGAAACGGACGATCTGCCAGAGTTTAAAACACAGCAGGCTCTGGATCTGCACATTGCCAATATGGAATCCGATATGCGCGAGGCAGCAAAGAAGTTCGAGTTTGAAAAAGCCGCAAAGCTGCGTGACACCATCGCAAGTCTGCGTACCAAGGAGTTCCTGTTTGCGTAATCCTTTCCTCTGGAGAATGAAGTGAAAACACTGCTGCGTGTCCTGATCGCATTGATGATCGTGCTCTGGGTAGGCGCGGTACTGTTCTTCCCGGCGGTTGCGAATATCGCGTTTCAAGTGTTGCCCGATAAAGCGACGGCAGGGCTGCTGGTGCGCAACTGCCTCAGCACCCTGCATGCGGAAGGGCTGGTAGCCGGGTCCATCCTGCTGATATTGCTAGTGCTGGCTGTGTGGCAGCGCGCATATGGCCGCACGCTCCTGGGGCCTATCCTATGTACAGTTTCCATGTTGCTGCTCACCGCGCTGTCACAGGAAAACCTTATTCCTCGCATGGAAGCCGACCGGCTCGCCGTAGGCGGCGATATGGATATGGTTTCGCCGCGCGAGCCGCACCGGAAAAACTTCGACCACCTGCACAAAGCGAGTGTAGAGATTGAAGAAGGCGTACTCGCTGCCGGTGTGGCGATGATCGTGTTTCTGGCGCGACCGCCGAAGCGTGAAGACGGTATGGCAGCTACCGTCTAAACAGCTTTCGACATAGAGCCGGGCCAGTCGTACGTTACGCCCGTAGTCTTTTCTGAGATAGCCCAGAGTGCAGGCCCGGTGCCCGGCTCGGCAGCTTGCGGCGCAACTTTTGCAGGAGCGGGATGTCCCTTGAACTCCTGAAAGCCGCCTGGCCCATAGTAGCCGCCCGGTTCTACCTGGGCAGCGGTAGCCGCATACAGCTGCGGCAACGCTCCCTGCTTTTCATTCTGCCCAAGCAAGCTTATGGCGACCGGTATGACAAACTTCGCAGGTCCTTGTACTTGCCTGGCAATTGAAGTTGTTGATAAGCCCGGGTGCGCCGCAACGCTCAACAGCTTTGCACCGTGCGCCTCGCTCTGCCGCTGCAGCTCCTTGGCAAACACGAGCATAGCAAGCTTGGTTTGCTGATAGCTTTTTGTAGGGTTGTAGTTGTGCTCCTGGTGCAGATCGTCCAGTTCCAGCTGTGAGCGTTTATGGGCATTGCTGGAGAGGCTGACGACACGCGGAGCGCTTGAGCGCAGCAGCACGGGCAGCAGCAGGCCGGTAAGCGCATAATGGCCGAGGTAGTTCGTCGCCATCTGCATCTCAAACCCGTCCGGGCTCACTTCACGCTTCGGTAGCATCATGATGCCCGCATTGTTGACAAGGATATCGAGCGGTTCACCCGCCGCTACCACGTCTGCGGCAAACTTGCGTACAGAAGCCAGTGACGACAGATCAAGCTGCGCCACAAATACCTGAGCTGATGGCTGCTCGGCCTTGATCTTGTCGGCGGCTACCTGGCCGCGCTCCACAGACCGGCATGCCATCACGACTTGCGCGCCGGCCCGTGCCAGCTCTCGCGCTGTCTGAAATCCAAGACCGATGTTCGCACCGGTCACAATCGCCCGCTTACCTATCTGGCTCGGTATCTGCTTCACTGTCCACTGCTGTGCCATATCCTGCTCCCTTACGTTGTGCTTCGCGCCACACTTTGTACAGCCCCCAGGCAGCCAGTGTGCAGCAATCTTTGATGCGACCCGCAAGCAGCATCTGTTCAAACTCCGTTACGGAAACGCTGTGCAGCGTCAGGTCGTGCTCTTCGGCATCGAACTCCGTTTCACCCTTTTGTAAATCTTCTGCCAGAAAGGCATGTTGCTGCTGGTTGCAGAAGCCGTATGCAACCCACATGGGACCAAGATACGTGAGTGCGCCCGCACGCAGTCCGGTTTCTTCACGCAGTTCTCCGGCGGCAAGCTCCGCGATATCCACGTTCGGGTCTTCCCATCCGCCTTGCGGAAATTCAAGGCACACCTCGCCGATGGTATATCGGTACTGCTGCACCAGGTACAAACGGTCGTTCCCATTTTCTCGTGCGAGCGGGATGATAACCGCGCACGGGTGCTTCTCCACGACCCCGTAGATGCCGCGCGCGCCGTCCGGGCGTTCAATGTCATCTTCGCGCACACGCATCCACCGGTTGCGGTAGACCTCGCGAGTGGCAAGAGTCTTGATACTCATACGGGCAGTGTACCTGCCCAATGTACCTGTAGAGTTCGGCGCTATAGAGTAGAAGCCGACTTCCAACTAGGAGAATGCACGTGGCAGAGCAGCTGTTTCTTGGCATGGATGTGGGCACGGGCGGCACGCGCGCCGTGCTAATTGATAGCAGCGGACGCATCGTTGCATCAGCAGCGGTGGAGCATGTGCCTTTTCGCGCCGAGCAGCCGGGCTGGGCCGAGCAGGACCCTCAGGACTGGTGGCGTGCCGCGCAGAGTGCCGTCCGCGAGGTGCTGGCACAAGCATCCGGCGCAAGCGGCATAAACATTGCGGCCATCGGCTTGACAGGGCAGATGCACGGTGCAGTCATGCTCGACAAGGATGGCGAGGTGCTGCGCCCCGCGTTGATCTGGTGCGACCAGCGCACTGGACCGCAATGCGACTGGCTGCATCATGAGCTGGGCCGTGAGCGCCTGATCGAACTGGTGGCCAACCCAGCCCTGCCGAACTTTACCCTGACCAAGCTGCTATGGGTGCGGGAGCACCAGCCCGAGATTTTTGCACGCATCGCGCACATTCTTTGTCCCAAGGACTACGTGCGGTACCGGCTGACCGGCACCTATGCCATGGACGTGCAGGAGGCCTCCGGCACGCTGCTGCTGGACGTGGCGAACCGGCGCTGGTCGAGCGAGGTGGCGCGCGCGGCCGGCATCAGCGAAAGCTGGTTGCCGCAGCTGTTTGAGTCGCCCGAGGTGTGCGCCCACATCTCGCCCGATGCGGCAGCGGCTACAGGCCTCGTCAGCGGCACGCCCGTGGTTGCAGGAGCGGGTGACCAGGGTGCAGGCGCGGTAGGCATGGGCATCCTGGAGCCCGGCTCAGTTTCTGTCACGATTGGGACTTCCGGAGTTGTGTTCGCAGCCACGGCCAAGCCCTCGCTCGACGTAGGTGGCCAGGGAGGCGGCCGTCTACATACCTTCTGCCATGCCGTGCCGGGCCGTTGGCATGTAATGGGCGTGACGCAGGCTGCGGGCCTGAGCCTGCGCTGGCTGCGCGACTTGCTGCTGCCCGACGGCAGTTATGACACACTTACCGGTGAGGCAGCGCACGCCCCTACAGGCAGTGACGGCCTGCTGTGGACGCCGTACCTGCTCGGCGAGCGCACGCCGCACCTGGATTCGCAAGCTCGCGCAGCCTTTGTAGGCCTGACTGCTAGCCATACCCGCGCGCATCTTACCCGCGCCGTAATGGAGGGCGTGGCCTACTCGCTGCGCGACAGCTTCACGCTGTTCAGCGAGATGGGCGTACCGGTGAAAGGTGTGCGGCTTGGCGGCGGGGGAGCACGGTCCACGCTATGGCGGGTGATCCAAGCGGCAGTGTACGGCTACCCCGCAGACGTACTTGTAGCGGAGGAAGGCGGCGCGTTTGGCGCAGCCCTGCTGGCCGGGGTGGGCGGCGGCGGCTGGCCCAGCGTGGAAGCTGCCTGCGCGCAAGCCATCCAGGTGGCAGAGCACATCGTGCCCGATCCTGCCGATGTGGCACGCTACAACCGGGGTTACGCGGGCTTCCGTCAGGTGTACCCGGCGCTCAAGGATGTGCGTGGGTAAACCATCCGGAACCCAGCATCTCGACCTATACTGGAGACCTGTCCAGGGGAGGAAATATGGCGACGGTTGCGGACATTATCGCGGCAGATCAGTTGGCGGGCAAGCTTGCCGCGGCAAATCTGATTTCGATTGAGCAGTACCTTCACACCAGCTATGAGCCGGATGCGGATTACGTGGATGGAGTGATTGAGGAGAGATGCTTGGGACAGTGGGATCATTCATCGTGGCAGCGTGCAATTATGCTTTGGTTCGAAGTGCATGCGAAGGAGTGGAATATCCGGGTGCGTCCGGAACTGCGAATGCGAACCGGGGCTACCCGCTTCCGCATACCGGATGTGTCGGTGTTTGATCGCGACCAAACTATCGAACAAGTACCGACTCGGGCCCCAATGGCGGTTTTCGAGGTGCTCTCGCCTGAGGATCAAATGACGCGAGTTCTTAAGAGACTTGCTGATTTTGAAGCCATGGGTGTTGCGGAAATCTGGCTGCTCGACCCTGAAACGAAAATCTTTTCACGGTTCGCGCATGGGGTCTTGAACGAAGCCACCTATTACGGCGCACCAGGAGACCATATCCACTTCAAACTCAGCGAAATCGAAGCTTACCTGGATTGAGCTTTACTCCACCGGCAGCTTGGCTCGGTAACCATCTCGCGCAATCACGTCATACTTCAGCGATTTCTGCTTCTCATCCTGCATGCGCAGCGGCTTGCCCTCATTGTCCACCAGCTCCACCTGAATCTTGCGGTACGTACCGTCCTGCTTGGTATTTGTAGGCCGATAGCTCAAAACGTACTGATTGCGAATGGAATTGTTAATTTCGTGAAAGATGTCGGGCATCTCTCCCTGAAAACGGGGAAAGAACGCCTGACCGCCGGTCATGCGGGCGAAGCTTGAAAGCTGGTTATCTGCCTGAAGAAAACCAATCTCTCGGCTACCGCCCAGTCCGCCTCTGCCTTCGGCCATTACCCGCGCGAACTGTCCAGTACCAATCGCAAAGATAGTCACATTGGGTGTGGCTTTTATTTTTGCCAGGGTTTTATCAAGCGTGATTTTTGAGAATGTATCAACTCCGGACGAGATCAGGATCAGGTACTTGCGACCCTCGATCCGGGTCATCCTATCCAGCGTTTCGTACACGGCGTCAAACAGGTCAGTCTCGCGCCAGGTCGGAATCACCAGCGAGTTCAGCGCCTGAGCAACCAGCCGCTTATCCTGCGTGAAATCCGTAAGAATTTCTGTGTGCAGGTCATAGGTCTCCACAGCGACGTAATCATCAGGTCGCAGCTGCTGTGCAAATGAGTATGCCGCATTGCGCATATCGTAGATAAAGCTATAGTTGGTGGCTGCAAACTCAGCCAGGAGTACGGCAGTGATCGGTGCCTGAGTACGCCCGAACGAAGCGACCTCCTGCGGCTTGCCGTCTTCATAGATGCGGAAGTTGGCCTGCTGCAGGTTGGGCACAAACTGGTGTGTCTTCTCAAGAATCACCCCTACATCGACGTTGACCACCGGCACATCAACCCGCAGGGAGAAATTTGATAGCTGAGGCGGATTTTTGATGACCGGTTCGATAGGCGGAGCTATAGGCGGAGGAGCCCCCTCCTTCTTCTTCGGGATTGCAATAGAGCCGTTATCCCCGCCGGGGCCTCCCTGATCGGGCGTGGTCTGGTCCGGTGCAGTCTGATCGGGCGCGGTCGGCTTGGGCGCGGTCTGAGTAGGCGCCGGGGTTCCGCCCTGCGGCGTGAACTGCGCCTGCAGCCCAGTTACGCCGGAGCCTACCAGCATGGAGAAACCCAGTAACATTGCCTGCGCGGACACCGGTTTCATTCGATCGCTCACGTTCTACTCCCCAGCCTGAATGCTCTCACCATAGTTTCAAGCCTGACAATCTTGTCGTGCAACTTCGCTCGAAAAGCGAGCAAGCCAGCTAGTCTGTAGACGTGTCTACTTCGCAAATGGTCCGGCTTCTTCTCTCTGTCCTGCTCATCCCGATTTCACGAGCTGGAGCGCAAACGGTGCCTCCCCCTTCCAGCGCGGGTATTTTTCCGCTGGCAGCTGTGCATGCCGGGCTGCACGGAACCGCCTACACGGTATTCGAGGGCTCAACGCCCGAGCCGTTCGGCGTGGACATTCTGGGCGTGCTCCACAATGCGCAGGGGCCGGGCGAAGACCTAATCCTGGCGCGCCTTACAGGAGCCAAAGCGGAACACACCGGCGTGGTGGCCGGCATGAGCGGCAGCCCTGTGTACATCGACGGCAAGCTGGTGGGTGCGCTCGGCTTCCGTATCGGTGAGTTCTCAAAAGAGCCTATCGGGGGGATTACTCCCATCGCGCAGATGCTTGCCGTGCGCGACATCGACGCCGCACCGACACCCGCTGTCCCAGTGCCCGCCGCATCGGGAAACCCGCAGCCTCAACCGATCCAGCAAATCGATACGCCGCTGGTGTTCACTGGCTTCTCCCCCGCAGCGCTGGCGCTATGGAAGCAGCATGCGCCGCCGCTCGGCATGGAAGCCGTTGCCGGATTGGGCGGCAGCAGCCAGTCCGCTGCCGATGCCGCCAAGGCACCGGCATTGGAACCGGGCTCTGCCGTAAGTGCGCTGCTGGTTTCAGGTGATATGGAGATTGCCGCCACTTGCACTGTGACCTACCTGGACAGCGCAGGCCGCCTGCTGGCCTGCGGACACCCGCTGACGCAGTTCGGTGCGGTGAGCCTGCCCATGACCAAAGCCGATGTTCTGGCAACGCTGGCGTCACAATCGAACTCGTTCAAGATCATCAACACCGGTGAAATTGTCGGCGCGTTTACTGAAGATCGTCAGACCGCCATCGGCGGCACTCTCGGCATTACGGCGCACACCATTCCGGTGGAAATTACGCTGCACAACCCGCATGTAGCAGCCGGTGTCGCGGCCACGCGCGTGCTGCACCTCAACGTGCTCGACCAAGCGCAGGTAACACCGACGGCTATCCTGGTATCGCTGTTCCAGGCACTGCAGCAAACCCCCAGCTATGCCGAGGAGGACAGCTTGCGGGTGCAAGCCACCGTGCGACTGCCCGGCTACGAGCCGGTGACGATTGCAACCCTGGCTTCAGCGGGCGGCTTTGGGCCGGCGGCTTTATCAGCGGCGCTTACTGTCGGGCAGCGATTCAACGCGCTCTACAGCAGCGGTGACCGTCAGACCCGCTTCACGTCTGTGCAGATTGCGGTGGATGTACTGCCGGGCCGCCATACAGTTGCCCTGAGCCGGGCTGCTGTGGAGCAGACCGTGGTCCACGCAGGCGACCGCATCGATCTGGCCGCGACGCTCGCGCCGTATCGCGGCGCGCCGCAGTCGCTGCGCATCCCGCTTATGCTGCCCGCTTCGCTGCCGCGCGGTGAAGTCCGCTTGCTCATCAGCGATGGCCCCACGCTCGACGGGCTACTGAGCGCGGGCCACGGTGCCGGCCCCACGCCGCTGGGCAGCACGGTTGCGCAGCTCAACGCGAACCACCCGGATGACGCTCTCTATGTGAGCCTGCTGTCGCCCGATGCCGAGGTGAGCGTTGAGGGCGAAACGCTCGGCTCCGTGCCGCTCTCGGTTGCCAATCTGCTGACCGCCTCGCATGAGCGCGACCGCGCCGCGCTGCACAGCGAATCAATCCAGACCCTTGCCGCTATGCCGCTTGCCGCCACCTTTACCGGCCAGCAGGTGCTGACGCTGCGGGTAGAATAGGCTCCACCTCCAAGTAGACGAGAGAAGCAAGCGAGAGAACGATGATCCAGATGATCCAGGGATTGGCTGTACATGCCGCCGGAGCCGAGTTGCACCCCTACAAGTACGATCCGGGCGAACTGCGGGCCAGCGACGTGGAGATCGCAATCTCGCACTGTGCCGTGTCCCAGGTGGATGTGAGCCTGATCAACAACGAATTGGGAACCAGCAAATACCCGTTCATTCCCGGGCACGAGATTGTAGGTACCGTATCCGCCGCAGGAGCCGACATCCACCACTTGCATGTGGGTGACCGCGTGGGCGTAGGATGGCAGGCAGACAGCTGCGGGCATTGCACATGGTGCCGCAGCGGCGAGGAAAACCTATGTGCTGCCAACCAGCCTACCTGCGTAGGCCGTAACGGCGGCTTTGCTGAAGCCACACGTATAGACGCGCGCTTCGCCGTGCCGATCCCGGCGGAACTGGATAGTGCCGCCGCAGCACCGTTGCTGTGCGCAGGCATTACGGCCTATCGCCCCATGCGCGCTGCGGGAATCCATCCAGCCTCGCGCGTTGGGGTGGTGGGTATCGGCGGCCTTGGCCATCTGGCCTTGCAATTCGCGCGGGCGTTCGGTGCGGAAGTAACAGCTTTTTCCTCCTCAGCGGTTAAAGAAGAGGATGCAAAGCGATTGGGCGCGCACGAGTTCGTCAATACCCGCGAAAGCAAGTCACTGAAAGCGCTCGCCGGATATTTCGACTTCATCTTGTCCACGAGCAGCGCCGACAGTGATTGGGGCGCGTACATTGCTGCCCTGCGCCCGTGTGGGTCGCTGGTGTTTGTAGGCATCCCGCCCAAGCCTGTATCACTTTCGGTGCTTCCTCTCGTCTCCGGCAGCAAGAACGTGGGCGGCAGCAACATCGGTAGTCCTGTGCAAATTGCAGAAATGCTGGACGTAGCGGCGCGCCACAAGATCCATGCCATGGTTGAGCAGTTCCCCATGCGTGAGGCAAATGCCGCCGTAGAACGGGCACGTAAGGGCGCTCTGCGCTATCGAGCGGTGCTGTGCAACTAGCTGGATGCCGGGCAAAAGCGGCCCGCTGATAAACTCCACTGGTGACGATGCCTCTTCGCTTTCTCCCTCTGCTCCTTACCATTTCCTCGCTGGCCGGCGCGCAGGGCACGCACCTTTGGAATGAGGCGAGTTTCAGCGACTGGGAAAAAGGCACCGCGCACGGTATTGCCATCGGCAATGACGGGATTTTATCTTCAGGCTTTGACTTGAATACGGTAGCCCAGCTTAGCGCAGCTGATGTATGGGCACTCGCCTGTGACAAGGCAGGCAATGCTTATGTAGCCACCGGTTCGCCCGCGCAGGTGATACGGATCGCCCCCGACGGCAAGCAGACTGTTCTGTTCACGGCAAAAGACTTGAGTGTGCAGGCGCTTAGCATGGGTCCCGACGGCGCGTTGTACGCGGCTACGCTGCCTTCGGCGAAAGTCTTTCGGCTGGACCCGCAAGCCGCCAAACCGCTCGATGAAACCACTGCGCCCGTAGCGTTCAAGGCTGCCGATACACCGCTCAAACCGAAGTACATCTGGGCCATGCAGTTTGATGCGGGGGGCCGGTTGTACCTTGCGACCGGCGCACCCGGAAGCATTTATCGTGTCGCGCTGAAAGGCGCGTCGGCTCCGGAGCTGTTTTTTGCGAGCGATGAGCCCCACATCCGCTCCCTGCTGTTCGCGCCGAACGGAGATTTGCTGGCCGGTTCTGACGGTACGGGGCTGGTATACCGCATTCCTTCCGTCGGCAAGGGGTTGGTTGTATATGAGGCGCAAAAGCGCGAAATCACCTCGCTGGCTCTAGGACCGCAAGGCCAGCTGTATGTAGCTGCAGTAGGGGAGAAAGGCCGTAACAACAGCCTGCCTCCTCAACCCACCGGCAATGCGGGCTCGCCTGCAACTGCCACTGTGACAGTGACCGTGGTGCAGCCCGGCTCTACGCAGGCGGTAAGCAATAACGCAGCCGTGCCGGAGGGCTCGGAAGTCGATCTGCTGCCCGCCGACATCGCGCAGGCACCGCGCCGTATCTGGGCCGCGCCCAATGACGTGGTGTACAGCCTTTTTGCGACTCCGGACGGTCTGCTGGCGGCTACCGGCAACCATGGACGTGTATACCGCCTGCACGACGATGGAACATACCAGGATATTGCGCGCGCAGATGCAGGCCAGGTGACCGCCTTTGCCCCAACCTCTGATAACCGCCTGCTGCTGACCGCCGCGAACACCGGCAAGCTGTTGCGGCTTGCTCTTTTACCTGCCGCGAAATCGAGCCTGCAAAGTGAGGTATTCGACACCGCCCAGCCTTCACTCTGGGGCCGCGCTGAGGTAGTTTCGTCGGCCCCCGGCTACACGCTTGAAACCCGCACCGGCAACGTGGACAGCCCGGCTCGCGGCTGGACGGATTGGAAGTCTATTGTCCCGGGGGAGACAACAATTGCACAGTCGACGGCGCGCTATGCCCAGTGGCGGCTTACATTACAGCCGGGCACGCTCGTCAGTCAGGTCGGATTGAACTACCTGCCGGCCAATGCTGCACCCGAGGTGGATGAAGTGCTTGTGGTACCCGGCACGCGCGTCAACGCCGCCGCCAACCAGGTAAGCTACCCGCAGCAAACGCAGCTTACGTTTGCCTCGCAGGGCGGCGTGGTCAACATCGACTCGAACAGCCCGGCGGCACCGTTAAGTGCAATCAAAGATAAAAGCTTTGTAACCGCGCGTTGGGCCGCGCATGACGACAACGGCGACGAGCTGCGCTTTGCCTTGTACTACCGCGCTCCCGGCGATACGACCTGGCACCTGCTAAAGGATGACCTGACGGACCGCTTTTACAGCTTCGACGCTTCCCTGCTGCCCGACGGACCGTACCGGCTGCGCGTAACGGCGACTGACGCGCCCTCGCACCCGGCCGGGGCTGCGCTTGGGGGTGAGCGGGTCAGCGATCTGTTCCTGATCGATACGGCAACACCCGCCGTCACGGATTTAGCAGCGAAGCGGGGTGCTGCTGCGCTGCATGTGACAGCCACAGTGACAAATAAGCAGGCACCCATTGCGCGGGCAGAGTACTCGCTCGATGCCGCGCCCTGGCAGTATGTCGAGCCGGTGGGTCACGTCTCGGATTCGCCGCGTGAGCAGTACAGCTTTGACGTCGCACTGCCGGGTGCCAATAGTAGCGGCCCGCACTCGCTGACGCTGCGCGCCTTCGACCGCTACGACAATGCCGGTTCAGCCAAGGTCACGATTCCATGACGACTGATTTCAATGCGTTTTGAGTTGTTCATTGCCGCTCGCTACCTGCGCGCCCGGCGTCGGCAAGCAGTTATCGGCGTGGTTACAGGCATCTCCGTCGCAGGCATCGCGGTGGGCGTCGCCTCGCTGATTCTGGCGCTCGCCATCACAACCGGCATGCGGCGCGACCTGCAAAGCCGTTTGCTTTCCGCTACCGCGCATGTGTCGCTGATGCGGATACGGAACGACGGCATCCGCGACTGGCAAGGCCTGACTGCGCGCCTGCGCGGCCTGTCGCACGTAACCGCTGCCGCCCCGGCGCTATATGAACCGGTGCTAATTTCGCGCGGCGCGCATTCGGGCGGTGCGCTGCTCAAGGGCATTCTGCCCGCGCAGGAGGCGCAAGTCTCCGACATGCTGCGCGACATGACCTCCGGCAGTGCCGCCGCGCTCGCAGCGCCGGTAATGGCCGACGATGCCAATCCGCCTGTAGTGCTCGGCTATGATCTGGCCGACTCGCTCGACGCGCATACAGGTGACACTGTCCTGGTCACCAGCCCGCAAGGCGAACTCACACCCTACGGCCTCGTGCCCAAGTACCAGCGGTTCCTGGTGGCCGGCATCTTTCACTCAGGTTTCTACCAGTACGACTCCGGCTTCGGCTTCGTGCGGCTCCGCGACGCACAGGCGCTGTTCGGCGAGCCGGATTTAGTTTCCATTCTGTCGTTCAAGGTGGACGATCTGAACCGGGCCGCAAGCATCGGGCGCGAGATCGAGCAGGCTGCGGGACCCGGCTACTCGACTACCAACTGGATTGAGCAAAATCATGAGCTGTTCAGTGCGCTCAAACTGGAGCAGCTGGTTACCTTCATCGTCATCGGCCTCATCGTCTGTGTGGCCGCGCTCAACATCCTGGTCGCGCTCACCATGATGGTGATGGAGAAGACCCGCGACATCGCCGTGCTGCTGGCGATGGGTGTAACTCCGGCGCAAATCCGGCGCATCTTCCTGTTGCAAGGGCTGCTCATCAGCGGCATCGGCACCGCTTTTGGCCTCCTGCTCGGCTACAGTGTTACGTTCCTGTGCGGCCACTACCACCTTATTCATCTTTCGGCTGACGTGTACTCGATCGATACGCTGCCGTTCGCGCCTAAACTGACAGACGGGCTGCTGGTCTGCGCCATGTCGCTCGGCGTGGCACTGCTGGCGACGCTGTACCCATCGAGTGCAGCGGCTCGCATCCTTCCGGCAGAGGCGCTGCGGTATGAGTGATCTTCTACGCGTCGAGAACCTGAGCAAAAGCTACGCCGCGCCGGGCGGGCGTACCCTGGAGCTGTTCCGGCAGCTCACATTTTCTGTGTCACAGGGGGAAATTCTAGCCATCATCGGTCAGTCCGGCGTAGGCAAAAGCACCTTGCTGCACCTGCTTGGGGCCTTGGACCGTCCAGGGTCGGGTGAAATCTGGTGTGGCGAAACGGCTCTCAGTACGCTCACCCCCGCAGCCGCCGCGCGCTTCCGCAACCGGGAGGTAGGTTACGTGTGGCAGTTCCACTACCTGCTGCCGGAGTTCTCCTCTGTGGAAAACGTGGCCATGCCGCTGCTGGCACGCGGCATGGACCGCAAGCAGGCAATAGCGCAGGCGGGCGGCTGGCTGGAGAAGGTAGGGCTGGCCGAAAGACTGCACCACCGGGCGGGCGAGCTTTCAGGCGGTGAGCAGCAGCGGGTGTCGCTTGCGCGGGCGCTCATTACAGAGCCGAAGCTGCTGTTGGCCGACGAACCCACCGGGGATCTCGATACCAAAACGGCAGACTCAGTCTTTGCACTGCTGGAGCAGCTGCACCGGCAAGGGGGGCTTACCACGGTACTGGTCACCCACAACATGGTGCTGGCGCAACGCTGCCATCGTGTGGTACGGCTTACCCATGAGGGCTTGGCGCATGTTGCCCAGACTCAAGTCACAACTGGCACAGCTGCACCGGAATGGCTCTAGCTGAATCTGAATAGATAACGGGAGCCGCCCCAAGAGGCGTCAGGCGTTCCTTATAAGATAGAAACAGCACAGGAAAATGGTAGCGTGTTCGGGACGCTGCCCGGTCACCACCCGCATACGGCAGCCGGAAGCCCTGGCACCCGGCTGACGCGAGCAACTTGAAGGGAAATCATGTTTGAACGGTATACAGAGAAAGCGCGTCGCGTCATCTTCTTCGCCCGCTACGAGGCCAGCCAGTTCGGCTCTCCCTACATTGAGACGGAACACTTGTTGCTCGGCTTGCTGCGTGAAGACAAGGCGCTGACCAACAAGTTTCTCCGCTCGCATGCCTCCGTTGAATCCATCCGCAAGCAGATTGAAGGCCACACCACCATCCGCGAGAAGGTTTCGACTTCTGTCGACCTGCCGCTCTCCAATGAGTGCAAGCGTGTGCTTGCCTACGCTGCCGAGGAAGCCGAACGACTGTCACACAAGCACATCGGTACCGAGCACCTGCTGCTGGGCCTGCTACGCGAGGAAAAGTGCTTTGCCGCGGAAATCCTGCATGAGCGCGGCTTGAAGCTGCTGCAAATCCGCGAGGAGCTTTCGCGCGCGACACAGGAAAAAGCACCCCAGGGCAGTACTGCGCAAAACCGCAACCGTGAGGCCGGGAGTACCGGCACAAACCGCGAACAGAGCCTGCTGGCTGAGTTCTCCCGCGACCTGACCCAGGTAGCGATGGACAACCAGCTGGACCCGCTGGTAGGGCGCGACCCGGAGCTGGAGCGTGTGATCCAGATCCTATGCCGCCGTACTAAAAATAATCCGGTGTTGATCGGCGAGCCCGGCGTGGGCAAGACCGCGATTGTCGAAGGCTTGGCCCAGCGCATTTCTGATGGAGAAGTTCCCAGCTTTCTTGCCGACAAGCGGGTACTGGCACTCGATTTGTCACTTATTGTCGCTGGAACCAAGTACCGCGGCCAGTTTGAAGAGCGGCTGAAAACCATCATGAAAGAACTGATGGAGAACCAGAACTGCATCATCTTTATCGATGAGTTGCATACGCTGGTCGGGGCCGGTTCGGCAGAGGGTTCGCTCGACGCTGCCAACATCCTCAAGCCAGCACTCTCGCGCGGAGAAATCCAGTGCATCGGCGCGACAACTCCGGCTGAGTTCCGCAAGTCCATTGAAAAGGACAGGTCACTGGAACGGCGCTTCCAGGCTGTAAAAGTGCCGCCCCCGAATGAGGAAGACGCGATCAAGATCATCATGGGCATCAAGGACCGCTATGAGAAGTTTCATGCAGTCTCCTATACTGATGATTCTATTGAGTTTGCGGTCTCGCATTCAAACCGCTATATCCCGGATCGCTTCCTGCCCGACAAAGCTATCGACTTAATTGACGAAGCTGGTGCGCGTGTCAAGCTGCGTCAGACCTCCCTGCCCGAGGAGATCACCGAGGTCCAGAAACGGATCAAGTTCATCGTGCACCGTATGGAAAATGCCATCGCGAACCATGAGTTCGAGAAGGCACGCTTCTATTCGGATGAAGAGCGGAAAGAGCGTGAAAACCTGCGCGCCCTGCGTGATAAGTATCACCTTGATGATTCGACAGCCGGCATTGTGACTCGTGAGGACATTGAAGACGTAGTCAGCCGCTGGACTGGTGTACCTGTCAATTCAATCAAGGAAGAGGAAACGCAGAAGCTGCTCCGCGTTGAGGGCGAGCTGCACAAGCGCGTCATCTCGCAGGAGAAAGCGATCTCTGCCCTCTCGCGGGCGATTCGCCGCTCGCGCGCGGGCTTAAAGTCGCCGAACCGTCCCATCGGGTCGTTCCTGTTTCTGGGGCCGACCGGCGTGGGCAAAACAGAAATGGCCCGCACACTGGCGCAGTTCCTATTCGGAAGCGAGAAAGCGCTGATCCGCTTCGATATGTCAGAGTTTATGGAGAAGCACTCCGTTTCGAAACTGATCGGCTCGCCTCCGGGCTACGTGGGCTACGAGGAGGGCGGTCAGTTGACGGAGCGCGTCAAGCGTTCACCGTACTCTGTTGTGCTGCTTGATGAGATCGAAAAGGCGCACCCGGATGTATTCAACATCCTGCTTCAGGTCTTCGAAGATGGGCACCTGACAGACGGTCTCGGCAATACAGTCGATTTCAAGAACGTGATCCTCATCATGACTTCGAACATAGGAGCGCGACACCTTCAGCGCAAGCAGGGGCTTGGCTTCCAGTCGGAGCGTGAAGATTTGGTGATGGACAAGGTCGAAGAGCTGGTTAAGCAGGAAGTCAAGCGGACCTTTAACCCTGAGTTTCTGAACCGTGTGGACGAGATTATCTTGTTCCACTCCCTGTCAGATGCGGATCTAATCCAGATCCTTGAGCTGTTAGTGCAGTCGCTCAACACGAACCTCGTGCAGAAAGCAATTACGATTTCCGTAACGGACGATGCCAAGAAATGGATTCTCGAAAAGACTCTAGTGGACCGCAGCTATGGGGCTCGTCCCTTGCGCCGTGCTCTTCAGCGCTACGTCGAAGACCCGTTATCCGAAGCTTTGATCTCCGGCCACATCAGCGAGCGACCGGCATTTCTCGAGGTTTACCTCGAGAATAACCAGCTGTTCTATCGACCTGTCTCGCAGGAAGGTACAGAAAGTGAAGCACCTTCAGAAGGTATTCTTCTCTACAGCGCATAAACCGCATAGCGCATAAAGAAAATGGCCGGTTTCGCGAAAGCGGACCGGCCATTCAATCGTTAAGACCAAGTTTAACTAACCTTGGGTTTGACGCCTTGTACTACAGACTGCAATATCTCTGCTAAGTCTCTAAAAGTATTACCAACTTCAATAAGCCAGCCGTTATCAAGCCGCAAAGTAGTTTGTATCAGCTACGAAAATACAGAATGCGTCGGCTAAAGTTGGAGCGGGAGACCGGGATCGAACCGGCGACATTCAGCTTGGGAAGCTGACGTTCTGCCACTGAACTACTCCCGCGTTTTCGAATCAATTACTTACTAACATTTCCCATCTACTATCCGTATGGTGTCGACGCGATTCGTGGAGGCGCTCGGAACGCTAGACCTGCCTGTGCAAAAATGCTTTCGGATTGGAAAAGAAGCATGTCTCATAGATAGTAAGATCGGCTTAAAAAAGTATATCAGCGTGGGCGGCAAGTGGCGGTTTATTCCCGCGCTTTGTAAGAATGGGAGCCACGCCCTGACACAATCCTACTCGACTGTAAACCGCTTAAGCATAGAGGTTCGGGGACTTTTTACCTGGACTAGAGGGAAAGCGGCAAGCGCATCCAGCCCTCCTGCGGCAAGGGGCTCGGGAGGCGCTCGATGCATAGCGCTCCAAGACTTTGGCCAAGGCGCGGCCAGACGCGCTCGCCGAGGAGAGTCAGGAGCCGGATGGCCGCGTCAGCATCACCGACGCAGTCCGCATCTTCTGGGCATGAAGGGGACGAAAGCTATGGCTATCTTCAAATCTTACAAGCGCGATATGTGCTGATTCGAGCGCTGCCCGAAGAGTTTCGTGGGCCAAGTGAGCAGGCAGAACATCTTAGCCATCTTTGCCGCCTGTCGTGAAGAAGGTGGAAACCAAAAGACGATCAACAGGCGGGTGATCATTGCCCTTATGGCTCTTCGCAACGCCAGGTCGGACATACAGCTCAAGAAGGGAAATTGGCCCAAAACCATCGACCAGGAGGTATAAACCTATGAGCCGGAAGAGCTAGCCCCGTTTTTCGTTGCCTGCTCACCTACCGAAGGTCTCCTGTTCCGATGCTTTCTCGCCTCCGGCTTTCGGTCTCATGAGATCGCTACACTCACTTGGTCGGACATCGGCTACCGTGCTGAGAAATTCAAGGTTGAGGAAAAACCCGATCTTGGCTTCTTCCCTAAAGATTACGAGCAGCGTACGGTGACTGTCCCGCAGAGGCTGATCGATGCCTTGCGTGACGCTCAGAAGCAGTCCAATGAAACTGCCGAGGCTGACGACCGTTCGGGACATGGATGGTAAAGGGCTAAGGCTTACAGCATGCCTGTGCGGTGTAATCAGCAGCCATGCAATCTCTGTAGGAATGCCGATTCCAACTGCCCCGGGCTACCTTAGTGTCTGTTTCTTAATTGAGTGCTCATATAGCAGCAAGCATGGCGAGCATTGTGCTGGGAGCTTTGCTTGCATTTCGTGCTTGCGTTGTGATGGACAGGGTGGGATGCTACTGAGGAGCACCGGACTGCTTTTTGAGCAAAGCCGGAAACGCTCACCGTCCGAGAACGTAACGGGCATCAATCAAAAAAGTGAAGACATGTTCGATCCTGACGTTTGAGGCAAAGTGAATCTTATGTCCAATAGATTGGAATCAAGAGATGACCGTACTTGATAGCAGGTGCTTGTGCCCAAAGAATAGTGCAGAGTACCAGCTTCTTCGAAATGCAACACCATCTAATGACGTCTAATAATTTAATTTATAAATCTGAATTTCTACATCAAATCATTCATAGTAGTAGACTTATTTTCAATCACTACATTCCATAGCTCGGTACTACTTAGAAAGAAATATCTTCATTGATAATTTCAATCTTTGCAAGTGTGCTCCGTCCTTCGCGCTGAGGACGCCGAAGGACAAAGCTGTCTCCGTTTGCGTCGATCCAATCTCAGCTGCGATCCGTGATCTTCACGCCCTTATATAGTTCGTTGCTGTGATCTTACATCCACATTTCTTCTACGAACTACTTCATTGCAAGGCGTCGCAACGTAAGGGATATGGCAATTTTGTATAGCTCTGCTTTACTGTATTGAAAGTATTTTCCCGAATGAGCGAGACCAAAGCAACAGAAAACGTACTGAAACTGCTCATCCCAAAGCTAACCAGCTAAGTGTACTTACCGACTGTTTTTCCAGGTGCACTGTAGCTTGAAAGGCTCCATCACTTAGCCGCAGTTCGCGCTCCTCTCCCATATTGGTCAGTACCAAGGTAAAAGAGCCATCCGGATTTTTAAATGCTACGTGATGCAGCTCTGAGGCTTCGCTATGGCTGGCGATGCGCACTGCACCTCTGCGCACATGCTGCGAGAAGTGCCGCAATGTCCAGTACTGACCGCTATATGCCAGTGTGCCATCATCTTTGAGCGTGACCAGGCCTCCGCACTGAAAAGGCCCGATATTTGGATTGCCCCTTGCATCGAGCATCAGGTTCCAGGTAACGATGCAGCGGCACCAGTTTGTGATGGCATCGGTAAATACCATGCCCCATCGCGTCCAATCCTCCGCATAGTGCGGGTCAACGATGTCAGGGCCTCCCTCTGTCCAGTAGAACGGCAGTTGCTGCTCGGTATCGTGCAGCCGGCTCATCTGATCGGGTGTACCCACATAACCATGCCAAGCCACGCCTGAGACAAACTTGCGTAAACCGGGGTCCTGCATCTGCCAGCGTACACGCTTCCATAAGTTGTAGTTATGATCGAGCAGCCATAACTCCGCAGGATCTTTCTTTGCTCGAAGCATAGGGCCTAAGTGGTCGCGCAAGAAGTCCGATTCAATTTCAGGCGTCCAGTATGTAGCCGGCATGCTGCCGCCCTGGTCTGTTTCCAGTTCATTTTGGCAAGTAATTGCCTGGATAGTAACACCGGCGGCGCGATACGCATCGAGGAACCGGCTGATGTAACTTGCATACGGACCAAGATACTTGTTTGTCATCCAGCCACCCAACATGGAGCCGTAAGTTTTCATCCAGCCCGGCGGGCTCCAGGGAGACGACAGTAGAAACAGGTCCGGGTTGATCTGCCGCATCTCGCGCAACATCGGCAGGATGTATGTCTCATCATGCGCGATGGAAAAGTGACTCATCGAAACATCGTCCGGAGTATCGTCATAACTATACACATCTCGCGAGTAATCGCTGGCACCGATCGAGGTACGGCCTACGCTCAGGTTCATCTCTTCCGGCGAAAAAGTATCTTTGAGAAAGCTTTGCCGGGCCTCCGGCTTCATAGAATTCATCAAAAAGCATGAAGCGTCCGTGTACGCAGAGCCAAAGCCTAGCACCGGCTGAAAGCTCCGGTTTGCGTCGATCACAATATAGTCTGTTACCTTGCTGTCAATCCGTGCTGCATGCCAGGGGACCTTGGCAACTTCTTCATGCTTTTTAGTCGCGCTTGTTATGTACATACGCAGCTCGGGCGACGGCGCGCTCTGGGCCATCAACTTGTGAGATTGGGCAAAAGCAAAGGCCGTGCCAGCTAAAGCTTCTAAAACCTGCCGCCGGTCCCACGATATTTCATTGGTCATAAAAGCCTTTTCTTCCATCTGAAACAGCACTCATTGTTGGTTCTTTGTATCATCCGCTGTCGCTACCGGAAGATTTGTATCCCTATCACCGCGAAGCTGATGCTGCTTGAGCTTTTCCTGCAAGGCCGCTCTAAACTGCTCATCGAGCACGCGATACTGCTCCTGGGCTTGTTCCGAAGCTGGTATGTTGTGCATCCGCCGGTAGATACGGGCTAACTGGAAGTATGCTTGCTTGCTCGTGTCGTCATCCACGCTGTCATGAATAGTTTTCTGAAAATCTGCAATTGCGGCTTCGTTCTGTCCTAGCTGGAACTCAGCCCGTCCTAGATAATACCGCGTCATCTTCAAGGAAGGGTCGATAGCTAGTACGCGGTCAAGCAGCGGCTTTCCGCCGGCTGCATCCGATTGATCCACACGCAGGCAGCCTAGTTTGTACAGGGTGATCACGTCGCCGGGATCGATTTTTAGTGCTTCCCCATAGGCTTGCTGCGCTTCATCCTGCTTCCCGGTACGCCATAGCGAACTGCCGAGCGCCTCATACAAGCCGCTCTGCAGCGGTGCCGCGGCAATGGCCAGCTTGTACTCGGCAATGGCATCGTCATCGTTGCCGGCCTCTACAGCTGCCTCGGCAAGCACTTGGTGAATGTGCCAAGAGTTTGGATCCTGCTTAAACATTGCCGCGTAGCTCTGGCGGGAAAGCTCAAGCGCGGCACGACCTCGGTGGTAGAGAATGTCCACGCTTTTAGGGTCGAGTGCGGCGGCATGATTCAGCGCTTCTACGGCATCAGCATTGTGCTCCCGTGCAAGCTCGATGATTCCCTGCCACATCCAGACTTGCGCGTCACCGGCAAAGCGCGATGTCTCGGCATGAATGGATGTATCTGCCTGTTCCAAATGGTTGAGCCGGTACTGCGAGATGGCCAGAAAGAGGTGCGCGCCGCGCATGGAAGGTTTCACAGCAATTCCCTGCTCAAGCGCATGAGCCGCTTCCTCGTTGTTGCCGAGCCGATTTAGTGCCAGGCCCAGGTTCAGGTAGGCTTCGGCAAAGCGGGGAGCGGCCTTAGTTAGCTGCCGGAAGTCTGACACAGCTTCCTCAATATGGCCCGCCTGCATTGCTTGCGTGCCTTGCTGAAACTGCTCGATGTCGGCCGGGCTCGGTGTAAAAGGCGTGCGGCTTTGGGCCACCGACTGCGGCGGCAACCAGAAACTGAAGAATGCCAACATGAGAGAAAATCGCTTCACGCAGCCAAGCTTATCGAGTTCTGCCCGCTACCGCTAGGCAGCGGCGAGCGCATACGCTGCCCTCGCACACCGATGCATGTGTCAGCATGTATTTCAAAAGGTATAACGCAAGATGAACTGCCTTGTAGACGGCATTCCATACGCGCCGGTGGTGGAGCCGAAATGTCCAGAAGGGCTTGCAGCTGTTGCCGGGTCATTCGGGTCGACGGATGGACCATTAAAATGTGTTCGATTGAAAGCGTCGAACAGGTCCACATGCAATTGCAAGTCGCCGTACTCCCCCAGGTTGGCGACGTGCTTAATAATGGAAAAATCTTCGTTCTTATAAACGGGAGAGCGGTACGCGCCGTTCGTACGTGGTGAGGTTCCGAAGGCAAACGGAGCATTCGGTTGGCCCGGAACAACGCTGGGGTTGGTAAATGCGTCTGGATTGAATGCTTGCCGAAGTTGCGGATTTCCACTTTTCGCATTTACGCCACGATTTACAAATTGCGGGGCAATGTCGTAGCGAAGACAAGCCAGGCTCGCAGGCACCGGAGTTTGACCATTTGCGCAAGCAAAAGCAGTCGGTTGGCCGCTGAGGTACCGCTGAATGGCACCTACTTGATAGCCCCCGACAACTGCATCGAGAACCCGGCTATGGTTCAGGAACTTTTTGCCTTTACCAACAGGAAGCTCATATAGATAGCTGATTACAAAGTTCTGCGGGACATCTTGAAAACTAAGTGCCTTCTCGCCTTTCAGGTTGGCTGGGTTCTGCACGCTGCCCGGGCTTCCATCAAAGGCTGAAAATACAGGCAAAGTCGAATCGGCGTCCGTGAGGGTCTTGGACCAGGTGTAGGAAGCCAGTACATTGAGCCCGGAGTGGAAGCGGCGTTCGAGCTTGGCGGTAAGCGCGTCATAGCTGGAGTGACCAAGATTCTCCAGGCCACCGCTTGAGTAGATGTTGCCGAACTGCGGAAAGGGCCGAAGCGCTTGTGCCTGCGACCCGGTAAAGCCTGAAAATGGATTCGTAGTCGCCGTAGCCCCTAGTGTTTGCTGACCCCGGTTGAAGAATGCCGGGCTTAGATCATTGATTTGCAGCAAGTCAGAGTGCAGGTGCGAGGCTGAAGTGCCGATATAGCCAAGAGTGAAAATAAGATCTGTCGCGACTTCCTGCTGAATTTGCAGGCCCCAGTTGAATACCTGCGCCGTCCGGCCAAAGCTGGGTGCGATGTACTGTGCAGCAAGGCCGCCGCCGAGATCCTGCTCAAGGTTCTGACCCGGATCGAAGTTTGGAGGCGGCGCGTAGGCGGGGAATCCCTGATCCAAACCGAAGGCTTGGCTGTAATTATCCTGATTATGAAAGTTGGGATTTGCGCTGAAGCCCAGCTGGCTGGCGCTTCCAAAATCGGAATAGTCCAGCGGCGCATAGTAGATGCCGAAGCCTCCGCGGATGGAGAGTGTGCCCTTAGAGGCGTCCGGCGCATAGGCAAACCCGATACGCGGGGCCAAGTCCTTTTTATATGTTTCAGCAAACTGACCGGAACCGCCGATACGGCCTGGACCCGATCCGGCAAAATAAACAGCTCCGGGCAGTCCGCCCGCTGCGGGATTCGACAGGGTTGGGCTAAAGTTCGAGAGATTGCCATGCGATTCACTGCGTGGCTTGTCTACGTCGTAGCGAAGACCGAGGTTCAGGAGCAGGTTGTGGGCGATCTTGTAATCATCCTGAATAAAGCCGGCATAGTAGCTTTGGTTGAAGCGCGGTGCCCGGCTCTGGATACCGATGCTCCCGGTATTGACTTGGCCTAGCAGCAGGCTTGCAAAACCATCGCCGGTAGCCGTGGTATTCGGCGCATCCGCAGTCTGGAATTGTGCAAACCCGAGCGTGCCAGAGTTTGCTCCTTTGTCTTCATTGCTGAACTGGTCCTTGCGGTAATCAAGACCGAAATTCAAGGTATGACGACCTAGACTTAGGGTAAAGGTGTCAGCGATTTCTGCGGTGCTTACTGGCTGGATAGAATCATTGTTATAACCAAGCCCGTTATAGGTGGGTACTGCTGTACTTGCAAATGTTATGGCTGGGAAAGCAGGGCCGCTGGCACCGCGGATGCCGAGCAACGCATCGAAATCAGGTGTGAAGCCTACAGAAGCAGCCTGGTTGAGCTGGTACAGCCGGTTTAACCCAAAAACAAAATGGTTGAAAGAGGTCGGTGTCACAGTGTAATCGCTGCCGAAACGCAGAAATTTTTGGTAAGCATGCTGTAACTGCACGCCGCCGCCCGGACCCGGATATGGAGGGCTGCCGTTGCGAATGTCATTGTCGCGATCGCTGTATGTAACAAACAGCTTTGACTTTTCACTTAGATTATGGTCAATACGAATAGAATAAAGCGTGTTTAGAACCGGGAAGCCGGAGCTGTAGGTGTAGTTCTGTGTTGTTTGTCCAGGCGTTCCCTGGTTGGGGAGCGGGAGAAATCCCAGGATCGTATTGGCCGTCGCGCTGAAACGCGATGTAGGAATGATGTTGCCTGTAAATGGATTACGGCAGGGAACGGTAGCGTTCAGCGTAGGATTGAAAACCGTTGCCGTTGTAGCCGGGTCAAGAATAGCGCCCCGAAAAACCGGTTTTCCCGTGCAATCGATAGTGGTGCCATCGGGAACGTTGGTCAATTGAGCGGAAAAATCACCGCCGCGCACGGCAGGCGTCGGCACGGCACTAATTGCTACACCCGTCTGCGCTTGGCGGTATTGCTCGAATGAAAAGAAGCCGAAAGTTTTATTGCGCCCGTTATAAAGGTGAGGAATGACTATCGGGCCGCCGACGGAGCCGCCATAGTCATTCTTTTTGTCGACGGGCCGTTGCAGGTTGGCCGGATCACCGCCTTGGGACAAAAATAGCTTGTTAAAGTAGAGGTTAGCGTTCAGGTCTTCATTCTGGAAGATGTCGAACGCGGTACCGTGATACTGGTTGGTTCCACCTTTAGTGGTAAAGTTTTCAACGCCACCCGAAGTACGTCCTTCTGTCGCAGGAACAATAGACGTAGTTACTTTAAGTTCGACAAGCGCCTCCACGCTTGGTGCATGCTCATCGAAGGCAGAGGCGCTATCAAGCCGGCGCACGCTGATACCATCAAGCAATTCTTCTGTGCCAAAGTTCTGCCCACCTGCTGTCTTAGATTGAAATGCGCCTGAGGTTGAGCCCGCAGTACCCGGTCCAACTGTGCCGGGAGCAAGGAAAATGAATGCTTCGACAGAGCGTGTAGCGCCTTGGCCGCCAAGACTGAGCGGAAGCTCAATGATCTGGCGGGTTGAAACAGTATTACTTACCTCGGAGTTTTCGGTTTCAACAACCGGGGCGCTTTCGTTCACAACAACCGACTCGGACGCTGAGCCGGTTGCCAGATGGATCTCCGCGGGCGAAACGTTACCGGTCGTGACCAGGACTCCGTCGACATCCTGCACTTTGAAGCCGGGAGCAACGACCTTTAGGTTATAGCGGCCCAGCTGCATCTGCGGAAAATGGAAGGTACCGGCAGATGTGGAGACTGCCTCGTATGTGGACCCGGTATCAACGCCTGTCGCGGTGATTGCAGCATTGCCGACTAGGGCGCCGCTTGGATCGAGCACAGTGCCTGCGATTGTGCCTCCGCTGGTTTGCGCCGCGGTAGAGAGAACACACACAAAGCACAAAACCAGGCTTGCTAGTAGCTGCTTCCATTTGCACAGCATGTCTCTCCAATTCCCTCTAATGATTCAGTGCGGCTATCTATTCAGTTGGCAATACGCACTCATATGCATCCATCATCCGATAGAGTTGTGTACCACCCCAACGATTGATTTGTGTGTAGCGAGCTTATGAAACATCAACATCGCCTGAAATGTCAAATGATTGGCTCTGGTGCAAACAGGCACACTCGGCAAGATCGTATCGGTGATACGAGGGTTCGGAATGTATGCAGCGAGCATGGCATCCTAGATAGCCGGCGTACCTTGTCCCTGGAGTCGCAGTTGCGCCAAGGCGAACTGATGCTTGTGGATGTGCCGACTTAGAGTTAAGCCCGAAAACTGCTACGGCCAGTAGCACTGGCGGCTTGTCTCTGGTTTCTCGGTACAGCACGCGCGTGAAGAATCCATGGTGACCGTAGCGACATCCGTTTTCTGACGCGATGCCTGCTTCCGCAGGCCTGCTAAGGATCACTACACCAAATGTCAAAAGTTGTACGCTGACGTTTGAACTGGAACTTCGGAGGAGAGAAATGTGTAGCACTCTCCACGATCCTGCAGATATTGTCATTCCTTATTGCCGCAGCCTTGCTGTCTTCTCCTGCGCTGGGCCAAGAGTAGTTGGCTATAGTGAACATCGCTACATGGGTGAACCCCCATATTGCTGTCACAGAAGCAACGATTATGACTAAGTGGAACTATACTCATTTCGATGCCAAAAAGCCGTGCTGTCAACTTTACCGAGGTCAGTCCAGCTGGAGATGGAAACTATTCCTAGCCCTATTCGCCCTTAGTATTTTCGATTACTTATGCTTCAACCAAATACTTCAAGAGACAGCTTTTGGGCGCTGCTTTGATTGTATTCAACCTTGCAGCCTTGGTTATTTTCACGTTCTACGTCAAACAACCTCCAGAACAGGTCCAAATTCCTAAATGCGTATGAAATCCTCTCTGGCGTCTTGATACTTGTTTATTCCACACTGATATTGTGCTACGAATTGACGTACCCTGGATTGTGGAAACACATCCAGGTGACTTATAGGCAACTGAGCGTCCACGTGGGCCCTTTGCTGAATCTCATCGGCGCAGTAGCTCTTGCCGCAGTAGGATATGGTTTCTCCGTCTTCAAGATTAAAAACTTCTTCTGTATGCACGGGTAGAGTTACTAAAGCCTGTTCACACTAACCAGCGAAGTGCGGGTAAGGTGCTGATGTGGAGAT
>CAXSHS010000037.1:0-25570 GCA_964237325.1 uncultured Acidobacteriaceae bacterium | reverse complement strand
ACGCTGCCGAGGCACTGGAGGCACGCGGCGCGGCAGTGACCTACCTGCCGGTTTCAAGTGAAGGTGTCGTGGACCCGGAGGACGTGCGCCGCGCGCTGCGTCCGGAAACGCGGTTGGTAAGCGTGATGCTTGCCAACAATGAAACCGGTGCGCTACAGCCGGTGCAGGCCATTGCTCGGCTTACGCGCGAAGCTGGCATATCTCTACATACCGATGCGGTGCAGGCTCTCGGCAAAGTCGCTGTGGATGTAAAGACGCTCGGTGTAGACCTTCTGAGCCTGTCAGGCCATAAGTTGCATGGCCCGCAAGGCGTGGGGGCATTATGGGTGCGTCGCGGCGTCAAGCTACAGCCGTTGTTTTACGGAGGCACGCACGAGCGGCAGCGGCGCGCAGGGACTGAGAATCTGGCTGGCTTGGCTGGGCTGGGCGCAGCTATGCAATTCGGCCAGCAGGCACTTGCTGACGGTACCGTGGCGCGGGTTGCTACCCTGCGCGACCGGCTGGAGCAGGGTTTGCTTTCGCGGGTAGACGAGTGCGGCATCAACGGACCCACCGCCCTCGGCACACGCCTGCCGAATACAACCAACATATGGTTCGACCATCTTGAGGGCGAAGCACTGGTGATCGCGCTTGACTTGAAGGGCTTAGCGGTGTCAGGCGGCTCTGCCTGCGCCTCGGGCGCAACAGAACCCTCGCACGTGCTCACCGCCATGGGTCTGAGCGCGCATCGAGCACGTGCCAGCCTGCGATTTTCACTCACTTGGCTTACGACAGAAGATGAGATTGATCGGGCGCTTGAGCTGGTACCGGCAGCCGTAAGTAGGCTGCGGGAATTAAGCCCCGTGTACGGCAAGGCGTCGCAGCAGGTGTCAGGTGTTGCGGTGTAATCCTGGCTTTATCAGAGAACCCCATTATTGGGTAGTCCGCTGTAAGTACAGCTGTCTCGAACTATGCCTGCTTCGGCGCGGTTTGCAGAGGATCGTAGTGCCTGAGCGATACTAAAACTATGTCCCAAAACCACAACAACACAGTCGCGGTCGCGATGTCGGGTGGGGTCGACTCCTCCACTGTAGCCGCGATGCTGCAGAGTGAGGGCTACGAGCTCATCGGGCTGACGCTGCAGCTATGGAATCAGCGCCGCTTGGCCGGCAAGGAAGGCATGCCGGAGCAGGTGCAGGGGCGATGCTGCTCAATTGATGATGTGTACGACGCACGGCGTGTGGCCGAAACTCTTGGCATGCCCTACTACGTCATGAATGAGCAGGCGCGGTTTGAGCGTGATGTTGTGCGGCCCTTTGTCGACGAATACCTGGCCGGGCGCACGCCAATTCCCTGCTCGTTATGCAACAACCACTTGAAGTTTGACCAGCTGCTGCTGACCGCACGGCAGATCGGCGCAGATCGCATTGCGACCGGCCACTACGCATGCAACAGCTATGACCCGGGACGTGGGCGATGGATTCTAAGTCGGCCTGCGGATCGCTCAAAAGACCAGACATATTTTCTATTCGGACTCACACAAGAGCAACTGAGCCGGACCTTGTTCCCGCTGGGCGGCTACACCAAGCCCGAGGTGCGTGCGTTGGCTGCAGGGCACGGCCTGGCGCTGGCACAGAAGCCCGACTCTCAAGAGATTTGCTTTATTCCTGGCGGCGATTACAAGCGTTTTATCGACGCCTACCTCGAAGAACAGGAAGAAGCGATGCCTGAGACGGCGGGGGCGCTGGTCACCACGACTGGCGAGCAGGTTGGTGAGCATGCAGGCATCCACAACTTTACTGTAGGGCAGCGTAAGGGATTGGGACTGGGAGGTGCGCTTTTACAGGATCATGGCCCGCTATACGTCATCCAGATTGATGCAATCTCCAACAAAGTGATCGTAGGCAGTGAAGCGGAGCTAGGAAGAAAGACATTCCACGCGCGACAGCTGAACTGGATCAGTGTTGAGGCTCCGCAAGATGGTATGCATGTGGAGGCGAAGATCCGGCACCGCCATGAACCGGCACCCGCAATTCTTCACCTTTTATCAGATGATGAGGTTGAGGTGATCTTTGATATACCGCAGCGCGCTGTGACTCCGGGGCAGTCAGCTGTGTTCTATAGCGGAAATGAAGTCGTAGGCGGCGGCTGGATTGTCTGAGCACTTTGTAGTGGATCAACAACGGTAGAAGTCGGTTCCGTTGCAGTAACAGGATGTGTTGTGTGAGCGTCTTTCTTGTTAAGCAATACGCTAAGGCTAGCTCGTAAAGCATGCAGAACACTACTCACTTTACGGGCAGGCTTAGCAACACCTGCCTGTACTGTTGAACCTGCATGCGAAAGGCTCCCCAGCACCGCGGATACCATCTCATCGACCTTACCGGCCTGGGTGCGAGTTTTATCTACCACTTCACCGACAGTTGAGTTCACATGCTGCGTCTGATCGCGAACCGTTGATGAAATGTCGACAATATGGCTTGAGACAGTGCGGATCTTTGGAGTGAGATCCTGCACTACCTCGCGCACGTTGCCCACAATAGGCATGGCTTTCGCAGTTACGTCTTCCGTAATCTTCAGGATCTTCTTTAAAGCAATGGTCACGGCAAAGTAGAGTCCAAGAAAGACCCCAGCCTGAATGACAATGCTAAGAACAACGGCGATGGTAAAGACAAGCTGTAGATTGTAGGACGCTGGCATGATCGAGGCTCTCGAATTACTGGAGGTTGAGGTAGTTCAATGTTTAAAAGATGCAGGAGGCAGATGGACTTGCCTCCCCATAACCTGCCAGTTAGCTGAGGGTTTCAGTACCGGGGATGACGATTTGCTTCGGTAGAGGCGCAACCGTGGTTTCGTTGTAAGCCTGTTTCCCTGCCTCGAAGGAAGCAGCCAATTTTTCTTTTTGTTCAGCGACAACTTGCGCGCTCTGCGTATAGGTGTCATTGATTTTCTGGCGACCGGTCTCGATGGTTTCCTTAGCGGCATCAACAAGAGTACTTGCCTGTTCCTTAGCGGCACCGACAAGAGTGCTTGCCTGTTCCTTGCCGGCGTTGACGTACTGGCCGGCCTGCTCCTTGCCCTGCGCGGCATACTGAGCTGCCTGCTCTTTCGTCCGTTCTGCGTATTCGGCGGCTGTGCGAGTGGCTTCGCGTGAGCGCTGGCGGACATACTCGGTCGAGCCGAGCGCGGTTTCCATCAGCTCCTCGCGTGTTTGCTGACCGGGGCGTGGAGCGTAAAGAACACCCAACAACGAGCCCAAACCGAGACCTGCTAGAAACCAGCTAAATGGGCTACTGCCTTCAGAACTTTTCGACATTGTGGTCTCCTTTTTGCAAAAGACAGTTTCTGCTGAAGCTCATGCGGTAACAAGAGCAGGAAGCAGTTATCCCGGTGGTAGATGCAGCCATTGCGCTTTGTGCTGTACCCAGTTCCAGCCAAACGCAAAACGGCTCCGCGAGGTGCGGAGCCGTCCGGTTATGCCCGACCTCATCCGACGCTTACTGTGCGCAGTTCGTAGCCAGTGGATTGGCAAGAGGGGTGTTATTGCTCGTGCCTCCGCACCCGGAAGCTCCCAGCAGGCCGACAGCAAACAGCACGATTAGCAGCGAGCGAAAGCGGCGGCGACGCGCAGGCAGGCAAAAGAACAGTGCGGAGCAAAGCACCGAGTTGCCGCCGAAGGCGAGCAGCAGCAACTTGTTGGAGCCTGCAGGCGCTGCTGAAGTCATGGCCGGCGCGGTATATGTACATGCGACAGAGGCAGTGCTGTTATAGTTGCCGTCGCCCACATAGTTGGCGATGAGTCGGCTACTGCCGCTTTGCAGAGACGAGTACGGCACGGTGAACGTAGCTATTTGTGCCACCGTACCATTGGCCAGAACGCCGTTCGTGACAGTCCCGTTATAAGCAGTACCACCGACTGAAAGCGTAATAGCTCCCGATGGTGCTGCCGCTTCACTATCGGTGTCAAGCTCGATAGTCAGTGTACGGTTGCCGCTTGCGGCGGCAGCTGCAGTACCCACATGTACAATAGCTGTAGTCGCACCTTTGTTAATAGTCAGCGGAAAGGTTCCGCTATTGTTACTGGCCAGGTAGCTGTTGTCGCCGGCGTATGAAGCTGTGAAGCTGTACGTACCCGGTGTCAGGTTATAGAGCGGGAATGCTGCAACCCCTTGGCTATTAACTGCTTGTGGATTCGGATTCACTCCGCTTGATTGCAGAAGTACCGCAGCTGCACCATTGTTCAAAAGAGTCACTTGGCCGGTAGCATTTCCGTGGAAGGTAGTACCAGCGGAGTTCTCCGGGATAGCGTAGGCAAAACCGTATTGTCCATAATTTGCAGTTGTGGCAGTACCCGCAGTGGAGTTGGTAGTGGACGTACCCGCATTTGGGTCAACAATAGTGATTTGAAACGAGGGAGTACTAGCCTCCGGCGTAATGCTGACTACGATTGGAGCAGATGTAGTACTAGGTGAATTCTGCACATCACCCTGGTAGTACGCCTGGATTGTATAGTTACCGCCCGGTAGATCAACAGCACTGACAGAACCTGCTCCATTGGTGAGCGGAACCAGTTCATTCACAGCCAAGCCGCCTAAGCCCAGGGGGCTGGTAATCGAGACACTGCCGGTTGCTGATGTGGGGCTCACCTGCGTAGAAAGAGTGACTGGGGTGCCGTGCGGAACGCTGATGCTGGTAACAGCCGCATTATTCACCTGCGCAGTGAGCGCGATTGTGGTGGGCGCAAAACGCACCTGGTCCCAGGCATTGACTAGCTGTGCAACATCCACGCTGCCAAGCCCGGTCGCAAGATCATAGCCGGTTGTGGCATTGTAGCCAGTCAGGAAATTATTGGTTCCGCAATTAGGCGATGGCACTGCTGCCGTAGCCGTGGCGCATGGTACAGAGTTATTACCAGCTGTAATGTCGTGAAAGATGCTGCCGCGATTTGTATTCGTGGCAAACAGGTTATAGATGGTGTTATTCGCCAAACCGAGCCGAGTATTCGGCGTGGTTCCAAGCGACTGGATCACCATGGCCAGCATGCCGGCAAAGGCAGGTGTTGAAGCTGAGGTGCCGCCGATCTCAGTAATCTGAAATGGGCTGGCCGAGCTGCCGACGCAGTCCGTTGTACCTGCCGTCTCACCGGCGTTGACTATTGCGTCGGCGCATAGCGCCCAGGTGGCGTTATGCTCGTCGCCCGGCGAGGCAAATAGGGAGACATCCGGTATATAGCGAACGCCCGCCGGAGCCGTGGTATCCGCAATGGCAAGGCCGGACTGAAAGGATGGCGTGGGGTAACCGGTAGGTGCAACCAGGCAGTTGCCGTTTGTGTCGACAGCACCATTGCAGATCCCGGCAGTACTGGGTCCGCCGCTGCCGGCCGCCAGGATGGTCGTAGTACCGCCGTTCCCATCGTTGTACTGCATCGCCGTATCGGTTGCGTAGTTGCCCGGCGGGTTCAACGTGATGCTAATCGAGTCGTTCCAGGGGTTTTCAGGAATGTAGCCCAGCGCCGTAGTGGAGTAAACATTAGCGGTGACTGGATTCGCACCGCTTACATACTGTGCGAAGTTCGTCGCAAGGACATCAAAATCTGTACCGCCTACCGCAATGTCATAGGGGGTTGACGCGTAACCGCTAACGGCAAGACCGCCTGTAGCCTGCGTGGCAGAGCCGCCGTCACAACCGGCGGAGCCGGTATCACCTGAAGCAACGGTGACGGTAATGCCCTGCGCGGCAGCCTGCTGCCACAACTCGCTGATAGCCTGGTTGCCAGTCGCACCAAGGTTGCTCTCGCAGGTACCGAAGCTGACGCTCAGGATAGCTACATTGTTGTCTTCAACGGCGCGATATGCTGCGTCTGTAGCTCCATCCTGCAAGTTGCTGTCAGCGCTCGAATAGAAGTAAATGTTCGCGCCCGGCGCAAGCGCGGCAGAGAATTCAGAGTCGACCAGTGCCTCGACAGCCGCACCACCTGCAAGTACACCGGGGTCTACCCCATCGACAACAAGCGTTGGAGCTACAGGCGATGTCTCATTCAGGAACAGCCGACGGTAGTTCAGGTAATCGGCAACCTGTAGGTCCGAATCGCCGACCAAGCCGAGGTTGACCCCTGCACCGGTCTGCTGGGATGTTCCCTTGTAGTTGCTGTTGAGCACGTTGGGTGAGTCATAAATTGTTGCCGCGTCGCCCGGCGTCAGGAATAAGTACGTGCTTTTGCCAAGCGGTAGAGTGAGCAGGGGAGTCGTACTTGTCCCCTCAACTGCCTGCAAACGACCGTCTTGCCTCTGCACCTGTACGCTGCCTTGCAGCACATGTTGGGGCGTGCTGTGGAAGTCATTAAGCCGCGCGATACCGGCTACGACCGGAACCAGCGCAGCCGGAATTTGCGGATCGCTGACATTGCTGTAATGCTGCACGCCATTCACAACATACGAATGCATGCTGGTATGGAACGCCTGCGCAACCTGCGCAAAACTGCCGGAAAACTGGATCAGATTGCGGCTGGCCGGTGCTGCCTCAATCTTGAAGCCCTGGCTCTGAAGCCACGTTTCAACGGTCTGTACATCCTGATCGGCTACGCCGAACTGCGCACCATAGCTTGCAGGCGTAAGCCACTTGTGGAAGCTGGGGGAGTTTGGATCCTGCAAGCCGCCAAGATAGGCACGCAGCGCCACCTGCTGCGCGGGGCTGCGCCGGAGCAGCAGCTGCATCTTGCCGGTCGCCATGCTACCGGGGGCTACACCCTGATCATAGCGGGCTTGCGCCAGCGGATGAATATTTCCCTTGAGCGTCACCATGGACTCACCGGCGACCGGCTCGGTGATCCGCACAGCGGGTGTAGCCGACGGCTCTGAAAGGGACTGCCCGCGTGCGGCATTCAAAGATAGTGCCACGGCTGAGGCGATGCCGGCATAAGAGAGAAGTTGAGAGAAAAGCTTAGGTCGCATGCGGGTCCAGTAATCCTGTTCTTGAAAGCAAATCGTGCCGGCGTCGCAGGACGCGCGCGAAGATCGTTGTAGGGTTGGTTGCTGCGCTCGTTCTACGGCGAGTAAAAAGCTACGTCAAGTTACGCAGGTACCGTAGCGCTAATGCACGATAAGACAGCAGCAGGGAGAAGAAAGTTGCGGCGGCTGTGAAATCTTTTTCCACTCGGCAGCGAATGGCGATGCCATGAAGCTCAATCTTGGAGTGCCTTACCGCAAGCAGTTCCCATAGCATTGACACCGCGCCCGGTGCACTTTAGCTTTCGTAGAAGAGCCGTAATTCCAATCTGCCGCTGCCTGCTATGCGCAGCGTCTGTGGGTTCGGCCCGAGGTGGCATGAACCGACACTCCCGCACATCTTGCAATATGCAGCATCTTCTACTTTCCGCCTCCCTTTTGTTGGGTGCAGGTGCAGCATATGCTCAGACAAGCCCTGATCCAGCCTCTGTCACAGCCCTGAAGGCAAGTGAGCCGGATGCAGCGCGCGAGCTGGCCGGCTTTGAAGGACGCACTACCGTCAAGGTGCTGCCGAACGGGCTCACGCTGGTATTGTGCGAGCGCAAGGGCGCGCCGGTATTTTCCTACTACACGATTGTGGATGCGGGTGACGCAAACGACCCTGGGCAGGATTCCGGCTTGGCGCACATGTTTGAGCACTTGGCTTTCAAGGGCACTGAAGATATCGGCACCACGAACTACCCGGCTGAAAAAACGGCTCTCTCCAAGCTTGAAATTGCCTACATCGCCTACGACACCGAAAAGCTGAAGCGCGTAGGCCAGGATGCCGCAAAGCTGAAGCAGCTGCGCAGCGACTATGAAGCCGCCGAAAAAGATGCGAACCAATATGTAATTCCAAATGAGTTTACGGAGATCGCGGAAGCCAACGGTGCCAATGGATTGAACGCGCAGACTTCGCTCGATGACACACGGTACTTCTGGTCGATGCCTGAAAACCGTTTGGAGCTGTGGGCCTATTTGGAGAGCGACCGTATCGCGCATCCGGTGCCTCGGCAGTTTTATCGAGAGCGCAGTGTGGTCGAGGAAGAGCGGCGCCTGCGCGTGGACAACAGCCCCACCGGACGGCTGGTGGAGCAGTTCCTGGCAGCGGCCTACGCGGCGCACCCATACGGGCGGCCCAATGTGGGTTGGCAAAGCGAGCTCGATAACATTACAGCTACGGAGGCGGCTGCCTTCCATGCAAAGTACTATGTGCCGTCGAATATCGTGATTGCGGTGGTCGGCGACTTCTCGAACAGTGACACGCTACCGCTGCTGAAAAAATATTTCGGCATAATTCCTGACGGAGGCCCCAAGCCGCAGGGCGTCATTACGGTTGAGCCGCCGCAGACCGGCGAGCGCACGGTAAGCCTGCAGGACCCTTCGCAACCAACTTATCTTGAGGGCTACCATCGGCCTGACTACCACGACCCGGACGATGCTGTGTACGACGCAATTCAGGACATTTTTTCCAACGGCCGCACCTCGCGGCTGTACCGGAGCCTGGTTCGCGACCAGCGAATTGCGGTGGAGGCGGAAGGGTTCACAGGCTTCCCCGGCGACAAATATCCCGGCTTGTTCGGCTTTTTTGCAGTGCCGGCACCCGGCCACGGCAATCCGGAATTGCGTACGGCTATTCATAAAGAGATCGATAAGCTGCGAACCGCAGATGTCTCTGATGCGGAATTAGCCATGTACAAGACGCGCACCCGCGCGGCCCTGCTGCGCGGCTTGGCAGAGAACCAGGGACTGGCGGAGCAGCTGGCCGTTACGCAAATGCGCTACGGCAACTGGCAGGAGCTCTTTCTCCAGCTAAATCGAGTGGACAAGGTGACCAAGGCAGACATACGCAGGGTGGCGAACAAGGTGTTTACCTCTACCAACCGCACCTACAGTGAGATCGACCCGCCGGCACAAGCGGCAAGTGCCGCACCCGAGACAACCAAGCCGGGAGGTACGCGATGAAGCACCTTCTATATATCTGCACGCTCGCGCCTCTTCTTGTAGCCGGTACGCTAGCTGCGCAAACAGCCCACCCGGTCATACCGCCTGATGCGCGCCAAGCCGCTCAGCCCGGCGCTTGGGAGCAGTTAAACGTGCCTCCGCTTGCACCTTTCAAACCTGCGGAGCCGAGGCGGATCGACCTGCCCAATGGTGCTGTGCTGCTGCTGACCGAAGACCATGAGCTGCCCTTTATTGACGGTTTCATCCAGATGCACGGGGGTAGCCGCGACGTACCTGCATCGAAAGCAGGATTAGCAGGGTTATATGGAGAAGTATGGCGCACCAGCGGCACCGCCAAGCTGAGCGGCGATGCACTCGACGACTTACTGGAAGCTAAGGCGGCCAAGATCGAGACCTCGGCGGACGTGGACTCAAGCTCTATTTCCTGGTCAAGCCTGAAGGGGGATAGCGACCAGGTGCTGGGGCTGGTCATGGATCTGCTGCTGCACCCGAAGTTTGATCCGGGGAAGCTGCAATTGGCCCAGCAGGAGGAGATCGCCGGTATCCTGCGTCGCAACGACGATGGGGGCGGCATTGCAGGACGTGAGGCTGCCAAGCTGGTTTACGGCAAGGAGAGTGCTTACGGGCGTACGACCGAGATTGCGTCGGCCATTAGCATTACTGTTGCTGATTTTGAGGCGTTCCACGCCAGGACAGTCGTACCCAACAACATGATCGTAGGCGTCGAAGGTGACTTCGACGCACCGGCTATGGAAGCGAAGTTGCGGGCGGCAATTGGCTTGCTGCCGAAAGGGTCACTGCTGCCGAAGCCTGCCGAGAGCTTTCCCGGACCGAAGCCCGGTCTTTACTTGGTCGATAAGAAGGACGTGAACCAGAGCAACATCTTTATTGTGGCGCTGGGTATCCGGCGCGATGATCCTGACTTTTACACGCTATCCGTGCTAAATGAGATTTTCGGCGGCGGCTTCGGCTCGCGGTTGTTTCAGGATGTTCGTACTAAGCTAGGCCTGGCTTACAGCGTCGGCGGCGGTTTCGGTTCAGCCTACGATCATCCGGCGATGTTCCGTGTAGTCGCCTCGACCAAAAGCGCGAGTACGGAGGCAGCTACGGCGGAAATGCTGAAGCAGACCGCCGATCTGAAGAGCACGCCATTTACTGAAGATGAGTTGAAGCTGGCCAAAGATCAAGTGCTGAATGGCTTCATCTTCAACTACGACACACCGGACAAGGTTCTGGATGCAGCAGCACGATTACTTTTCTACGGCTACCCCGCAGACTACCTAGAGCGCTACCGGGCCGGCGTTGAAAAGGTGACCGTGGCAGACCTGGAACGGGTCGCCAAAACAAGGGTGGACACCTCCAAGTTGGCCGTAGTGGTAGTGGGCAACCAGGCAGAGTTTGAAGAGCCGCTATCAAAGCTTGGCATTGGAGCCGCGCAGCCTATCGATATTACGATTCCGGTACCGGAGGAGCTGCGCAAGCAGCTTGGCGGTGCCGGGCAGCAGCAGTAGCTCCAGCCATCCCGGGTGTAGAAAGAGGAAGCGGCAAAATGTCTCTTGCAGTCACAGTCATGGCCGCCGGTAAAGGCACACGTCTTAAGTCAAGCCGCCCGAAAGTGCTGCACTCAATCGGGGGCAAACTCTTGCTGCAGCATGTTCTTGATGCTGCGCTGCAGATCGTGCCCGCTGCCGACATATACGTCATCATCGGTCATCAGGCAGAGCAGGTGCGCTCTGCTTTGCAACATACTGGAGTGCGCTTTGTCGAGCAAACCGAGCAGCGCGGCACCGGCCATGCAGTGCAGCAGGCGCTTGGTTCGCTTACCGGGTACGATCACGTACTGGTGTTGTCGGGAGATGTGCCGCTGCTCCAAAGCAGCACGATTGCCGCATTGCGCGACTTGCACCTGAGCGAGCATGCCGCCATGACCATTCTGTCTGCGGTAATTGAAAATCCTTTCGGCTATGGGCGTATTGTGCGCCGCAGTGCAACAGGAGCTGAAGTTCAGGCGATTGTTGAGCAAAAATCGCTTACGCCGGAGCAGGTTTTGATCCACGAAATCAACTCCGGCATTTATGCTTTTGCCGTCAAGCAACTGGAAAAATACCTGTGCCGCATCGAGGCCAACAACGCACACGGTGAGTTGTACCTGACCGACATGGCCGGTCTGCTAAACGCAGCGGGCGAGAGGGTGCTGGCTATGGCAGCTCCATCTCCCAGCGAGGTGCTTGGTGCAAATACTATTGTCGAGATGATGCAGTTGGACTCAACCATGCGTCGGCAGACGGCGGAACGCCATATGGCGAATGGCGTTACCATTTTCGCGCCGGAGGCCGTGATCATCGATGCAGACGTCACCATCGAGCCGGACGCAATCCTTGAGCCGTTCGTACAGCTTCGAGGTGCAACGCACGTAGGCAGCGGCACAACCATCCGCTCTTACTCAGTGCTTGAAGACATGGTAGTAGGCCGTGGCGTACTCATTCGTCAGGGATGCATCCTGACCGGCTCTGAAGTGCGCGATGGCGCACTACTGGGTCCCTACGCACACCTGCGCCCTGCCAGCCTGGTCGAGGAGGGCGCGCATATCGGCAACTTTGTCGAACTGAAGCAAACACACATGCACCGGGGCGCGAAAGCAAACCACTTGGCCTACCTGGGTGACTCTGAAATCGGCGTAGGCGCCAACATTGGTGCGGGCACTATCGTGTGCAACTACGACGGGACCAGAAAGCACCGGACACATATTGGGGCGGGCGCGTTTATAGGCAGCGACTCTGTGCTGGTCGCGCCGCTCAGCATTGGAGCAGGCGCGTATGTGGCTGCCGCATCTTGCATCACAGAGGACGTTCCCGAAAATGCGCTGGCATTGGGGCGAGCCAGGCAAGTTAATAAGGAAGGTTGGGCCGTGAGGCGTGCCAATCATGAAGGAATGGAACAGAAGTAGTTTCTAGCAGGCTCCACCTGTCAGGAGGCGACGGCCTCGCGCATGCGAAGAGCACTCAGCACATTACGCATGCGGATGCGCGCTGAAATCAACGTTCGGAGCACTTCCGGCTCGTCGCAGCATAGAAGAATTGCAATTCGACCAGCTGGGTAGCCTTCCACATCGCGCAGTAGAAAGATAAGCCGTTCGCGGGCTGGAAGCATCGCAACTGCCTCTTCCAAATCCGTGCGTCGTACCTGGCCGTAACGCAAATCTGCATCCAAGTCCGGCTTTGCGGCCACTTCCGGCGTTAGCGACAGGCGCTCTTCCAGCTCACGTAGCAACGCTTGGTCGATCCCAGCTGCATCCGGCTCCGGTGCCGCAGAAAAGGCTTGTAGAAAAGTTCCGGTTAAAATGTCCTCAGCAAGCAGTTCATTAGCGGTCATATAGTAGGAAACTGAAAAAATCCTGTGCCGGTGTGTTTCGTAAATGTCGCGCTGTTTCTGCTGTTCGGTACGCTGCTGCGCTTCCGTGACGACCATCGTGTGACTTCCCCGCGACTGCTTATCCCATTCAAACAAGTGCGGCTCCTGTAACACTTCAGTGATTCTAGCTGCCCGGGTGATGGTTCCGCACATTTTATTGAAGAGGACTACGGCGCGGCTGTATCTGCTGAGGGCAGCAATGCCCGCTTTACCTCAATAGAGTCGCTTACCTGCTTCTTTAACATTCAGTGGACTTTACGAGTAATAGCATTCTGCCCCCACCGCAGCACGAATGCTAAGCAGTTTTACCACCTTTAAATTGTTGTTCAGCAATACAAGCTGCGCGTCGTTACCTTCTATCACGCTGTCTAGATCTAATTCGAAGTGAGAATACTCTCTTCCACAGAGAATCGTCACCTGCGACAGAGACTGAGGTTTGCCTGGACTAGCAGGCTCTCCTCACAATCATCAATTTGCTGAACCTTGCTTCGTGAGCAAAGCTACAAAGTGACTTGTCTAACAGCAAACAGCTTCTTTGCGGTACCATCGAAGGCAGAATTACTGCTTTCCTGCACGCTTCGCCTGCATGCAACTGCATGATCTTGGGCGCATACGTACCCCGGAAAGGATGGGAGACATGGCTGCCGATAAGGTTCTGGTCGTCGATGACGAACAGCTGACACGTACATTACTGGTGACTCTTCTCCGTAAAGAAGGTTACGTGGTGGAAAGTGCGCGCGACGGCGAAGATGCCATGCGTGTGCTCGCTGTAAAGCCTATTGATCTTATTGTGACGGATCTGATGATGGGAGCGGCGGATGGTATGCGATTGCTGGAGCAAATCCGTGGAAGGCAACTGCAAACGCCCGTCATCATGGTGACAGCAGTACACGAAGTTACTACGGCAATTGCCGCTATGCGCAATGGAGCATTTGATGTAATTTTAAAGCCGTTTGAAAAAACCTTACTGCTTGACTCTGTGGCGCGAGGGGTAGCATTCGGCAATACCAAACGCCGAGACACTACCTATCGCAACAGCCTGGAACACCTTGTAGAAGCACGCACCAGCTTGCTTCGTGAGGCGATCTTCGAGCTGGAACGCTCCTTTGACACCACACTGGAAGCACTGGGCGACGCGCTCGATTTGAAGGACCCTGAGACCGAAGGGCATTCACGTCGTGTGACGGCATACACCATTGCAGTAGCGCGAGCAATGGGCGTAGAACCGACGGACATGAAGACGATCAAGCATGGTGCGTTTCTCCATGACATCGGAAAAATGGCAGTTCCAGATGCGATCTTGTTGAAGCCGGGACGGCTAGATCCTGAAGAAACACTGATGATGCGTAAGCACTGCTACCTTGGTTATCAGATTGTGTACAAGATTCCCTTCCTAAAAGAAGCCGCGGACATCGTGTACAGCCATCAAGAACATTTCAATGGCGGCGGCTATCCCCGGCAACTACGGGGAGAAGAAATTCCTCTTGGCGCGCGCATCTTTGCGGTTGCCGATACACTTGATGCCATTACCTCGGACAGGCCGTATCGTAAAGGCTCGCCGTTCTCAGCTGCTCGGAATGAGATCGCTCGTTGTGCAGGGACGCAATTCGATCCGAAAGTAGTCGAAGCCTTCATCTCTATGCCGGCTGCGGTATGGGAGGAGCTGCGGGATGCGATTCTAGGGCGCGCTGTAGTATTGGTGCGTTAAAGCTTTAAATAAACTCGGCCGGCACTTTTGAGTTCTCATTCTCAGTCATGGCTTGTCCGGCCTGCCGCATGCGTGCCAAACTATGCCGATTCCACAAAACCATAGCAATACCGCTTAGACAAGCAGAGCTAACAACCACAAGCGCAAGTCGCCATCGCGGCACCGTTCCTGTTAAGGAGATTAGTTCAGGTTCACTCTCCTGAGCCTGCAGGACGCCAACTTTACTGCCCTGTTCAGCAACGCATGCAAAATCTGTCACTTCGCTTTGATCCTTCATGCATCGGCCCTTGTGGAAATTTCTCCGGAAAATTGTAGATAGTTGCTTTCAATATCCAGAAAAGTGTTATTCTTGAATCACTTCGAGGCAGAAGTGGCATCAAGCTGGTTGTAGATTGCAGCGAAGGCTCTCCATCCAGCACATCAGTTAAGTATGACAAGTTGCGTCACTGGCCTCCCGGCATGAGCAGTCTACTGCTCATGCCGCCTTTTTTGCTAGACGCTTTGCCTAAATACATTGCATTAACCTATTTTGGGACAAGCAGCTATTTGCCTCCAGAGATTCCGGTAGCCGATGCTGCTTTCAACTTTTCTAATTCCACAAATGCTTTTTGAGAGTCTTCTTTGCGTCCTAGCTTGGCATAGACACGCGCGATTTGGTAGTAGGCACTTTGCTGGATAAAGGGTGAGGGCTGACTCGCCAAGGAGCGCTCCAGCCATTGCGCTGCTTCTTCGTTATGGCCAGTTTCTGACAAACCCAAACCCAGGTAAAACGCGTTTGGAGCCATGGCTCCGTGAGCGGCAACGGCTTGCCGCAGCAACACGACACCTGCTTCTGGATCGCCTCGCTCCAAGCGTATCTTACCAAGGTTGTACAAAGCGATAGCACTGTTCGGATTTATCTTGAGCTCTTGCCCATACGCCTTGATTGCATCCTCGAAACGGCTGAGTTTCTGGTCTTCGGTTCCAAGATCCTCATAGATGTCTGCATCATTGGGTGATTTTTCAAGAGCGGCCTGGAACTCGGCGATTGCTTTTTCCGGCTGCCCTGAGGCGGACAGGTTTTCTCCAAGCGCGCGATGCACAATTGCAGAATTAGGATTGAGCTTATATAAGGTCTGGTAAATCTGCTCGGCAAGCTGGGAGTGTGCCCGGGCTTGGTAATACAAAATTTGCTCGTTAGCAGGTGCAAGAGCAGCTGCCCGGTCCAGCGGAGCGGCCGCCGCCCCGGCATCGCCTGCGGCAAGCTCAATAATGCCGGACCAGGTCAGAGCCTCCACGCTGTCGGGCTGCAGCGCGAGTTCCTGCCGCAGATTGCCGGCGGCTGCGGGATCGCTGTTTTGATACTGAGCAATACCGAGAAACATGTGAGCTCCAGCGGCGCGTGGATCGAGCGCAAGGACCCGATTGAGAGCTTCTTCTGCCTCCTTGATTTGGCCTAAACGAAGCTCAGCCAGGCCAAGTCCCATGTATGCATCCGGTAGGTTGGGAGCTGTCTGCGCCGCCTGACGAAACAGGCTTGCGGCTTCCGCAGCTTGGCCGATCTGCATCAATTGTGAACCCTTTTGCATCCAGACCTGCACTTGGGGAGACAAAGTGGTCTGTGCCTCAGCAAGTGCGGGGAAAATCGACAAAGTGAAGGGTACGATCAAGCGAAGGAAATAGTGCATGAAGAGTAAGATACCGTGTCCACCCTAAATGCGAGACATGCTACGTATGCCAAATGGAAATGGACTAAACATGAAGATAGATTGACTTGCCTAAAAATACCTGGAGGATGGCTTTTCCACCATCCTCCAGATATCACGATAGGCTACATAGTTAAAAATCGATCCGGCCGGTAATCTGCAAGTTACGTGGACCGTAATCTGTTGCATTTGCAGTGCCAAAGCGCCCTGGGCCATCCAACGGCGCTGTATCGGGGATCGAGAAATTGTGCCGATTGAACGCGTCCAGAGCCTCTACCTTCAGCTGGAAAAAAGCGTTTTCCTTGATGTGAAAATTCTTGATTAAGCTGAAGTCTTCCGTGAGAAATAACGGCGTTGTAACTTCCTCCGTGACACGCGGAATACCGGAACCTAGTTGGTATGCCCCGCCATTACGATTTGCGTTCGGGTCCACGAAAGCGAGCGGATTGAAGTAGGAAATTCCGGTGAAAAGATTCGCCTTGTGCTTGTTCGCCTGATACGCAGGATTGGCGAGCGGCTGGCTTGGGTTACGGGAGAAACGAATTAGGTTCTGGTAGCCCGGAATGCCGCTTGCACCTCCAAATGATATGGGTTGCCCGGACTGATAGCGTTGAATGCCGCCGATCTGCCATCCTCCCAATACGAAGTCGGTAATGCCGCCTTTGTTCAGTAAAGTACGTCCTTTACCGACCGGCAACTCATACAGGTAGCTGGCGACGAATGTCTGCGGAACGTTCTGGACGCTTACCGATTTTTCCAGTCGGTGGTTGAACACGTTCTGATCCTGCGCGACACCCGGATTGACACCCGGCAGGATGCTATCGGCATCGGTCTCATTTTTAGCCCAGGTGTAGGAAAGCTGCAGGTTCAGTCCGTTGCGGAACCGCCGGGCAAGTGAAGAGATCAGCGCGTTATAAGAAGAGTGGCCGACATTTTGCAGGCAGCAATCCGTCGCGATGAAGTCATACTGCGGAAACGGCCGAAGTGCGCGCTGTACTTGACCCGCGAACGTCGGGTATGGGGCAGCAATTCCGTCAGCAGAACCGCCTTGAGGGATGGGATCCGTCAGCTTATCACCAAGGGCGAGATCACTTAGCGGAATATTATTTACGTTCTCGAGAGAGGAACGCAGGTTCTGTGCAGCCTGACCAATGTAGCCGATCGTAAAGATGAGATCCTGTGCTACCTGTTGCTGTACCTGGAAGCTCCAGTTGTAAACCGCAGCCGGGCGCCCCTGCTGAGGCTCAATTACATTGTTGGGCACAAAGTTGAAGTTACCGGTCGTACCGGTCAACTGACCAGGGTCCAGATTGACAGTGCGAGCGAAAGCCGGAAAACCGCTATCAAGCTGAAACGCCGGAGAAAAAGCATCTGGGCTAACCGGGTTTGGATTCGCCGAGTACCCCTGCTGTTCGCCGCCGCCGAAGTCGCTGTATTGCAGCGGAGCGTACAGGATGTCGAATCCTCCTCTAAACACTGTCTTTTCCTGAGACAGTGCCGGTGTATAGGCAAATCCAATACGAGGCGATATGTCTTTGTAGTATGTGTTGGCCCACGCCGTGTTGCAGTTACAGTTTGTGCCGAAGACGTATGCGCCCGGCAGGTTGTTCGCAGCCGGGTCCGGCGCGGTAAAACTGAAGTTGGAAGTTTCGTTATTCGCTTCCTTGCGGGGAAAGTCGACAGAGTACTGCACACCCAGGTTGAGCGTGAGCTGGCTTGAAACCTTCAGATTGTCTTCAGCGTAGAGGGCGAAATACTCAGAATTCCAGCGGGGTGCGTGAAGCTGAACATTTTGAAATCCGCTATCTGTCTGGCCCAGCAAAAAGGATGCATAACTGTTCCCACTGATTTGCTGCGGGCTTCCACTCGGTACATTGGTGGCTACATCCGTTTCATTATGCAAAAAAGTTAGCTGCGGCGTGGTCTGATTGATGACACTGAACTGCTGCTTGCGGAACTCTCCACCGAACGTGAGGCTATTCCTGCCCTTCTGCCAGTCAAGGCCGTCGTGAAAGATCAAAGCATTATCCACGTTGTCGCCGTCTTCGCCACGTCCGAACTGGTTGTTCAGGCCATATCCTTCAAACCCATCCCAGTGAATAATTGGAAACGCATTGGAGATGATGTTGCCGACTCCCGCTTGTGCTGAGTAGTTCACCAAGTTAGGAGCAAGCAGAGCCGAAGCAAAGTTCTTACTGTTGGACCGGTTGAGACCTACCAGGAAATGGTTCAGCAAGTTAGCGCTAAAAGTATGGTCATAGCCTCCGCGTCCAAAATGCGTAGTAAAGTCCTGCTGGTCTCCACCGGCATCGATAGGAAACGGCAGAACAGGCTGCCCTGTATACCGATTGTTTTCGCGAACACTATAGGAGCCGAACACGCGATCGTTTTGAGAAATTACATGATCGCCCCGCAACGTCTCGGTTGTGTTATTGATGGCGTACCGGCCATTAAACGCGTAATTGTTGACTGGCCCATACGTACTAGGTTGTCCGGCAAGATTGGCGTGCGGAAAGTAAGTTGCCAGATTCTGTGCTGAAGCACTAAGGCGATTGGCAGGAATGATGTTATTAGCAAACGGTGTCCGACAGTTGACGCCACCTACGGTTCTGGCAGTCGACGGATCAAAGATCTGATTTTGAAGCACCAACTGCCCCGTACAAGGGTTAACTGTTGTTGTGCTCACACCATTACTGGTGAGGATTGCCGGACCGCCGAGAATACCCGAGAAGTCGCCTGCTCGCTCAGCATCAGTCGGCAACGTGGTGACAGGTGTCGCGCCAAGCTTTTGCTGAAACTGCTCCCAGGAGAAGAAGAAGAAAGATTTATTCTTGCCGTCATATAGGCCGGGAATGCGGATCGGACCGCCGAATGTTCCGCCGTAGTCGTACTTTTTATCTCCAGGCACGTTATACAACTCTTGGCATGCGCCGGTGTTATTGGCACCTACGCAGCTTTGTGCTTTGTACCCGTTGTTGAACCAGGTGTTTGCGTCCAGAACATCATTTTTGAACAGCAGATACGCCGTTCCATGGTATGAGCTTGTGCCCTGCTTCGTAGCAAAACTTTCAATACCGCCGCCGGTCCGGCCGTACTCAGCCGAAGGTGTTGCTGTGGTTACCTTAAACTCCTGCAATGCTTCAACAGAAGGTGCTTCTTCGTCAAAAGAGGAACCGTTTTCGCTTCGCTGTTGGCTTACACCATCCAGTAGCACCTCATTGCCGAAAGCCTGTCCGCCGCTGATTCTTGAAAAGAACAGTCCATTGCCATTATTACTGCTGGTTCCCGGACCTGTTGTACCGGGCAGCAGGAAGACAAATGCTTCCGGCGAACGCAACGCTCCGACGCCGCCGAGCGCCAGGGGAAGCTCAATGATCTGCTTAGACTGAACCGTTCCGCTGATGTCAGAGGTCTGCGTCTGGAGCTCCGGGGCGCTCGCATCCACGGTGACATCGGTCGATACTTCCCCAGCCTTCAATGTGATCGGCAACGCAGTCGTACTGTTGATGGTTACCTGAGCACCATTGCTGATAGCTGTCGAAAAACCGGCTGCAACGGTCGTGACGTCATACTTACCCAATGGAACGTCCCCGAAGCGGTAATCCCCGGCTGACGTCGAAACAGTAGTGAAGATTTCCCCTGTTGCTTCATTTTTGGCGGTGATCTTGGCACCGGGAACGACAGCACCACTTGGATCAGTAACGCTGCCGGATAGATTGCCAAATGCCGACTGTGCATAGGCATAATGGTTCCCCACAAGAGAAGCCATGAGCAAGGCAGGCGTGGCTATACTCCGGAAGGTGCGTTTCAGCTTGGTACAGCTATGCTCAGTTTGGATTCCGGTGAAACTTTTCTGCCACTTGCCAACCATGTAGCTCTCCTGAAAAGACATCCATTCGTGAGTATGCGGGCTTAAGGCCGGCTCATATGCACCCATCCAGGCCATCTATGTAGCGCCTGGATTTTGAACCGGGATCTTTTAACCCTTTTGTGGAACACCAACCGACCGCCGGTTTGCTTGCCAGTCAAAATAGAGGGCCACAGATAGTACTGTCAAATTACCTTTGGGTGAAAATGCTTTCATTCAAAATGACCGGGCAAGATGACCGCGCGGTTTACGCTTTCCGATTCATGCCTGCCATTACACCGCGCATGTAAGCAAAGCTGCCGATCACGCCGGGCATAGGGTCGTCTGGATGGACCTCATACTCCAGGTCGACAAAACCGCCGTATCGGATTGCAAGCAGTGCGTCGAAGATGCCCCGCACGTCCATCCTGCCGTCGCCCACGGCAACCTGACTTTCCTTCATGCTGAAGCTGGTCAGATCCTTCATGTGGACGTTGAACAGCCTTGGCCCCGCAGCATGGATGGCTTGCACCACATCGGTTCCTGCACGAACGGTATGGCCTACATCGATACAGCAGCCTATACGCGGGTCCATGGTTCTGACTGCCTCAAGAACATTAAGCGGTGAGTGCCACAATGTATCTTCCGGGCCATGATTGTGGATGGCGATGCGGATGTCGTACTGCCTGGCAAATGCCTCGATGCGCGGCAGCGTTTCTATGGTTGGGTCGCCCGCAACGATGATGCCGATACCGGCTCGTTTGCAGTACTCGAACTTGGCGCGAATATCTGCGTCTTCGTTCTTGGCAAAGTAAATTGCACCTGCGGCATGCAGGGTGATGCCTGCGGCAGCATAGTCCCTGAGAGCTTGCACTTCTCCATCAGGATCGGACGGCAAGTGATCTTTGATATCTTTGACGTTCAACGCAAGCACATTCAACTGCTTCATGGAAGCGATCAATTGCGCCCGCGTCAAGTTGCGGAACGTGTAGCTCGCCAGGCCGAGACGAATGGGTACAACGGGCGCAGGTACCTGAGACCAGGCCGGCGCGCCCAGAACAATAGATAAGGTCCCAGCAACGCCTAGGAAACTGCGACGGGAGGAGGTATTCATCATGCGTATCTCCTGAGCTTTTCACTTCAAAATGGAGCGTGCTGCGAAGTTAGCGAACCTGCAACTACGCTCGCAAGAAGCGGATCGAGCCCTAAACCTTTGGTGCCCAGCCCTTCTCATACTCTCGCCCCCATGACTTCATGGCCTCGCTGTCGCCCTTGATCTTGCCGTCCGCGGTATCCAAGGCAAGCTCCCGGTTCACCTCCCAGGCGATGTTTGAAAGCTGCAGCATAGTAACGGCGACGTTCCCTACGGCTATAGGCGCGTTTAGCTTCTCGCCCTTGCGCACGCCCGCTATGAAATTTGCAAAGTGAGCGTCGGTCATGGTGTCGCTGCCGACCAGGTCGGTCGACGAAGTCTGCGCGCCGGTCTTAAACTCGCTTGTTTTCACCCCCTTCCAGTCGTACACCTCATACCCATCGCGATCTACCAGCACGGAGCCGGTCGTGCCCTGGATCACCGAGCCCCGGTCGCGGCCGTAGTACTTCATGCCCTGGCAGCTCTTGCCTTCCCATGAGATTGACTGGTCGCCATAACTGAAGTTGGTCACCAGCGTGTCATAAAATTGCCAGTCATCCTGGTACTGGTAGCGTCCGCCGGATGCGGTTACGCGCTGCGGGTAATCCACACCGAGCGCCCATCGGCATACATCTACCTCGTGGGTGCCGTTGTTCAACGACTCGCCGGTGCCGTATGTGCGGAACCAGTGCCAGTTATACGGCTGGATATTATCGGTGTAGGCCTGGCGCGGTACTGGCCCCTGCCATAGGTCCCAGTCCAGCGTTGCCGGTACGGGTGCTTCCTTGCCGTGGCCGATGGATTTACGCACATTGCTGTACCAGGCTTTCGCAAAGTAGGGCCTACCGATCAGGCCATTGTGGATCTTGTCGATGACTTCAATCGTGTGCGCTGACGAGCGTTGCTGCGTGCCCATCTGCACCAGCTTGCCGTACTTTTTCTGCGCCTCCACCAGCATGGCACCCTCAGCGGGGTTGTGGCTGCACGGCTTTTCAACGTATACGTGCTTGCCCGCTTGTAGGGCAGCGATCGCCATAGGCGTATGCCAGAAGTCGGGAGTGGCGATGCTAACCGCATCGATCTCTTTCAACTGCAGCACCTTGCGGAAGTCGCCGTCCAGAGCCGGGCCTTCGCCCATAGCCCCCTGTGTTTTATCGGCAAACTTCTTCAGGATCACGCTGTCTACATCGCATACATGCGAGACACGCGCCGCTTTGCTGTTGGCTTTCAGCGCGGAAAGGTGCGCATACGCACGGCTGTTGAGCCCGAAGACGGCGAAGTTCAGCCGGTCGTTTGCACCCAGAATTTGTCCGTAGGACTTTGCGGTAGTCATGACAGCGGCACCGGCAGCAGCGTGGAGAAATGTACGTCGGGTCAGCATAGGTGTGTGTCCTTTTAGGCAACGGTGGAAGGGGTAGCAATGCCCGCTGTGCCGAGAACTTTCTTAAGGCCGGCCATGCTTGCACGGGAAGAGTCTTCCGGGCCCTTACCGCTTTTCCAATGCGTTTCAAGGCTCAAGCCGTAACGGTAGCCGTCGCGCTTCAAGGCCTCAATCTGGCCGACCCAGTCCACCACACCGCCGCCGACCGGTGCCCATTCGGGCTTGCCATCTGCTCCAAAGACGACATCCTTGGCATGGCAGTGGGCGATACGGTTCTTAGGCAGCAGGTTATAGCCGTCAGGGTACGGCTTGGAACCGGCGAAGGCAGAGTTGGCGGCGTCCCAATTCAGCATAATGCCGGGCACCGCGGCGAGGGTAGCGGCAGCTTCCGGGCCTGTAGCAGTGTTGCATGCCTGCTCGTTTTCAAGCATCAGCGTAATTCCCGCTTTGCGGCAACGTTCGGTGGCTTCCTGCAACTTGGCGTTTATCGCGGCACGATACGGCTTCACGTCATCCAACCGCCAATAATCGAAGCAGCGGATGCGGTCGGTAGCGAAGCTCCTGGATAGAGCGATGCAATGGTCAAGAAGCCGATCCTGCTCCCCTGCGTCGAAGTCCGCATGGAACTGATCGCGGTGTTCACTCAGCTTCGACAAGGGTGCGCCGGGCCAGTCGGCCTTGAACAGCGGGCTTGCGATGTCGGTGACCTTCAGCTTGTAGTTCGCCAGGATTTTGAGCGCCTCCTCCACCTGCTTGTCATCGAGCGCAGTCGCGCTTTTACCCCACATCGACCGTAGCTCAATCCAGCTCAATCCAAAGTCGTGCGACGCAACGCGGCAAGCCTGCTCAAAATCCTGGGAGATCTCGTCGTTGATCACAGCCAACCGGAAGGGTGAAGCCGCTGCGGCGAACATTGTTCGCAGCGGCCCGGGCACCATCGCCACTGCTCCAGCCAAGCTCAAACCCGCGAGCACTCCGCGTCTACTCTGCTTCATAATCTCTCCTGCAAACAACTTCTTGTGACACGTATTGTGAGCCATCGGTAGGAGGTTCGTCACGTTCAGCTCAGAACCTCAACGTCGCTGCATGGAAGGTGCGCGGCCTGATTCATGATAGTCAGCACTTGCGCAAAGCTGAAACTCGTGGAATCGACCACAGGGTCGGCGAACGCCGAACAGTTCAGCGTCTTGAAGCCGTCTGCCCGCAGTTGTAGCGAAAGCTGCTCATGGAGCGGGATGTCGCGAAATTGAAGACGTCCGGTGGATAGGTGCTAAGCATCCGCGTACCACACAAAGCAAGCCATCTTGCCGTTGCGGGCACTTATAGACTCAAAATGCTCATCCCAGGTGGTGAGCACGAGAGGGACAGCTTGCAGCCACTGATTGAAATCAAAACACAAAGACCTTCCCGGCCAACCCGCCGGCGCCCGTTCGCTTTGCTGGTCGCAGGGGTGTTTGCCGCTCTGCTTCTCGGCCGTATTGCGCTGTCCTACTGGGTGGACCTGCTTTGGTTCCAGTCGCTGGGCTACGGGCAGGTGTTCTGGAAGACTCTCGCCCTCCAGGCTGCTGTCTTCACGCTTTTCACAGCGGCTACCTTCCTGATTTTGTACGGAGCATTCACGGTCATCCGGCAGACGCATCAGGCTGACCTGCCGAACTCCTATGCCATTGCTCTCACAGGCAAACCCATTAACCTGCCGGTAGCGCCGGTGGTCCGCTTTCTTTCATTTGTTGTTGCGCTTGCTACTGCCGGGCTTACTGGGCTCACCATCATGGAGTCTTGGCCTACCCTGGCGCAGTTTCTGTATGCACCGCCCGCAGCAGGCGCGGTAGACCCGACTTTCGGAAAACCGCTCAATTTCTTTCTGTTCACCTTGCCTGCTTGGCAGCTCATAAATCACTGGCTGTTTACGCTGGCGCTGATAGCCTTTGCTGTTGCTGTGTTGTTTCTGTCAATCACCAGCGCTTCGCGTGCGCTTAGCAAAAGCGTCTACGCACCTTCGCCATGGCGCGGACTATCGCTGACCACGGCGTTTCTGTTGCTCATTGCCGCCATGATGGTCTACGTCGACAGGTTTGAGCGTGTGCTTGAGCACCACACTATATTTGACGGCGTCACGTACACCGATGCTCACATCATGATCTGGGGGCTGCTCATTGTCGCTCTTGCGCTTGTCTTCGGCGCCATCGTAGCAGGGGCTAACGCGGCGCGACAGGCACGAGGCTTGTGGCTTGTCATTGCCATTCTACCCGCCGCTTTCTGCTATCTTCCACTAACCCTCATCGGCTGGTATGTAAGCAACTTTATCGTCAAGCCAAATGAGCTGGTGCGGGAGCAGCCTTACATCTCGCATAACATCGCCATGACCCGGCAAGCCTACGGGCTTGACCGTTTTGTGCAAAGCGAGTTCCCTGCCGAAACCACTATCGATGCTACAGACCCCGCGCACAATCAACCCACGCTCCAGAACATCCGCCTGTGGGACTGGCACGCGCTGCAAGATACGCTGCGGCAGGTACAGGAAATTCGCACCTACTATGACTTTCCTGATATCGACATCGACCGTTACAACCTTGACGGTACAACCCGCGAAGTGATGCTGGCGGCGCGCGAGCTGAATATCGAAAAGCTGCCGGTAAGCAGCCGCAATTGGATCAACGAGAAACTGATTTATACCCATGGTTATGGCGTGACCATGAACCCCGTCAATGGATTTACAAGTGAAGGGTTGCCGACGCTGCTGCTGAGTAACATGCCTGTACAAAGCACGGTAGCGAATTTGAAAGTTACTCGCCCTGAGGTCTATTACGGCGAACTGACCGACACCGATGTTTATGTCAAAACCAGGCAGCAAGAGTTCAACTACCCGCAGGGCCAAAGCAACAGTGTTACCTCCTACAGCGGTACCGGAGGCATTACTCTGGGCGGCTTTTTCCGCCGCGTCCTGCTGGCGATCGACCGCGGCGACCTAGGCACACTTCCCTTTAGCGATGATGTCAATTCAGGAAGTCAATTGTTGATGCGCCGCAACATACGCGAGCGTGTCGCCCGGCTGGCACCGTTTCTTACCTTCGACCAGGACCCCTACCTGGTAGTCGGCGAAGACGGTCGGCTCTCCTGGATCATGGACGCATTTACAACGTCCGACACGTATCCCGATTCAACTCACTATTTTCTTGCAGATACCCCTGTCAACTACGTGCGGAATAGCGTCAAGGTAGTTGTAGACGCTTATAACGGCAACGCGGCTTTCTATACGTTTGACGACAAAGACCCGGTCTTGGCCGCATACCGCCGTATCTTTCCGGCCCTCTTCAAGGATGCATTAACTATGCCTGCCGACCTGCGCGAGCATGTGCGCTACCCTGAAGCGCTTTTCAGGTTACAAGCCGATGTGTACGGTTTGTACCACATGATAAATCCGGCGGTATTTTTCAATCGCGAGGATTTATGGACGATTGCCACAGAGACGGTAACAGATA
>CAXSHS010000036.1:0-25632 GCA_964237325.1 uncultured Acidobacteriaceae bacterium | reverse complement strand
AACGATCGCTGCACTACATTAACAATCCCACTGGTACAAAAGACCGGGCAGGCCAATTGCGATCCATGAGTTCTGAGAAGTTGTCGTTTGCTGTATGGCGTAATACGTGGGCAGTAAATCCCTCAAAAAGTTCAGGTTTGGCTCTCTGCACTGTACTAAATACCTTTGCTAGACCTTTAATTGAGAGTGGCTTTCCTTGATGAGGTCCGGGCTGGTGTGTAATCAAGAGGAAGGAGTGCTGCTTGGCCTCTGAAAATTGCCGCCGTGTTGTAATGACATAGTTGGATACTACAGCTGCAAGAGAGTGCTAAAAAGGGATTCGACGGTCGAGTGTCTTTGCTACTGGTTGACTGCTTCGTGTGTCAGTTGGGTCACCATGACGGCGTTTAATTACGACTTCATTCTTCTGAAATCAAAATCGCTCACCTTTAATGCGAGCAGCTCCCCTGAGCGTAGTCCAAGATGGTAGAGGAGCAGGATCGCCATCTCGTTGCATAAACAGCTTGCTGCGGCCTTAAACGGGTTGCTGACACACTCTTGATTTGCCAAAAGAAGTAGCATGGATTGTTTTTCCGGTGTAAGCCCTTTTCTGACGGCTAAATATGAGGGAGATGTTTTCGAGGGCGGCGCAACCGAAGATTCCGCGTCATAGCAAGAAACTGGTCGTACATCGCTCCTTCAATTCCCAAAGATGTTTGTTCCAATATTTGAATAGCCAACCAATCCAGATACTCAGCTATGTAAGTCAAGCAAATGTAATGACTGACAGTTGAAATGCGAGTACCCGGATCCTGCAAGTGGATGCGAACTCGCTCTGCACCCCTAGGGAGACGGCAGGCATGGTTTTTATTATTCATTTTGCTGGAAGCATGTTGTTGGACTTGAGCATATGCTCGGAGAGACTCGATTTCAGACTCTCTAAGCACTTGAAGATTCTTAAAACGTTGTTCTAGTGAGATCCCTTATAATTCAGCCTAAGACAAGAGAGTTTGGACTGCCGCAAGCATCGCCAGCATTGTGTTCGAAGCTTTACTAGCATTTCGCGCTTGCGATGTGATGAAAAGTGTGGCGTGCCAATGCGGTTCCCCCGACGTTTTCTCTATTAGGAGCGGATAGCGTTCCCCATTTGAGAACATGATGCGTTTAATCTTGAGAGGCGAGGCGGGCGAAATCAATTTGGGATCTTGCGACATAATGCACTTTCCATCTGAATCATGCAAGTTTTCGCTAGTGATCGTACCTAATGGGATACATGCTTGCTAGACAATATGGTGAAGTGTCAGCTCCTCCGCTTCGCTCCGAAGCTGACACTTCACCATATTGCGATCTGTATAACTTCTCCCTATAAATCTCTACATTTTAAATAGAGGTATCTACTAACCCATTTCTCATCATAAAGAAATACTACACCATCAAAATAGATAAACCTTTTATATTCAAAGACTTGTCTACTAAATGCCTCAATTCCATGAGGGGTGGATACTAGAAAGGAATATCATCGTCTGTAATTTCCGCATGCGCGTAGTCATCCTGGGGAGCTGATGAGCGCTGATCAAAGGACGCAGCGTTGCTGCGCTGAGTGGTACTGCTGCGCTGAGCATTACCGGCATTGCCGCTACTATCACTGGTGCCTTCGCTCTTACCGGACATCAATACAAAATCGTTTACAACAATCTCAGTCCGATATACCTTCTTGTTTGTTTCCTTGTCGTCCCACGAACGAGTAGTCAGTCGACCTTCGATGTAGATCTGATGACCTTTTTTAACGTAATCTCTGATGACTTCAGCGCTGCGATCGTAAGCGGTTATGTAGTGCCACTCAGTGCGGTCTTCCCACTGATTCGTATTCTTATCTTTAACGCCATATGTTGTCGCTATGCTGAAATTAGCCACTGCACTTCCGTTTGGAAGAAACTTCACTTCGGGATCTTTGCCAAGTCGTCCGAGCAGGGTGACTTTATTTACACTCTTCGCCATGTGTATCCTCGCTCTCAGTTTACTGCGCCAGCATACCAGTTTGCCCGTGTGAAAAAGTGGTATTGGTGACCCAGGTCGCATTACCACCGTACATCTATTCTAAATTGATCAGTAGTTTGCCCCCACCGCCGCATGCAGCATTAGGTACACGACCACACCAGTCACAGACACATATAACCACAAGGGAAATGTCCAGCGGGCAAGCTTCTTGTGCTGAGCGAATCGGCCTGACAGCGACAGGAAGAACGTGGTCAGCACGATGGGCAGCGCAATGATGGAAAGCAGCACATGGCTGGCCAGCAGTGCAAGATACGTTATGCGCAGGGGGTTGTGCCTGGGGTAAAGCGTGTCACCATGGATAGCGTGGTTGGTGATATATGACACTAGAAAAATAGAGGAGAACACAAAGGCCGTCAGCATGGCCGCGCGATGGCGTGTAACCTCGCGGTGCCGAATGAAGATGAAGCCGGTAGTGAGGGCGATCGCACTGAGACCATTGAGCACGGCATTGAACGCCGGAAGAAAGAGCAGGCGGCTGCGAAACTCTGCTGGGGCGTGGTGCACGTATAACAGCCATAGCAGGAACAAGGTTGCCAGCACGCTAACCAGCAGGATACCCAGAACGCTATAGGTGGCAGAACGATTGTTGACCGGACCACCTATGGGTGGTTGCAGATGCGTCAGTGTGGTGTCGTGTATCGTCTCATTCATCGGCGATCCCTTCAGGCGGCAGGCTTGTGTGAGCGGCGCATGACTACAGCCCAAGAGGCCGCGAAGCAAAGCAGGCAGAAGCCGGCGGTTACAGCAAAATTGACAGGCAGGGAAGCATCGGTGTGCTGCAGCGGAAAGAGCAGGTTTCGCAGTGCATCAACGCCGTAGGTAAGTGGGTTGGCCCGCATAATGGCATGCAGCCAGGGCGAAGCACCACTGGCAGGGAACAGCGAGCCTGACAGCATCCAGAGCGGCAGCAGCAGCAGGTTCACGATTGCGTGGAAGGCTTGCGGTGAATCGAGCGGCCAAGCAATGGTAAAGCCAACCGCTGTGAGCTCAAATGAGAGCATGCCGATAACGGCCATGGCTAGTAGCACCGCTCCAAAGCCGACATGCACGCCCACAAACGGCGCGAAGAACAAGAAAACAAAGCCCTGGATGGCGGCAAGCGTGGCGCCGCCCAGTACCTTACCTAGCACAATGGCCGTGCGCGAAACCGGCGCCGCCAGCACCGAGAGCAGGAAGCCTTCGTTGCGGTCCTGGATCAGCGACATCATGGAAAAGATCGAGGTAAACAGCACAATCATTGCGACTGAACCGGGGAAGAAGTACCCGAGATAGTGACTGTTGCCGCCGCTTGTCCCGGACGACTGGAAGGAGTTTGCAAAGCCTGAGCCAAGAACCAGCCAGAACAGCAGCGGCGAGGCAATAACGCCTACTACGCGGGCCTTTTGCCGGTAAAAGCGAACGATCTCGCGCCGCCATAGCGAGTAGGCCGCGATGGCTGTCGATGGCCGCGCGGGTGCGATGGCGCGGCTTGTAGTGCGGGGTGCCGGTGTAGCGATAGTTGCCATAATTGCTTTCTCGTAAAAATTAGAGCGGGTGCTTGAAGCTTTCGCGTATCTCGATGGTTTTGCTTAACGTGTCAATTTCTGCATTGACTTGAGCTTCCATATGAGCCTCAGCCCCTTGCTCCTGCCAGAAGCGGTGGCCGGTGCGCTGGATAAAGACATCTTCCAGGGACGGCTTCTGCACGCGGATGCCCTGGATCAAGCCCGGAAAAGCTTCGATCACCGTGGTGACGAATCGATGCCCTTCTTCATGCTCCAGCCGCAGACTTGCGCCCAGTACGGTGGGCCGTACCCCATAGCGGCCGGCCAGGCGCTCTTCAAGCAGCCGCGCGTCAGCTATATCCCGCGTATCGAACGTCACGACGTCGCCGCCGATCTCGTCTTTCAACGCCGCAGGCGAGCCCAGTGCGACCAGCTTGCCCGCATTTAGAAAGGCAAGCCGGTCGCAGTGCTCGGCCTCTTCCATCAGGTGCGTGGTTACCAGTACAGAAACACCGTCTTCATCGCGCAAGGTACGCAGGTACTGCCACAGATCGCGGCGCGCACCCGGATCGAGCCCCGTCGAAGGCTCGTCAAGCAGCAGCACCGCAGGAGAGTGGATAAGCCCCTTCGCCAGCTCGACCCGGCGCTGCATGCCGCCTGAAAGCGTTTCGACGAAATCTTTGGCGCGGTCGCGCAGCAGCACACGGCCCAGCACCTCGTCGATGCGGCGGCGCAGCGCCTTGCCGCTCAACCCGTAGAGATGACCCTGGTGCATCAGATTCTCCTCGACAGTCAGTTTCAGATCAACAGACCGAGCTTGAAACACGATGCCGACACGCGCCCGTACTTCACGCGGCTCCGTTGCAACATCGAAGCCGGCAATGCGGGCAGATCCACCAATAGGCATCATCAAGGTTGAAAGGATGCGGAACAAGGTCGTCTTACCGCTGCCGTTCGGGCCAAGCAGCCCGAAGATTTCGCGTGGCTGCACGCTGAAGGTAAGTGCATCAAGCGCTCTGCGGGCACCGTAGTGATGTGTCAGACCGGTGAGTTCAATCGGCGCAAACTCGGCAGCTATTTGTGTGTTTAGGGTATGCTGTGAAATTAGAGCTGTTGCCATGCGACCCCCCGTTCAGCGGCTGCGTGCGTCCAGCATCAGTACCAATAGCAGCAGCGGGAGATAGATCACGCTGACCTGCAGCAAGTCGCGCGCGTACATCTTGCTCTCTGCTTTGGAGCTTGCTGTGACAATGCGCCGAAACCGCAATGTATAGATGAGATAGACAAGCGAAAGTACGAGCGCCGCGACACCGTAGATGCGCCCTGTCATACCGAGGTACACCGGTAGCAGACTTACCGGAACCATAAGCACGGCATAGCTGATGGCCTGGTGCACTGTCGAAATACCGTCAGGCTCCACTGTCGGCAGCATGCGGATGCCGGCACGGCCATAATCTTCGCGATACATCCAGGCAATTGCCATGAAGTGGGGAAACTGCCAAACAAATAGCAGAGCAAACAATGCTACTGCCGGCCACTCAATGTGCCCGCGGGCAGCTACCCAGCCGAGCAGGGGCGGCATGGCCCCGGGGAATGCGCCGATGAAGGTGGCAAAGGTAGTAACACGCTTGAGCGGGGTATAGACCAGCACATAAGTAGCGGCAGTTAGCAGAGTTAGCGCAGCGCTCCAGGCGTTTGCTTCGCGCAGCAGCAGGGCTGTGCCGACAGCGGTCACGGCAAGCGCCAATCCGACGCCATGGACACGGCTGATGCGGCCTGCAGCCATGGGCCGCCGTGCTGTGCGGATCATGCGAGCGTCGGAGTCAGCCTCCATGGCTTCGTTTAGCGCCGCCGCGCCCGCGCTTACCAGGCCGATACCAAGCAGTACGGCGATTAAACCCGGCTGCATGCTGCTGACACCCGACCGTAAGGAGCCAAGGTAAAAGCCGGCCCAGGCAGTCAGCACAATCATCGCCGTAACACGTAGCTTGAACAGTTCCGAGTAATCGTAAATGCGAGAAGCAGTTTCTCCGGCGCGTAGCGGTTGAGGAGCGATCATCAAGGGGCCAAGGTCTGCTTCTGGAGCCATCGCGGACTCACGTTTTCTTGCCGTCGCAGATGAAGTCACGGCTGAACTCGATGGGATGGCACGGCAGATGCCGCGCTCCTGAGACATGCTGCCGCAACGATCATAAAGGCTGCTTTCACTTCTCTATCGTAGCAGTGGCTCGCGGGGTATAGGGTTTGCACGGGCAGCACTGTTTGCCTCGTCAAGGCTGCTTGCCGCCGCGGACCTTGGCAGCAAGTAATTCGGCTAGCGACTCAGGCATCTGCCCTTCCGTGGGAAGGATGAGGTCAGCAGCTTCATAGAAGGGTTTGCGCCGGGCGAAGCGTAGCTCCAGCAATTCATGGTCACGTAGAACAGGACGAACAGCGGCACCCGGCTCCGCAGCGCAGCGAGCAACTGAAACCGCAAGCGAAGTTTGTAGGTACACCAGCAACGTGCCCGTGTCCCCCGCGAGGGAGGCGCGGGTACTTGCATGCTCCATCGCGCCCCCGCCCAGGGCAATTACAACGACCTCTGTACGAAGCAGGTCAGCAATCAGCCCGGCCTCATACTCGCGAAACATAAGCTCGCCCAACTGTACGAACAGCTCTGCGATACTGCTTCCCAGCTTTGCAACTAACAGTGCATCTGTATCAAGAAACCGCCAACCCAGCAGGGAAGCAAGCAGGCGACCTACCGTAGTTTTACCCGCCCCCATGAAGCCGGTAAGCACCACCCGCCGGTACGGCACGCTAGCTCTTGGTGTCGGTCGTATTGAGAGCGGTTTTAATGTTCTCCCACACAGCCGGTGAGGGATCATGAATCGGCATCAGCAGCTTGGCCTGCTGCGCGATGTACTCAAGGTCGCGCACCAGTTCAGCGCAGTTTTCGCAGGACTCCAGGTGCGGCTCCCGGCTGAAATCCGTCTCCGCTCCGAACAATTGAGGCAGCCGTTCCTGAAATGCAGCACAGTCAGCGCTTTTTTCCATCATTCCTGTACTTCCTTTCTTAGACCGGTTTTTAGAAGATCGCGCAGCTTCATGCGTGCTTTGTGTAGCTGGGATTTGCTATTGCCGATAGAGCAGTCCAGCATGCCTGCGATCTCGTTATGTTCGTAACCTTCCACATCGTGCAGCACAAATACCAATCGGTAGCCGGGCGGAAGGTTTTCTACAGCCCGCTCCAGAGTGACGCGGTCGATGGAACCTGAAAGCTGCAGGTCGCGCGCTCCGATGTCCTTGCGCGGTCCGTCATCACTTGAAGGTTCAAGAGTTTCCTCAAGCGAAACCTGCGGCAGGCCTTTCTTGCGCAAGTGCATCAGCACTACGTTGACTGCCAGGCGGTGGAGCCAGGTGGAAAAGGCAGAGTCGCCGCGAAAAGTGCCGATCTTGCGATAGAGCTGAAGAAAGGCTTCCTGGGTCAGATCTTCCGCCTCAGCCACGTTACCCAGCATGCGCAGGCATAGGGAGTACACCCTGCGCTTGTGAAGTGCGTAAAGGGTTTCAAATGCCCGGCCGTCGCCCCCTTGCGCGGCGGCAATGGCTTCTGCTTCGCCGGCAATGGGCGGATTGCGCCGCATGTGCTGTACCGGATTTTTTGCTTGTTGCGTAGGTCCTGCTGTGCTCACAGCACTCCGATCCATAGGTCCATCTTTGATGTTACGAACTTCGGGGAACTGCCGGTTACCATGTCATTACTGTATCTGCGTCATAACCACCGCTGGGACGCCTGTACCAGACACATGGTTGCACACTCTGCATTTACGGGAAGGCGACAGGTCACGTTCCCAGAAAGCGTGCATACAAGGCGCGTGCCTGTCCGATATCGGTTGTGCCCTGGATCAGGGTCCGGCCATCGGTGAAAACAGTGAGTGTGTACGGGGCATAAGTAAACCGCAGCAGAAGCTCGTTCCAGCCTACCCCACCGAGAGGTTTCAACCGCCGCGCCAGACTGGGAAAGTCTACTGCCCGGCTGTGCTCATGAATCTGCACGGAGTTGCGCCCGCACAGCGTGATGTGCGGCCTGCCTTCGCCACGCAGGTGGGCGAACTCGCGTGGGGGGCCGCATACCCGGCAATCGGGCCTGGGCAGACGTGCAATCCCAAGCTCTGACCGCTCATTTGTCCATAGGTCATATGAGAGCAGGGTGCGGCGCATGGCCTCATGCGCGCCTACCAGGTATTTCATGGCTTCGGCTGCCTGCACGGATGCGGCAAAGTTGACTGCCATGCCCAGGATACCTGCCGTTTCACAAGTCTCAATGGGTCCGCTCGGCGGTTTGGGGAACACACAGGCCAGGCATGCGGTATGCCCGGGCAGGATGTTCATGGAGACGGCATAGGCACCCACGGCACCGGCATAGATCCAGGGTTTGCCGGTTGAAACAGCGTAGTCGTTCAGCAGGTACCGGGTTTCAAAGTTATCTGTTGCGTCCAGAACGAGCTCCGCGCTGTCAAGCAGGGCATGGATGTTCCCGGGAATCAGGTCCGCAATATGGGCTTCAACCATGATCTCGCTGTTGAAGCGGGCAATCTGCCGCCGGGCTGCTTCGGCTTTCGGCAGTCCATGCAGGGCGTCATATTCATCGAAGAGCACTTGCCGCTGCAAATTGCTGGGCTCGACAAAGTCGCGGTCAATCAGCGTAAGGCGGCCCACACCGGCGCGGGCCAGCAGGCTAGCCGTCGCGGCGCCGGTAGCTCCCACGCCGACAATGGCTACATGGGCCGCCCCCAAGCGGGCTTGGCCCACAGCGCCAATCGGTGCAAACAGGACCTGCCGGGAGTAGCGATCAGGAAATTGATCTGTAAACTTGGTACCTTCGTCTGGATTTTCTGGTCCGCGACAGCCTTCCATGCGTCCTCATCATTAGTATAGGGAAGCAGGAATCGACTATGCACCCGGAAGCCTGGATCGCCCGTCCAAGCAAGACCAGGCTCAAGATGACCCAAACCCAAGAACTGCCGCCCTTTGCCGGGAGCAGCCTGCGGGCAGAAGTGGACCTATGAACTCCATGTTGCAATTTCGAAGCGGCTCGCCGTTCTATCTTCGCCTCTTCCGCGCACAAGCGTTGCCGGCTCTTGGGCTTTTGCTGGTCGCGTCACCCCTTGCACTGTCGCAGGGTTCTATCTCGCCCAGTGCTCAGTCCACGCAGCAGATCCCATCCGGCAGTGCCCCGCCGGCCGGGCAGACGCTACCCGATGCCACCAAGCTGCCTTCCTACGATGAAAGCCACCCGATGAACACCACGCCGCCGCCGGGCGAGGGGAACGCCGGGACAGAAAATCTGCGTGCATGGCAGGGCTTGCATGTCAGTAACATCGAATTTCGCGGCGTCTCTGCAACCCGGCTGCAGCCGCTCCCAAGCGAGCTTGCACTGCAACCCGGCATGCCGCTTGACCCGGCAAAATTGCGCAGCAGCCTCCGCCGGCTGTACGCTACCGGGCTTTACGGCACCATTGACGTCGCCGGTGTCCGCACGGGCGACGATGTCACCATCATCTTTGACGGGCAGCCGCAACTGTTCATCGGCCGGGTGAACGTCAACGGCGTTAACGACGAAAACCTGACTAGCCTTCTCCAGGGCGCTTCCAAGCTAAGTCCGGGCACCCCCTACAGCCAGGCCAAGTTCGACCGCGGTAAAAAGCTGATAGAAAACCTGCTGGTCACCAACGGCTATTACCAGGGCCAAGTGACCGAAGGCAGCTCGGTCGACACAACCAATCAGCAGATCAACCTTGAATACATTGTGACCGCGGGCAAGCAGGCGCGGGTCGGCGCGCTGCGGCTTACCGGTGATAGCGGCTTGAACGATAAGAGCCTGCGCAAGATCACCAAGCTCAAGCTGAACTCTCGCGTGACGCGCGATACGGTCAACTCCGTGCTGGACAAGCTGCGCGCCAACTACCAGAAGCAGGAGCTGCTTGAGGCCAAGGTAAAGCTGGACAACAAGGAGTACGAGCCGCCCACCAACCACCTGAACTACACCTTCGACATCAATAAGGGCAACAAGGTCATTGTGGTGGTAAATGGCTTAAAGGTGAGCAAGAGCAGCATCCGCAACCTAGTGCCGGTGTACCAGGAAGGTGCTGTAGATGAAGACCTTCTCAATGAAGGCAACCGCCGCATTCGTGATTTGTATCAGCGGCAGGGCTATTTCGACATCCAGGTGTCACACACCGTTGCGCCGCAGCCGAATGGGCAAACCCTGATTACCTACAATGTAATCCCCGGCAATCTCCACGATGTCGATAGTGTCACCATCACAGGCAACAAATACTTCGAGACGGCCCTGTTTGAGCCTCGGCTTAGTGTGCATCCGGCGAGCTTTTTTGAGCGCCGGGGCATTTACAGTCAAGCCCTGGTGGCAAGCGATGTCACCACAATTACCGCGCTCTACGAGGGCAGCGGCTTTTCGCATGTCGAGGTCAAGCCTGTAGTTAAGGATGCAGATGTGGACAAGCAGGGGCGTCCTTCTAAAATTTCCCACATCAATGTGACCTACACGATTACCGAGAACGCGCAGCAGCGGTTCGGCTCCTACAAGCTGGTAGGCAATGTGGCGGTACCCAACAGCACGCTGCTGCCGTTGCTCAACACGCAGGTAGGCCAGCCATACTCCTCCACCAGCTTGACCGGCGATCGAGACGCGGTACTAACCTGGTACCTGGGCCACGGTTACGACCAGGCAGCCGCCAACCTGAAGCAGGCCCCGGACCCGCACGACTCCAACCTGATCGATGTAACCCTTGAGGTGACCGAAGGTGAGCAGATTCATGTCGGGAATGTGCTGATCAGCGGTTTGAGTAACACGCGCCGCAAAACTGTTGACTCGCACATCCTGGTGCATCCGGGCGACGTGCTGAATCAGACTGCCCTGATCGACACGCAGCGGCAGCTGTATGACTTAACTTTATTCAACGGTGTCAACACTGCCGTGCAAAACCCCAGCGGTGACCAGCTGCGTAAGGACGTGCTGTTGCAATTTACCGAGGCTAAGCGCTGGGACGTTACCTACGGCATCGGCTTCCAGGTGCAGACCGGCACGCCGAGTTCAACCAATGTGCTGCAGAACATACAGAACGGCTTGCCTGCTTACACCAACCCAAACGGCAACTTTGGAGCAAGTGAGCTGCTTTCGCTCAACGTATCGCGCATCAATCTGCGAGGCACCGATAACAGTGTCTCGTTGCAGTTGAAGTACGGCTCCCTTGAGCAGGTAGAGCTGCTCACGTTTGCCGATCCGCACCCTTTCGGTAAAAAAACACTTACCTTGTCGATCGATGGCGGTTACACAAACGAGAGTGATGTCAGTACATACAGAGCCTCGCGGCTCGTAGGAAATCTGCGACTTGCTCAACGAGTAGGCAGGCCGACTACCTGGATTTATCAGTACCAATTCCGTCGCATCAATGTAAACCCTAATTCCCTGCAAGTCGCACCTGAGGAAGTGCCTTTGCTCTCGCAGCCGGTTACGGTAGGCGGTCCGGGTGTTACCTATATCCGCGATACGCGGCGTCCTTCATCTCTTGACGCTTCCGGCGGCACGTACAACACAGTGCAGGAGTTTTTTTCAGAAGGCAAGTTCGGGTCGCAGTCCAACTTCAACCGGTTCGACGCAACCGATGCAACGTATTACCCATTTGGCAATGTGCACAAATACGTCTTTGCCCGGCAGACGCGCTACGCTTTCGAGCGTTCCTTCGGTACCGGTCTTACCGAGCTGATTCCCTTGCCGGAAAGGCTGTATGCGGGCGGCGCGGAGTCGCATCGAGGCTTCGGCATCAATGCAGCCGGGCCGCGTGACTCGGTCACCGGCTTTCCCATCGGCGGTGCCGCGGCGTTCGTCAACAATTTTGAGCTGCGCTTGCCGCCGCCCGTGTTGCCGTATGTCGGCAGCAGCGTCAGCTTTGTCCTGTTCCATGACATGGGCAATGTATTTGTAAGAAATAGCGACATCGCGCCCAGCTTTCTGCGCTTTCGTCAGCCCAACCGTGCGGGCTGCCGCGACCTGAACCTAGCTGACCAGCAAGCGCCATCCCCTGAACAGAACAGCATCGGCTTGACCGGGCAATGCTCCAATAACTACTTCTCGCATGCGCTCGGTTTGGGCGCACGCTATGGTACCCCGGTCGGACCGATCCGGGTGGACGCCAGCTACAACCTAAACCCGCCGATCTACCCGCAAATTCAGAGCTTCAATTTAAACAACAGCGGCTCGGCACCCCCACCGCCCACTGTCGGCCAAGCCAATCACTTCAACTTCTTCTTCAGCATCGGGCAGGCATTCTGATGCGAACCCTGCTCATCTCTCTCTTCGGTTTGCTGCTCGGTACATCCGCGCCGGCGCAGAATGCTGCTCCGATACAGCAAGAGACGCAAACCCACGTCACCCCGGGTCAGAAAGCCGCTGCCTCTGGCCAGGCACAGCAGGCTGCAAGCACGCAGAGCCCTGGTGCCGGGGCACCGCAGGACAAGACCATCGTGCTCGACAGTGTGGTCGCCATCATCAATGGGGATGTGCTTCTTCAAAGCGACGTTGAACAGGAGCGGCGTTTTGAGTCGCTGCAGTTGCTGTCGGCCACTGAGAATACGGACGTGCGGGCTGCGGAGCACCTGATTACGCGCACGCTGATCCTGCAACAGATGAAAGCGCAGAACCAGGCTCCGCCCAGCATCACAGCCGCCGATACAGACAAGTTCATTGCCGAGCTCAAAAAGCAGCTACCCGGCTGCATAGTCGCCCACTGCCAGACCGATACCGGCTGGACAAGCTACCTGAAAGAACGTGGTATGGCTCCTGTAGACGTTGCGATGCGATGGCGGCAACGGCTCGTCATTCTCGACTATCTCAACCAACGCTTCCGTACCGGCGTTCGCATTCCGACCGACCAGGTGCAGGCATACTACGATAAGACCCTGATGCCGCAGTTTGCCGCCAAGCATGAGAAGCCGCCTGCGGTGAAAGCCCTGCGGCCGCGGATTGAGGAAATCCTGCTTCAGGAACAGGTAACCAAGCAGATCGATGACTGGGAAGCAACGCTGCGGCAGGAAGGCAGCGTACAAATTCTGGTACCCGCATATGGAAAGAGCAGCGGCAACGAGGAAAGCAACGCACCGGGAGGCGGCGCATGAGCACGACCCCAAGCTCGTTTCTAGGCCGCCGCACAGGCGGGCTGTCAGGCAGTGACAGACCGGAGGAGCCGCAGCGTAATCGTCACCTCTTGCTTCGCATTCTGCTGATTGCGATCGTTGTCTTGGCGCTGCTGGTAACCGGGATCAGCTGGTATGCTTCGACACCGCAGTTCGCCAATAAGGTGCGCGCGAAGTTAATCCAGGTGCTGGGTGACTCGACCGGTGGACGTGTGGAGCTGGGTGCGTTCCGCTGGCGACTGCTACACCTGCAATTTGAAGCTGACAATCTCACTATCCACGGACTGGAAGCGCCCGGTGAGGTGCCCTACGCGCATGTGGACCGGCTCCAGGTGCGGGTCAAGATCATTTCGTTCTTTCATGCAAAGGTTGGTCTCAACTACCTGGGTGTGGACAAGCCGGTCGTGCACCTGATCGTCTATAAGGACGGCTCTACCAACCAGCCGGTACCAAAGAAGAAAAGTGCGCCGACTGATCTGAACAACACCATCAACCAGGTGTTCGACCTGGCTGTGGACCGAGCTGAGATCAACAACGGTACTGCGCTGGTGAACCAGCAGGCGATGCCGTTTTCGCTCGCTGCCAACGATCTCCAGGTCGGCATCAACTACCTGCCGGCCGGCGACCAGTACAAGGCATCGGTCTCCATCGCCGACCTGACGGCGCGGCGCGCTATTGCGGCTCCCATCCACTCCCATTTGAGCGTTTCCGCCATCATGGGCCGGCATAATCTGAGCGTACCGGACCTGCAGTTTACTGCGGGCAGCTCCACACTGGCCGCGCATGCCAATGTGAGCAACTTTGCCGACCCGCACTGGCAGCTTGCCGCCAAGGGTACGGTAGACCTGCGCGAGGCTGGAGCTGTAGCAGCAATCGCGGGGCTTAATAGCGGTGTGGTCGTGCTGGACCTTCATGGACAGGGAACCGAAACGCTGTTCGCTGTAGATGGAGAGACGCGCATCGCAGGCGCTGCCTACAAAGGTTCAGGGATAAACCTCAATGGATTGAATGCGGCTACGCAGGTGCATCTCGATCAGGATCTACTTGCGCTGAAAGACCTGCGCGCCACCCTTGCCGGTGGTGGTCTGCTAACCGGCGATGCCCGCATCGATCATTGGCTGGCTGGAACGCCGACGAGTGCGCCTGGTGTTCCCTCGGATGCCGGTGCCTTGAGTAATCCTACAGTCAAGGCTGCCGTTTCGACAGGCGCCGTCAACCTCAAGCTTCAGGGTTTTACCTTGCCTTCCATTCTTTCAGTTGTAGGTCCACCGAAGTTCCAGCACCTTGGCTTCTTCACCACTGCTGGCGGCACGGTTGAACTCAATTGGACGGGTAGTCCGTCGGACTTGACGGCAGACGCCCGAGTCGCGCTAAATGCACCTCCGGCCCTGCTGAACGGTGACGTTCCGGTGAACGGTATCATCGATGTGCACTATGCGGGGCGCACCAATAGCCTGATCGTGCGGCAGCTCAACGCGCACACGCCCGGCACGCAGCTTAACGTCACCGGCGGGATCGGCTTAGCGGCAGGCGCACGCTCGTCGCTGCAAACGCAAGTCACAGTCTCCAACCTGGGTGAATTCAACAAGGCGCTCGCAACCTTCGGAGTCGGCGGTAAGAATGGCTCGGCACTGCCCGTTGCGCTGCACGGCCAGGCCGGCTTCAACGGCACTGTGACCGGTTCACTCGCCGCGCCGGACGTGACCGGCCACCTGGCAGTCAACAATTTCGACCTGCTGCTGAACAACGCACCTGCCGTAACAACAATTGCCGATGCGGCGCTGCCTACAGGGCCTGACGGCAAGCCTGTGCCGGTTCCGGTTGCCACTAGCGTGCAGCCTTCCACACCCACAGCTTTTCATATTGACTCGCTTGCAGCCGACGCCGAGTACTCGCCCGCGCTGATTTCTGTACAAAGCGCGCTCATTACACGCGGCAACACGCAGGTGCATGCCTCGGGCCAGCTGCACGCGCACCGTACGCGCCGCAAGGGTTACGCCTATGACAATGAGACCGCCATCAATGCGACAGCAAACATCAACAATGCCGGTATTCCAGACTTACTCGCGCTTGCGGGCCAGTCGGCAGTTCCTGTCACGGGCACGCTTAATGTGAATGCGACCGTAGGCGGAACGCTGGGCAGCCTGAACGGCGGCGGCCATCTTGCCATTACCGGAGGACAGGTATACGGCGAGCCCTACAAAAGCCTCAATGCCGACCTGACATTTGCCGGGCAGGATGTGGGTGCCTCCCAGTTCACGTTTTTCATTGGAGGGGGGCAGATCACCGGTGACGGCGGGTACAACCTCGCCAGCAAGCACTTCCACTTCAAGACACAAGCTGGGGGGCTTGACCTCGACGCCCTCCAATCACTTAAAAAGTCGCCGCTGACCATTCACGGACAACTTGCGCTGAACGCAACTGGCTCAGGCACGGCACAAGCGCCCGATGTGCAGGCCGCCGTCCACCTCACCAATCTTGCCATCGCTAACCCTGCGGGCGGTCCTGCCTCTACCGGGGAGGTGGACCTGACAGCCCACACACAGAACGGCTCGGCCATTGCTGACCTGAACGCACACCTTAATGGTGCGCTGGCCACCCTGCACGCACAAACTGCCCTCAAAGGCGACTACGTGACGCAGGCCAAGCTTACGCTATCGAATCTCGACATCAATCCGTATTTGCAGCTGTTCAACGTGGCTGGTGTCAAGGGTGACACAATTCTGAGCGGCACCGTGACCGTCAGCGGCCCGGCTGCCAAGCCGAAGCTGTTGAACGGCGATGCCGAGCTTTCGCGTATCGCCATCAGCGCGCAGGGTGTTTCGATCGGAACCGAAGGCGGTTTGCGCGCGTCCTTGCGTGACGGTATTGCGGAGCTGCAGCCGCTCCATGTCATCGGCGGTGGTACGGATCTCCATGTAGGAGGCCGGGCGCAACTGTTTGGCACCAACCGGCTGCTTGACGCCAAAGCCGACGGCAGCCTGAACTTGGCAGTCGCCCACACGCTGGTGCCTGCTATCGACAGCACCGGCAACATCACGTTCAATTTCACCGCCGCCAATACGATTGAAAAACCGGACCTCGAAGGCTCGGCAGATTTCCATGAGGTCAATCTCGCGTACGGTGACTTCCCGAACGGCGTTAACCATTTAAATGGGTCGCTGGTCTTCGACCAGGGCAGGCTCTCCGTCAAAAACCTCCATGCCACCAGCGGAGGAGGCGACATTGTATTTGGCGGTTTCGTCACGTACCAGGCCGGGGTGTACGCGGATTTATCCGTGACTGCCAAGCAGGTTCGCGTGCGCTACCCAGCCGGTATCAGCACTGTATTTGACAGCAGATTGCACTTGCAGGGTACCGCCGAGAGCATCCTGGTAAGCGGCGGTGTGCTGGTTACCCGCTTTGCTATCAATCCTGGACTTGACGCCTCCAGTCTGTCCTCAAACGGCATCTCACCGCCGCCTGATCCGACAGCTTTCGGCAACAAGATCAGGCTTGACGTACACGTCACCTCGGCCCCGCAGCTGGATATTAATAACAGCTACGCCAAGGTGGCTGGCGATATTGACCTGTTTGTGCGCGGCACGACGGCGGAACCCTCTGTACTTGGGCACGTCTCAATCACCGAGGGTGAGGCTACTTTTGCAGGCACGCATTATGTGCTGCAGCATGGCGACATCTACTTTACAAACCCTGTCAAAATTGACCCGACTATTGACCTTGAAGCCAGCGCGCATGTGGAGGACTATGACGTCATCATTGGTCTGCACGGTACTCCGGCCAAACTGCAGCCGACTTTCCGATCGGAGCCGCCGCTTTCTGAGCAGGACATCTTCTCGCTGCTCGCACTAGGGCGCACGCAGGAGGAGCAGGCTATTTATTCTGAACAGCAAACACAGGCCGGTGTGAATTCGACAGCCGACTCGATTCTGGGCGGCGCGTTAAATGCTACTGTTTCGAGTCGTATCAACAAGCTATTCGGCGGCGGCAACGTTAAGATCGATCCAACCTTTGTAAGCGGAACCGGCAACTCTACTGCACGTATTACCGTGCAACAGCAAATCTCAAAGAATGGGACCGTTCAATATGCGACGAACGTCAATTCAACGGCGCAGCAATTGATCCAGGGGCAATATAACCTGACCCCGAACGTGTCCATCGTTGGATTGCGAGATGAATCGGGTGTGTTCAGCTTGCAGCTGAAGCTGCATCAGCGGTATCGCTGACCGCTGTTTGCGATTGAACATCTTTCCACGCAAGTCCGGGTTGCTATGTAGTGGGAGCGGCAAGCTGCTCCCGCAAGGAGAACGGGCATGCGGACAGTATTGAATGTAGCGGTCTTGCTGCTGGTATTGGGGGTAGGTACAAGCCCCTCTATCAGCGCGGCTCAGGGAGATCAGTCGGCGGAGCAGGCTGCGCTGACCAAGGCGCTCAATAAGAAGCAGCTGAGCGGTGTGCAGGGCACAGTCCAGGGGGACGTAGCTGTGCTGAAGGGCTCGGTCGATGTTTTCGATGCAAAGGAAGAAGCAGGAAAGCGCGCGCGCCGCGTCAAAGGTATCAAGTCCGTCGACAATGAGATTGAGGTAGCCGGACCGCAGGTACCCGATGCGGAATTGCAGCAGAAGCTGCTCAAGGCCATTGAGTACGATCGTGTGGGTTATGGCACTACGGCTTTCAACGCGATCTCTGTGAACGTACAAAATGGCGATGTTACCCTGGGCGGCCATGCTTACGGCCCGGTTGATGCAGGGTCTGCGGTGGCTGTGGCTAGCAATACAAAAGGCGTGCGTGACGTCATCAACGACATCCAGGTAGACCCAACTTCGCCATTTGACGATCGCATCCGCCTGCAGGCTTTCCGGACCATCTATGGTTTTCCAAGCTTGAACAAGTATGCCGTCGATCCGGGTAAGCCAATCCGCATCTCCGTCATCAACGGCAATCTGACGTTGTACGGCGTTGTCGACACGCAGTCCGATAAGGACGTAGCGGCCCTGCGTGCAAATTCAGTTCCGGGCGTCTTCAAGGTAGTCAATAACCTGCAGGTCGCCGGTAAGTCTGAAGGTAAATAGAGTGACAGTTAAGCTATTCTCTCAATATGATATAATGTCAATAATTCTAGGCTCGGCCTTTTATCCAAGCGATGTCGCGAAACGGGAAACATATGCCTGTAGAAGGGCGGCTCTAGACTAGAGACATGGCAATTCTGCGCTCTGTCGGCCACACGCTTGAAATGATTAAGTGGGAGCATTCCATTTTTGCACTCCCCTTCGCCTTGACGGCGGCTGTGCTTGCTGCCGATGGATGGCCGCGCCCCATGCAACTGATTTGGATTGTGATTTGCATGGTCTCAGCGCGATCAGCGGCCATGGCATTCAACCGTTGGGCCGATGCGACTCTAGATGGTGCAAACCCTCGCACTGCTTCCCGTGCCATCCCTGCGGGAGTGCTCAGCCGTAAGTTCGTGGGTGGCTTCACACTGGTCTCTGCCGTGCTGTTTCTTGTGGCAGCCTCGCAGCTCAACCGGCTTACGCTGATTCTTTCACCGTTCGCGCTCGCGGTAGTGCTTCTGTACTCCTACACCAAGCGGTTTACACGCTGGTCGCATGTGTTTCTTGGGCTTGCACTGGGCATTGCGCCGGCAGCGGCTTGGATTGCCGTGCGGGGTTCGTTGGATGGGCGCATCCTAGTCCTGACTGGTGCAGTTCTGTTCTGGGTAGCAGGCTTTGACGTGTTTTACAGCTGCCAGGATGCGGAGCACGATCGCGCTTGCAAGCTGCACTCCGTGCCGGCGGCCTTTGGGATTTCGGTTGCATTCTGGGTCGCGCGGGCCATGCACATTACCATGTTGGCATTGCTGCTATGGCTGGTACACCTGTTTACGCTTGGCTTGCCGGGCGTTCTCGGAGTTGCTCTGGTAGCAGCTCTGCTGCTGTATGAGCACTCCGTAATTTCGCCGGGAGATCTGTCTCGAATGAACGCAGCTTTTTTCACTCTCAACGGCATAATCTCGATTGTCTTTTTTGCGGCAATTACCGTTGCAGTGTTTCTTGAGCGGCCTCACGCAGGCTGAAGCCGCTTAAGTAATCCCTAAAGAACCGAGCGGCGGCCAGAGATAATCTGGATGAGCAAGACCACGATAGCCATTACCAGCAGGATGTGGATGTAGGCACCAATAGCATGAAAACTGACCAGACCCACAAGCCAGAATACAAGCAAAATTATAAAGATTGTCCACAACATGGAAATACCTCCCCGAAGATTTACGATCTCGAAATAGTATGTCGCATTGGCCTTCTGTTTGGGTTAGCTGTTGGGACCGTTTCCTGCATGGACGGACACCTGGTGTTCTAGAAAGAGGCATATGCGCATAGCTATCCAGGGAGAGCTTGGTTCCTTCAGTCATGAAGCAGCTCAGCTGTTTGCACCGGAACTTGGCTTAGAGGATAAAGCTCCAGAGCTGCACACCTGTGTGCTCTCGTCAGAGGTCTTTCAGCAGCTCATGAACGGCGATACCGATGCCGCCGTGATCCCTATTGAAAACTCACTTGCAGGCTCCGTGCTGGAGCACTACGACCTTCTGCTTGCCTCACCGGTTCGCATCGAGGCAGAGAGGCTGCTACGTATTCGCCACCAGCTGATTGCCGCACCGGGCACAACGCTTGCAGAGGTGCACGAGGTCTACTCGCACCCGGTAGCGCTAGCCCAGTGCCGCCGTCTTTTTGAGAATTATCCTGCGTTCAGAGCAATGCCATACTACGACACCGCAGGCTCAGCGGCCCATGCTGTGAAAGTTGGCGGCTGTACAGCGGCAATCGCCAGTCAATACGCGGCACAAGTGTATGGTGGTGAGGTACTGCTGGCCGATGTGGAAGATCACGCGGCCAACTACACCCGCTTTCTGCTGCTTCGCATGGCCGCCGCTCCGGCCATCAGCCGACCGGTAGAAAATAAAGTATCCATCGCGTTTGCTGTCCCTAACCGGCCGGGGTCGCTGGTGGAGGCACTTGCAATCTTCGCGCGCCATAATCTTAATCTCACTCGGCTGGAGTCGCGGCCTGTACCCGGCTCCCCGTGGGAGTACGTGTTTTATGCGGATTATCAGCTTAGCAGTGAAGAACAGGCGGCTCAAGCCCTGGCCAAGATGACGCAGGTTTGCTCATTAGTCAAAGAGCTCGGTCGGTATGCTGCAGCTGCTTCCGTTCGCTAGGCAGCATGCCTCATGGCTTGCTTCAAGCTGGAGAGGTATTGCATTGCAGGTACTAAGGTCTTGAACTCTGAGCCTCTTGGGAATCTGGGGTACCTTCGTGCCGGATTTTGAGATTTTTCCTGATGGTTTCTTTTCTTTCCGCCGATACAACTGGAAACACGAGAGCAGCCGCAAATCAGGCTTCCAGCATACACATTCCTCCGTCCGGCAGGTCATTGCGAGAACAGATGCAGTGACTTGCTGGAACTTTGCCGCATCGAATCTGAAGCTGCGGCGTCCAATAGAGGTTATTTGATAAAGGTTGACTCAATGCCGAGTGATTTTCTAAGTATTATCCGACCCAGCGGTTCGACCCAGCGCACTGACCATAGTGAGCAGAACTCCACCAAGAAGCGGACATTGCCTGTTCTTCCTCTACGCGACACCGTATTGTTTCCGCACGCTGTTCTGCCACTCACCGTGGGCCGTGAAGGTTCTATCCAGCTTATTCAATCGCTAGGTGAGGAAAAGACCATTGTGGTGGTGGCCCAGCGCGATTCGCGCGTGGATGCGCCGCAGCCATCAGACCTGCACACGTATGGCACGGTCGCAACGGTACATAAAGTTGTGAAGATGCCGAACCAGAGCCTCTTCGTATTCACAGAAGGCGTAGAACGGGTCAAACTAACTGATTTTGAACAGCTAGAGCCCTTCATGACAGCCACGGTTGAGCCTGTGCCTGAGGTTGGGTCGCCGACCGGACCGGAGCTTGAGGCTTTGCTGCGCAATATTGTGTCGGATTTTCAGCAGATTGTTGCTGCATCACCTACCTTGTCGGATGAACTGCAGGCAATTGCGGCGCAGATCGACGACGGAGCACGAATGGCTGACTTTGTCGCCTCGTCTCTGCCATTTCTTTCAACAGCCGACAAGCAGGAGCTTTTGGAGACCCCTGATATCCAGGCACGCCTAGAGCGCGTAAACAAGCACCTGACGAAAGAGGTTGAGGTTCAGTCGCTGCGTAACAAGATCCAGTCTGAAGTGCAGGACCAGGTACAAAACTCGCAGCGTGACTACTACCTGCGCGAGCAGATGAAAGCGATCCAGAAGGAACTGGGTGAAGGCGACGATGGACAGCGCGATATTGAGGAACTGCGCGAGAAGATCGAAGCGTCCGGCATGCCTGCCGATACTCTGAAGGAAGCTTTGAAGGAGCTGAACCGCTTGGCGCGTATGTCGCCCATGGCGGCAGACTATTCGTTAACCCGCAACTACATTGAGTGGCTCGCAGTGCTGCCATGGGCCAAGAGCACCGGTGGAACCATTGATCTTGTCCTGGCAAAGGAAGTGCTCGACGAGGATCACTATGAATTGCGCAAGGTCAAGGATCGCATCCTGGACTACCTTGCAGTTCGCAGGTTAAAGCCGGACATGAAGGGGCCGATCCTGTGTTTTGTCGGACCTCCGGGCGTAGGCAAAACCTCGCTGGGCCGGTCAATTGCGCGCTCGCTGGGCCGCAAATTCCAGCGGCTATCCCTTGGTGGCATGCATGATGAGGCAGAAATCCGCGGGCATCGGCGTACCTACATCGGCGCGCTGCCGGGACAGATCATCCAAAATATCAAACGTGCGGGGACGAACGATCCGGTGCTGCTGCTCGATGAAATTGACAAGCTGGGTCGCGATTTCCGCGGAGACCCGTCTGCGGCATTGCTTGAAACGCTGGACCCGGAGCAGAACTCGACGTTCCGCGACAACTACCTCGATCAGCCATTCGATTTGTCGAAGGTGCTCTTTATCTGCACTGCGAACCAGCTCGACACAATTCCTGAGCCGCTGCGTGACCGCATGGAGATCATCGAGCTCTCCGGCTACTCCGAGGAGGAGAAGCGGAACATCGCGATGCGCTACATCGTGCCCCGGCAAACCAAGGAGAACGGGTTGACACCGGACCAAATTGAGATTCCGGAAGATTCCATCGGCTTTATCGTGCGGCACTACACACGGGAAGCCGGGGTCCGTAGGCTGGAGCAGTTAATTGGGACGGTCTGCCGCAAGCAGGCACGCCGCATCGCCGAAGGTAAAACAGACAAGCTTGTAGTCACTCGTGAGACCGTGCAGGAGTTCCTGGGCGGCATCAAGGTACGGGTGGATATGGAATTGGCTGAGCGTACCGCACGCCCAGGCGTTGCAGTCGGCTTAGCGTGGACGCCTGCCGGTGGCGATGTGCTTTTCATTGAAGCCAACAAGATGAAGGGCAAGGGCGGCTTCACCATGACCGGGCAAATCGGCCAGGTCATGCAAGAGTCCATGCAAGCCGCGCTCACCTGGGTCCGCTCCAATGCAGTCTCGATCGGCTTGTCGGAAGACTTTACCAAGGATATTGACCTGCACATTCATGTGCCGGCCGGTGGTATCCCCAAAGACGGCCCGTCAGCGGGTGTCACCATGGCAACAGCCCTGGTGTCGCTGCTTACGGATCGCCCCGTACATCCATTGATAGCCATGACCGGCGAAATCACTCTATCCGGCAATGTGCTGCCGGTCGGTGGTATCAAGGAGAAGTTCCTTGCAGCCAAGCGAGCCGGCGTCAGGCACGTCATCCTTCCTGCAGATGTGCAGCAGAATGTCGAAGAAGATCTGCTGCCGGCGCAAACTGAAGGTGTAACAATCCACTACGCGCGGCGGATTGAAGATGTACTCGCCATTGCTCTGCCGAAAAACCCGTTAGAGGTTCATGTAGATGAGGTCGTGCGGGAAGAAGTACTGGAGCATGCGGATGTATAAAACTTCATATCTCATCGGCAGAAAAAAGTCTCATTAAGAGGCTTTTCCCTGAGAATTCAAGTGCGACTTCCGTCCGATTGCAGGACCTTGAAAGCTTGAGAAGTTTTTCCGGAGTAATGAAGATACCTGCAATGGACCTTAAAGAGCCTCAGACCACCGTAAGCAGTCCGACCGCACCGGCAGAACCTTCCCTCATCTTGCGGCACATGCCTTCACTAGATTCTATTCGCGGAATTGCTGTACTAATGGTGGTCTTGTTTCATGGCTTTGCCAGCTTTGACTGGCGCGCAGCCTATGGCGGCTTTTGGGGAAGCCTCCTGGCTTCATTGGTCAATTGTGGGCAATTTGGTGTTGACATCTTCTTTGTGCTTTCAGGTTTTCTCATTACCGGCCTGCTTTTGAAGGCGCGTGAGAAAACTGATTACTACAAAATTTTTTACGTCCGCCGTATTCTCAGAATTGTTCCGGTGTACCTGCTTCTGCTCCTAATTTTAAAGCTGTGGCATATTGTTGACTTACGCTTTGTACTTGCTGCTGTATTCTTTCTCGCTAATTTTTCAAGGCTGTTCGGTGCACCTCTGAATGAATACGGATCGTTGTGGTCGCTTGCCGTAGAGGAGCATTTCTATCTTCTTTGGCCTGCTTGTGTGCGACATTTTCGTCAGCGGGCCCTCTTCTACCTGCTTGCTGCCACGCTGGTTATGGAGCCGCTGCTTCGGCTAATTGCCATCCATATCAGTGAACACCTTGATATTCATTACAAAACACCTTTTGTACTGGACTTTATTGCTTACGGAGCCATGCTTTCGCTGCTCGTACAATCGGAGCGCATACACCGGGCCAATGCGGTCCAACTTGGCAGGGCCTTATTGGCTGTTTCCGGCACACTGATTGCAGTATTGGTCTGGATGTCTGCATTTCATCACAACCTGACTGTGTCAGCTTTGGCCGACCTGCCGTTTACATGGGGCACCTGTGGACTTGTGCTGCTAGGTTTGCAGCGAGACCACTTACAACTGGTGCGTACCGGGAGTACTCAGTCCAGGGGATTTTTACCTTTTTACGGCTACATCAGTTATGGACTTTACCTGATTAACGTGCTTGTCTATGACAGGATGAAAGTATTTGTAAGTCACCACATCAGGCCGGAAGCTTTTAAAAGCCTCCTGTTCTTCTCATCGGCAATCTTTGTATGCATTGCAATTTCCACCGGCCTTGCCTACCTTTCACGCCGGTATTTTGAATCACCTATTCTGAGCTTGAAGAACCGTTGGCAGAGCCGGTCTTCAAAACCTGGAAAACCTGAGGCGGCGATGCAGGGTTAGTGAACTGTCGCACAAAGTTACGCGAAAGCAAGCTCTCGCTGGGGCCTGCTGCGCGATCCGCTTCGTTCCTCAAGCCGTACGCTGACGAGTTTGGAGACGCCGAGCTCCTGCATCGTGACGCCATAGATCATATCGGCGCTTGTCATCATGCGTTTGGAGTGAGTCACCATGACAAACTGCGTGTCGCCGGCCATGGAGCGCAGCATGTCCGCGAGGCGGCCCACGTTGGTCTCATCGAGCGGGGCATCCACTTCGTCCAGCACACAAAACGGAGCGGGTTGAAACCGAAAAATCCCCATCAGCAGCGAGAGCGCAGTAAGGGCCTTTTCTCCGCCGGACAGCAGGAAAACGTTCTGAAGCTTCTTGCCGGGAGGCTGCGCTACGATGTCAATGCCGGAATCAGCCCAGCTGTCCTCATCCGTCAGGTGCATGGAGGCAGTACCGCCGCCAAAGAGCCGCGCAAAAACTTCCATGAAGTTTTCATTGATCCGTGCAAACGCTTCATCGAATTTCAGGCGTGAAATCCCGTCAAGCTCCTTGATGGTGGAACGGGTATTCTCAATGGAGTCCAGCAGATCTTTGCGCTGCACTTCAAGAAAGCTATGCCGCTGTTGGCTTTCTTCAAACTCCTCAAGCGCCATCATGTTCACGGGGCCTATGGCCTCCATGCGACGCTTCAGCTCGCGGGAGGCTTCCTCTTCCGCTCCCAGCAGCTCAAGGGCAAGCGGTTTGAATCCGTCTTCGAGAGTACCCGCGCGCAATGCCTCGACATCCAGCCCCAGATCTTGAAGGGAAGCTTCAGCCAGGTGAGCCAGCTCAGACGTGAGCCGAGCTTCAGCTGTAAAACACGTCCCGCGCTGCTCCCGGGAAGCCGTAATGGCATCGCGCAATTCCCTCAGCAATGCTTCTGTCTCACTCAACTGTGTTCGCAGCCGGGCTTGCTCCTCAGTCAGGTCACGTACCCGAGCTTCCGCCGCTTCCCGCGTCAGCCACAGCTCCTCTTGCCGCACTTCCAGAGCCTCGTTCTCCCTTTCGCGCCTTGCCTGCTCCATTCCCGCGTCGGCCAGCTGCTGCGCAAGCTGTGCTGCGCGGCGCTCTGCTTCGGTAAACATGCGGTCGATGCGGGCGAAGCTTCCTTCCGCGCCGCGCCGTCGCTCCTGGAGGCTCGCAAGTTCAACGGCAAGTTCGGCGGCAGCAGCCTGCGCTTCATCGCGGGTTAGCCGGGCCGCGGCGACAGCCTGCTGTAGGTGCTCCTGGCGCGCCTCAGCTGCGTGATGCATGTATTCCAATCGCTCCGCATCCTGAGCTTTGCGTCCAATAAGCGCAGCTTTCTCCTCGCGCTGCTGTCGTGCCCGCTCCTCTTGCAGGGAGTAATCCGTCACCCGCCGCTCCAGTCGCTGCTTTTCCCCGTCCATCTGCCGCAGGGCTGCGCTTTCGTGTGCACTCGTGCGCTCAGCATCCCGGCGCTGTCCGGTACACGCTTCCAGCTGATGGGTCAGCTCCCCAACGACGCGGGTCATTGCAGCGGTCTGTAGTTCCGTATGTGCAAGCTCCGCTTCTGCGGTGTTCAATCTGGCTTGCGCCTCGCGCAGCTCGCGCTTGAGCGCCAAAGGTC
>CAXSHS010000035.1:0-26194 GCA_964237325.1 uncultured Acidobacteriaceae bacterium | reverse complement strand
GGTCGATCACAATCGGAGCTGAGCGTGAATTCTCGAGATTTCCCAGAGGGTTTTTCAAAAATGCTTCAACCGCGTTTGCAGGCAGGCAGTCCTCACGAGACACGCGGAGCGGTGCTGCCGCCCCGTCATCCGAACGTGCAATGGTTGTCGCCGCTGTGTAGTCGCCGCAGGAGTAGATCACTGCGAGTGAGGCACGGCCCGTGCTGACTTCGCTTCCCGTATAGCCGCTTGCAGCGAGCAGGCGTGCCGCTGCTGAAGGATCGAAGTGCAGGGCAAGTGTTCCATCTGCCGGGAGCATGCGTTGCACCGCAACCCGGCTGTTCACACTCCCCTTTTCCGTTTTAAGGAAGAGTATGCCGAGCCCGAGGAGCGAGATGAAAACCCCGCTTGTGCCGAGAATGAAAAGGAAGCGACGGCCCTTTTTATCAACCAAGGTGAGGCCGCCGATGGTCAGCAGAAAATTGACCAGTGTGAAAACAACGTAGCCCCAGTGGGCATAGATGTCAGAGAATCCGCCCTGCAACAGGATGCTGGTGTTGTAGCCGATGACTGAATTTACCCCGGTTGCCGTGTTGAAGGTCAGGATCAGGCACGCCAGAACAAAAGGGATGACGTACTTGCGACGAAGCAGCGACTCCCGCACGGGTGCCCCGGCTGTGTTCGTTAAGCTCGCCGCTGCAAGGGCTTCCATCTCGTGCAGCTCGGTCTCCGCTTCAAGCGGCAGGCGCGAGCGGCACAGCGCCGCCAGCGCGGCTTGTTTGCGGCCCTTGCGGAACAGCCAGCGCGGTGATTCTGAAACCAGCAGCGCGCCCGCGATAAACAGAACACCGGGAGGCAGGGAGACCCAGAAAATTCGTCGCCACGCCTGGTCTTTAAACGCGAACAGCGCGGTCGCGTCTCCGGTTTGAGCCACAGCCGCCACGCGGTAGCTGTAATAAATCCCGATCAGCGCAGCGGCTACGATCCCGAGTGTCAGCAGCCACTGGAAGACGCCCGTACCTTTGCCCCGGCTGGATGCTGCCAGGCATTCCGCCAAGTAGAGCGGGACAACGACACCGATCAAACCGCCGCTGACGCCTTGCAGTAGACGGCCCAGAAACAGCGGGCCGTACCCGTGTGAGAGCGCGATGACAGGGATGCTGGCAACAAATGTCAGGCCGCTGAGCACCATCAGGGGCTTGCGGCCCAGCCAGTCTGCCAGCAGCCCTGCAAACAGGGTAGAGAACACGCCCCCCAGCAGGACTGCCGCCACAATGGCCGAGAGCTGCCCCGCGGTAAGCCTTGAGGTCGCTTCAAGGTACGGCAGCGCTCCGCCGATGATGCCTACGTCAACGCCATATAGCAGGCCGCCGAGTCCGGCGACCAGTAGAAGAAAACGCTTGTATGTCTGAATGCGGCCGAAGTCGGAAACGGCCGCCGGAGTGCTTGAAGAAAGGGATGCCATTCTACCTCGGTCGGGTCTGCTCGAAACGCTGCGTCAGCTCAGCCTACTGGATTCATGCATGAGCGGCGCATGATTTCTCATGCTGGCTTTTGCCGGACGTCGCGTAGCTTCGGCGCTTCCGCAGCCCTGACAGGGAAGCCTTGAACGGAGGGACCGCTCCCTGTATCAATAAGGCGGATGTCAAGGTGAGTCTCGTCTACTTTGCATGTAGGGTCTGAAGGAGTCGCAAAAATGAAGCTGTGCTGGTTTGCTTCCTTGGTAGTCGCAGGAGTGTTATCGAGCGCGTGTTTTCAGGGGGCGTACGCGCAGCAAGTTACGCTTATGCCGATGCCGTCCTCGGTGCAGCGTGCCGACGGTGCGTTGACGGTAACACCTGCGAATGGGCTGTCGAACTTTTCGGTTTCAGCACAGCCTCTCCGTGACGACGCCCGGCTCGGTGACGCAATCCAGCGCATGCTGGTACGGCTTGACCGTACCTGCGGCGGCGATATACTACGCTCGCAGTCTGGGCCAATCGGCGGCCGCGCCACGCTCGACATCCAGGTAGCAAGCCCAGGCGGAGCGGTGCAGGGCGTCGACGAGGATGAAAGCTACACGCTCAAAGTCACGCCCGACCATGCCACCCTGACCGCCGCCACCGATGTAGGTGCTATGCACGGCCTGGAGACACTGCTGCAATTAGCCACCAACCGGGATGGCGCCTGCGTCCTGCAAGCCATCACCATCGACGACAAACCGCGCTTTCGCTGGCGCGGTTTTATGCTCGATGTGAGCCGCCACTTCGAGCCGGTACAGGTGGTTGAGCGGCAGCTTGACGGCATGGCGATAGCCAAGCTTAACGTCTTCCATTGGCATCTTTCGGACGATCAAGGCTTTCGCGCGGAGAGCAGGAAGTTTCCCAAGCTGACTTCTGTCGGGTCCGGCGGCGAGTTTTACACGCAGGACCAGATGCGCGAGGTGGTCGCCTATGCACGGGCGCGCGGCATTCGCGTGGTGCCGGAGTTCGACATGCCCGGCCATACCTCTAGCTGGATTCTCGCGTACCCCGATCTCGGCTCCGGCGAGATCGTTACAGGACTGCCAAAGGTTTTCGGCATCCCGGCAGCCGAGCTCGACCCTAGCCGCGAGAGCACCTACAAATTCATCGACACTTTCGTCGGTGAGATGAGCACTATCTTTCCCGATGCGTACTTCCATATCGGCGGCGATGAGACAGAAGGCAAAGACTGGCTTGCGAACCCGCGCATTGCAGAGTTCATGCGCAAGAAAGGCTTTGCCGGGCCGCAGGAGCTGCAGGCTTACTTCAACCGGCGGCTGCTGCCTATTTTGAAAAAGCATGGCAAGCAGATGGTCGGCTGGGATGAAATTCTCAATCCAAACCTGCCGAAGGACATCGTGATCCAGAGCTGGCGCGGTGAGGCGTCGCTCGCCGCCGGAGCTACGCAGGGGTACCAGGGCATCCTGTCGGCACCGTATTATCTCGACGCGGAAAAGACCTCCGCGCAAATGTTCCTGGCTGACCCGCTGCCTGGAGACACGACCCTCAATGCGGAGCAGCAGAAGCTGATCCTGGGCGGCGAAATTTGTATGTGGGCCGAGCAACTGCACCCTGAAACAGTGGACAGCCGTGTGTGGCCGCGTACCCTTGCTGTGGCGGAGCGGCTGTGGTCGCCGCAGTCGGATCGCGACGTTTCGTATATGTACCAACGATTGCGGCGGGTGTCCCTGGAGCTTGAAAGTGTTGGTTTAACACACATCTCCGGCCCGGAACTGCTGCGGCGCAACCTGAGCGGCAACCTGCATCCTGAAGCACTGGATACATTGGCGGCCGTTACGGAGCCGTACTCATTCCACGATCGCTACGACGGGCAAAAAACCGATGCCTACACTTCGCTAAACCGCCTGGTGGATGCTGTGATTGCGGACCCGCCATCGCGGCAGAAGTTTGCCGGAGACGTGGCCGCTCTGGCAGCACACGGGAAGCTGTCGCCCGCAGGGAACGACGCTCCTGACACAAGCGGCGACGTTTTTGAAGGTTTTCCACCCCAACGAGCCGAGGCCATCGCCGACCTGCGGCGGAACTTTGCCGCCTGGCAGCATGCTACGCCCACGCTGCTGGAGCTCTCGGCGAAAACGCCCCGGCTTAATGACGTCGCCAGGCTGACGCTGGAGTTGAACGCGCTTGCATCAGTCGGCACGGAAGCGCTTGGCTATGTTGAGGGGCATACGGCCCCACTGCCCGGCTGGACAGAGCGCTCCAATACAATTCTCGACGAAGCGGCTCAAGGTGGAGCATTGGTGCACTTCACGATGATTCCATCCATGCGCAAGCTGGTTACTGCCGCAGAAGGGGAACGTGCAAAGTAAGAACTTGCCCGGTGATCCTTTTAATTAATTCATTGAAACATGTGTAAAAGTTCGCAAGGTGTCACATGTCTCATTTTTGAAATATAGAAATTCACCTCAACCGCGCAAGTACAGCCCTGGGTTCCAGCACGCGCAGTACCTCGCGTACGTCCTCCTTGCGAACGGTGTACAAATCCTCATCATCCCGTGAACCGATGGAAGCCGCATGCGAGCTATCCCGGCTCCTCATGAGCCAAGGCGTCCGCAGTGAGGCATGGAGCGTATCGACCGGCAAGGTACGCCAAAGCTCCCCGGCATTGCCGGCGTTGACACCGGCACCGCCCATGATCTCGATCCGCCCGGCTGCCTGCTCTGCGATGCGCTTCACCTCTCCCGCTCCGGCGGAGAGGCTCCTCGCCCCGCCCGAAGTCAGCAGGATGTCCGCGCCGGAGTGGATGACGTCTTCGAGCGCCACCCTGCGATCCGCTGTCAAGTCAAAAGCGCGATGGAAGCACACCCGCATGGGATATGCCAGCTCCACCAGGCGGCGCATCGCGTCCATATCTACTGTGGCTTCAGAGGTAAGTACGCCCATGGCAACTCCATGGACGCCCACCCGACGCATGCTCTCGATGTCGCGGGCCATCACGTCCAGCTCGGACGGTGAGTAGACGAAGTTTCCGGCGCGTGGACGGACCATGCAGTGTACCGGGACAGGTACCGCGGCCAGAGTCCACTCGATGATGCCCAGGGAGGGTGTCAGACCGCCGTCCACCAGCGATGCGCACAGCTCCAGGCGCTCCGCACCCCCGCGAGCAGCGGCAAGCACGGCCTGCGGGTGGTCTACTGCGACTTCCAGGTGCACCGGCTTCGCTGCACTGCCATTTTCGTTCAAAATATAATCCTCTTCCTACCCATACAGCATGAGGTATCGCCCCGTAGGTTTGTCCACAGCTACCTGGCTTGTCAATGGAAAATGATCGTTTGTAGTCTCTTCAGTCACACTTTAGTATCTCGGTATGCCAGAACTAAATACGAGCATGAACGATAAGCCGCGAAACTTCCGGCATGCCATGCTGCATGAGATTTTTGAGCAGCCTGAAGCACTGGGGCGGTTGCTTACCGCCTCACTAAGCGTGGACCGGCAGCGACTGCAACCGGAGTTGTTTGGACCCGTGCGAGCCTTGCTGGCCGAAGCTTCCTCGCTGGTCATCATCGCAAGCGGGTCGAGCCGGCACGCGGGGCTCATGGCAGAAGTTACCTTTGAGGACCTGAGCGGGCTTCCTGTCGATGTGGAGTACGCCAGTGAATACTCTTACCGCACCAGCAACACGACCCCCGGCGCAGTGGTGCTGGTGATCTCGCAGTCCGGCGAAACCGCCGACACGCTGGCAGCACTGCGCGAGGCGCGCGAGCGCGGCCAGCAAACCATCGCTGTAACCAACGTGCCCGGCTCAACGATGATGCGTGAGGCCGATGTGGCCCTGTGTACCGAGGCGGGCCGGGAGCTGGCGATCCCTGCGACAAAAAGTTTTACCAACCAGCTGGCTCTGTTGCATCTGCTGGCGCTGGCTGCGGGCGAGGCGCGAGGCCGTCTGAGCGCGGGGGATGTGTCGGCTGGACTGAGCAGGATCGGCGCGCTACCGAGGATTTTAGCCGGCGCGCTCGATGGCTGGGCAGAGCGCGCAGAGGTCTGCGCGCAGGCGTTTGCAGACGCGAACAGCTACCTGTTCCTGGGTCGAGGCGTGCACTACCCGCTGGCGCGCGAAGGTGCGCTGAAGCTAAAGGAAAGCTCCTACGTGCATGCTGAAGGCTACCCGGCAGGCGAGGTGCTGCACGGGCCTAATGCGTTGGTGAGCGACGCGGTGCCGCTAGTGGTGCTGGCCGCTTTCGATCCAAACGACTCTGACTCTATACGTCGGCACGGCCGTACGGCGAACCTGCTCGGCATCTTGAAGAAGCAGGGCGCGCGCGTGCTTGCCATAGTCAACCAGGATGATTCTGAAATCGCCGGGCTGGTACATGAAATCATTGAAGTACCAGCCGCGCCGGAGCACCTGCTGCCGCTGCTTGAAGTGGTGCCTCTACAGCTATTTGCCTATTATGTTGCGTTGACGCACGGTGTCGATGTGGACAGCCCGCGCAATCTGGTGAAGTCCGTGCCGGTGGCGTAAGGGGAAACAAAGAGCTGCTACGAAGTGGCCGCAAGCCGCGCAGGCGGTATAGTGATCCCTGCTGCCCTGGCAAACAGGACCGTACCATGCCCCGAAAGGAACCTCATGGTACCCACTTGCGTACTCCCAGTGACGACTTATGACATCCACCATTGCGGCTCATCCAGCCGACTCGACACTGCGCCAAGCTCTGCGCTTGGCTGCGCTCTTCGCAGCCGTCAAGCTAGTGTTCCACTTCATTCTCACGTTGTGGACCGAGCACCTGGGCTACGGCTACTTTCGCGATGAGTTCTATTACATTGCCTGCGGGCGTCATCTGGCCTGGGGTTACGTCGATCATGGGCCGATTGTCGCGTTGCAGGCGCGTTTCGGCGAAATACTCTTTGGAGACTCGATATTCGCCATTCGCATCTTTTCAGCCGCCGCCGGTGCCGCTGCTGTTTTTCTTACCGGCGTCATCGCATGGGCGCTTGGCGCGGGACGTCCCGCACAGGCACTGGCCATGTTCGGACTGATCGTCTGCCCGCAATACATCGGCACCAACAGCTATCTCTCGATGAACTCTTTCGAGCCGGTCTTCTGGATGACGTGTGTGCTCGCCGTCGTACTGATGCTGCGCGGCCACTCCCGACGACTTTGGTGGCTCGTCTTTGGTATATCCGCAGGGATAGGTCTATTGAACAAACCGTCTATGACCTTCTTCCTGATTGCTGTAGGGTTAGGTCTGCTGCTGACACCGCAGCGATGGATACTCGGCTCGCGGTGGGCTGCAGCCGGTATCGCACTCATGGTCCTGGTGGCAATGCCGAATGTACTTTGGCAAATCCACAATCACTGGCCGACACTTGAATTTCTTCGCAATGGTCAGAGCGGACACAAGACCATTGTTCTGAATCCGGTCCAGTTCTTCCTGGCCCAACTCAACACTATGCAGCCGGTCAACGCGCTGATATGGATTTCAGGTATTGCAGCACTCCTGCGTGCAAGGTCCATACGTGACGGACGTTGGCTCGGTCTTACCTACCTGTTCTTCTTCACTATCATGCTAACTCTGCACGCCAAAGACTATTACCTTGCCGCAATTTATCCTGTTTACTTCGCAGCCGGCGGTATTGCGTGGGAACATCGGTTTTCGGCCTCTCATGGCGTGCAGCGCAGCCGCATCGTTGCCTTTCCGACCTTTGAAACTGTCTTACTGATCACGAGCCTCATCATCCTGCCGATGGCTTCACCGGTGTTGCGTCCTGCAACCTGGGTGCGCTACACCGCGGCGTTACACCTGCATGGAGACAAGATGGAGACTGCAGCTACAGGCCCGCTTCCGCAGTTTTATGCGGATCGTTTTGGATGGCAGCAGGAGGTATCTCTCGTTCTGGGAGCATTTCAATCGCTCTCACCGCAAGATCAAAAACGTGTCTGCATCTTCGGTAATAACTACGGCGAAGCCGGTGCCATCGATTTCCTCGGTGCCCGCGAAGGTGCGGATTACAACCTGCATCTTCCGCCGGCCTTAAGCGGGCAGAACAATTACTGGCTTTGGGGTACCCACGGCTGCGATCCCGAAGTCAGCATCGCAGTGATTCACGATTCTCCTGAAGCCATAGCGCGAAAATATCGCTCAGTCGAGATTGTCGGTCGCTTGGACAATCCGTGGGCAATGCCCTTCGAGCACAAAAATGTGTATCTGCTTCGAGGACGCCGCCCTTCGGCTCCTTTCAAATGGGTCGACGAGAAATATTATTTCTGACCTTACAACCGAGCAAAGATGGCTTATTCGGAACTGAAAACAGGTTAGTACCGGGCATGTGTTGTTAGAACTCAATTCAGGGATCGCTGGCCACTTAGAAGTTAGATCTCGTTAAGTCGCTGGTACTTCGCGAAGGCGTCGCACCAACTCCCTTGGATGAATGGGCTTGGGCCAGAGTTCAAAACCATAGCCTTCATGCAGAGCCTTTTGCATCAAGTCGCTGATTCCGGACTGGCCTGAAAATAAAACCACCCGCACCTGCGGGCATTGCTGACGGATGAGGATACCGGTCTCGATGCCGTTACGGCCCGGCATGCGAACATCGGTCAGCACGATGTCGGGGCAAAGTTCGGGCACGGCCGCAAGCGCTGCATCACCGCTATACACGGCTTTTGCTGCAAAACCGCTTTTATTTAGAATGTGGGATAGAGTATCGGCAATGAGCTGCTCATCATCCACAATCAAGATTTTGACCGGCGTAGATGTCGGCTTCATTGCGGAGGGGCTTCCCGCTTCGTGCACGGGCGATTTTCCGCATTCTTCTTCCTGAACGCTCGAAGAGTGGATCTGCAAGATGCAAGGCTGCAAAGTTTGGCTGTGGACCTCTTCCTGATGCATGGCACCACGCTCCCGCTGCACTGGATCGGCAGCCGAGGGGTGAGCAGAGATCGCCACTATAATCCTCGCAACTGCGTGGGCGAACTATACCATGTTGCTCTTACAAAATACCTCACTATTTTCACAGTGCAAATCACCGACGGTGCATGTAGCAGAGGCCGCCTTGGAGGACGGCCTCTCCATTTTAGCTATTTCTTACGGAAGATGACTGCCGTAGGATAGGAGGCTACGTAGGCTTTGTACTGTCCGTTGGTTGCTTGCATGGGAGTCGTTACATCCTCGGCAGGGGTAAAGTAGCTTACATTCCATGAACCGGGCATGCTGATCTGCACAGGAAGCGGCGTGACCTGCTGCAAAGCCTGAGAGGTGAGATTCCAAACCGGCTGCTCATTCCACATGAAGATGGCGATGGAGCCGTCAGACGCTGTCAATGCCAGGGAGTGGCCTGTACCGTTCGGGAGCCCTGTAACACTTGCATGAACGGCAACTTGCTGAGACGGCCTGTCGGGTGGGAACACCTCAGCCAGGTGATGCATGGCATAGGCGACAATCTTCGGTGAATTGTCCAGATGGAAAAAGCCGTAATTGTTGTCGGGGTTATTATTTCCCGGGTCGGCATACGGGTCCAGCAGTTGGTATTCGTAGGTATGCTCAATGCCTTCCGAGGCCCCATCGAAGTAAGAATTCAGGATCATTTCCGCCTGCGCCGGCTCATCCACGCCGTCCTGATCCTGGGGAAAGGGCAAGGTGGCATAGCCGGTTTCCGTGACCGCTTTCCGGTACTGACCTGACATCGTGAACTCGCTCGGGAAAACCTCAAGCAAAGGTGCGAAAGGCTGGAGACCGTGCGGTGGGTAGGGGTGTGTATTCGCCACGTCGGCCAGCCCAGGGTTGGTTTGCAAGTTAATCGGTGCCCCACCGGTCAGGTAGTACACCGGGACGCCTGCTGCCAGCGGGTCATTGTGAATGCTGCTGTAGATACGGCGCTGGAGCGCTTCCGCCGCAGGCTCATTGTTGGTGGACCCGCCGCAGGCAAAATTGTTGATCTCGTTTGGTCCTTCAACAGAATTTGCGATGCCGGGGTAGGCACGAAGCAAATTATCCAGCTGCCCCATCAAGGTGGGAAAATCGGTGTTGCAATCTACAACGAAGTCGAACTTCATACCATTGGCTGCAAGCATCTGCATCGCTGCCAAAGCCTGGCCCTGAGGTAGCCACTTGACTGGATCTGGAATGAAGTCACGTAAATTGTGGATGCCGACGTATTGCAAATCGCTGAGAACCGCGTCCGCATCGGCATATTTGCTATCGGTATATTCGATGTGCGTGTTGACACCCATGGTGTTCTGAAACGTTGCCAACGGCATGGAAGGGATGGTTTGTTGCCCAAGAGCAGCAGTGTGCGAGCATGCGACGAAAGCGAGCGAGGTGAGAGAAGCAGCGAAAGGACAGGTAGCTTTCAAAAGAGAAATACGCGGCATGGATTCCTTCAAGGCTCAAAGCAAGGTGCAATGTAACTTGCTTTGTCGCATGGATTGGATCGACTCTCCCAAATCCTAACTGTGGAGGAACAAATTCTCCAAGAGCAGAAAGCTCAGAAGTAGTTGAGAACACATTACTTAGGTTCTATGTCGTTCCACTTTTGCCCATGTAAAGAAAGCTCACGTAAGTAATTCTTACTAAGCAAGTGAGTAAGTGGCACAGGGTCTACGCAGGGATTACTTCATGCGCGCGCAAAAGCTTCCTGCAGTTAAGTAGAAGTTGCCGCGCCTAAAAAGCTAACGTGGTTTATGGCGCTCATCAAAATTAATAATTCTAAGGCTGTGGAACGAGCACAGAACGGCCCGTGGACAGCTCTCTGTAGCGGGGAGAAACAGGAGCTTCCGCAAGGCGCCAAGGTTTCGAAGCAGTTGCGACTGCGAATAGAACCCAAAGAATCGGAGCAATGGGGTCAGAGCCGGCTATGAGATGCGCGAGGATGACAATGGCAAGCGCAAACAGGGAACGCTCAAACATATCGAAGCGCGCGTAGCGCCGCGGTTGCAACAGCGGCCTTAGCATTTGCAGCAGTGCCAGTGTGAATAGCAGGACGCCGGGGATACCTACATTGCCCATCAGTGAGCAGGCAAGGCTTGAAGCGCGTACACTGCCCCAGCCGGCTCCAAAGTAGTAGGAGTCGCGTGAGGTCTGTAACGCCAATGTGTTCAGCATGGTGCGATCCCGGTAGGAATCGGTGCCTTTCTTATCGACCAGTACAGTTTGAAATACCTTTCCAATGATCGGACCTACATTGCTGAGCAGCAGCAGCGGCACTGCCGTGGCAAGAATGGCGAGTAGAAGTAGCACCTTGATCGGAGCGGCAGCTTGGCGCCGGAAACTGTAACGAAGGAACAGCAAACCACCCCCCACTGCAAGCACCACCAGACAGGCGTAACCCGTTGAAGAGACCGTCAGTACCAAGGCGGTAAGCATCAGAAGAAATGTTGCAGCGGGCTGCCAGCGGATGCGGTGTGTGGCCAGCTGCCAGCCATGTAGCGCCAAACCGACCGAGAGGTAAAACGCAGCGGCGGAAGCTTCTGTAAGAGTGGAGTTGAGCCGCCACACGCCGCTGATCTTATAGGCACCGAAGATAACGTGGGTCGTGTTGCTATAAAGAATAGCTGAAGGAAATGGCACATGCAGTATTGCATTCGCGAGCTGGTACATGGAGAAGCAGGCAATACAGATGCAGGCGCGGATGTACCAGACGACTGCGAGACGCAGCTGCTCACGTGTGCTATGAATGCCGATGAGGTATAGAGTGAAGGCTGCCAGGAGATAGCAGGGCTGCGCAAAATTGCTAAACGTCCAGGCCAAGTGCTGGTTGTTACCGTTGCGCGCATTGCTGACCAGGATACCGTGGAACAGGAACGGGAAGGCAACAGACGAGAACAGCGCGTAGGCAATAAAGGCAACCAACGTAAGGAATGCCGGCCGGTTAAGTTCGGGAATCGACTTCCACCGCATGCGTCGAGATAGGATCTTTGCCGGCAGGCAGATGACTAGCGCAAGAATCCATGGTGAAATCGGCGATCCGGCTACATTGAGCGCTGAGGCAGCATCGAAAATCGACGTAAACAGGATGATTGGCAGCAGCTCGCCTTTTGTTTTCCACCATAGAAACGCAATCAAAACAAGTAAGGGGAGTGTTGAAGCAGTCATCGCCGGCTTTCTTCTTTTTAATATCGGGACGAAAGATGCCTAGTATGCACCTTCGGTGAACAATACAGTCTTGATCGTCCGGTACAGGATGTACAGATCCATCGCCACGGACCAGTTACGAACGTAGTACTCGTCAATCTCCGTGCGACGTTCATAGGTTGTATTGTTGCGGCCTGAAATTTGCCATAGACCGGTAATACCAGGGGTCACACGCCGATAGTGTTGGTAGCGTCGGCCATACCGGTCCACTTCAGCCATCACGATGGGTCGCGGTCCTACCAGGCTCATCTCACCGCACAACACATTCCAAAGCTGCGGTAGCTCATCGAGCGAGGTCTTGCGCATGATGCGTCCAATTGCCGTTACGCGGGGGTCGCGCTTCAGCTTGCGGTCGCGCTCCCATTCGGCGCGCAGTGCAGGGTCACGCTCCAGGTGCTGCTCTAAAACTTCATCCGCGTTCATGACCATGGAACGGAACTTCCAGGCAGTAAACAGGTTGTGTCCCCGGCCAATGCGGCGCTGCCCATAGAAGATAGGGCCAGGAGAGCTGAGGCGCACGCCCAGAATAAGTAGCAGGAGCATGGGCAGGATGCTGAGGCTGAGCGTCCCGACGACTAAAAGGTCAAAGCAGCGCTTGAGCAGGCGGGGCATTATCTGTGAAAGACGCTGTTTGACTTCCAGGCCCAGCATTCCGCCTAAATCTTTAGCGGAAACCCAGAGGCTTGACATGCCGGCAACGTCCGGAATCACCAGCACATGGTGAAAGTGGTGTGAGTACTCATTCAGTACTTCCTCAAGCTTCGTGGCACGCAACTCCGGTAGGGCCAGGATGGCGTAGCAGCCACGATTGCGAGCTGCTAATGCCTCGGCATGCTTAAACTCTCCAGTAAACAAGTCACCTGGTACCTTGGGGCGCTTGGGCAAAGTGTGCTCATGGAGCAAAGCAATCGGTCGCAGACCCAGAGTTGGCTGGTCAGCCAGGATCTTGAGCATGGCTTCGCCGGTATGGTTTGCCCCGAAGATTACCGTGGGTACGCCCCACCATGATTGACGGGCACCAAAGGAGCGCACTGCGCGGCGGCTCATGGGCACAAGGGCGAGCGTCAGCAACCAGGCCAATATAAAAGCGATGCGTGAGTAGTGGCCGCCTACTTTGATGAAAAATGTGGACACAATCAGCAGTAGGTAGCCGAGTGTGACAGCGTGCATCATCTTGCGAAATTCATCGATGGAGTTGGCCGCAATGCCCGGATAGAGATCGAGCGCAGAAAAGACCAGGAAAAACAGAGGCAGCGCGGGCAGCAGCGTGGCATAAGCCGCCGGGCTGAAGTGGCCATGAAAGACAAAGCGCAGCGAAACTGCGACACAACCTGCGAATAGTACCGCAGCAAGATCGGCTGCGACCAGCGCCGCTACGGTGAGCGTCCGGTTACAGGCAATCGCCGGGATGTCAGCTGTTGCGCTATAGGGTGAAGCTAGCGTGGTCACAGTGCTCATAGGCCGGTCTCCCATGTCTTTCGGCTTTCAGTAGTGAGCGCCTTGGTATGGCAACCAGGGCGTACAAGCGGAAGAGAACAGGTTTCCGCGGTTAACTACGGCAGTAGCGCAGCATGTTCAGAATGGGTAACTGCTTGCGTCGTAGTATCCCCATCGCTCTTTTGGTTTTGCAGCATCTCTGTAAAGCTGCTTGCCTGGCGATTGAAGTTTGGATCGGCTGCGATGGCCTTCGCAATAATTTCTGTAAAACGCGTGACAAAGTGCGCCTCAGAAAAATCAGCCGCGCGTGCACGCAGGGTTGCAGGTTTGAAATCCTCGGAGCGTGCCTCAAACTGCAGCATTGCTCGCTTAAGAGCTTCCGGCGTCGGCTCATGAAAGAAAACTGCCGTGTCGGGCGTCATGGAATCTAGTACGCCGCCTTCGGCTAACGCCAGTACCGGGCAGCCGCAGGCAATTGCCTCGACCGGCACGATACCGAAGTCTTCAACCCCGGGAAACAGCAGTGCCCGAGCTTTGCGGTAGTAGTGGCCCAGTTGCTCGTCGGACGCAAAGCCAGTGAACTCGACCTGCAAACCTAATTCCAGGGCCAGTGCGCGCAGACGGGCTTCCTCCGGACCACGTCCCACCACAACCAGCTTGCGGCCGAGGGAGGCGCAGGCGCGTACCGCATGATCCACGCGCTTGTAGGGTACTAGTGCCGAAACTACTAAGTAGCTATCGCCCGGTTCGCGCATCGTAGCTGCGTAACGTTCCACATCGACCGGCGGCGGCAGCACGGCGGCTTCGCGACCGTAGATGCGGCGTACCCGCTCTGCCACGTAGGAAGAATTGGCTACAAACAGGTCGACACGGCCGGTTGTACCGCGGTCATAACGCTGCAGGGTACGCGCAATCGGAGCAAAGAAAAAACGTGATGCAAAGGCACCAACTCGCGCGGGGCCGAAATACTCATCAAAGAGGTCCCACACGTACCGCATGGGAGTGTGTATGTAGCAGATGTGCAATGGCCGTTTACCATGCTGCCCTGCCTGCCTGTAAACCATGGATTTAGCCACGGCGTGTGAGGTCGAGATCACTACGTCAACCCCGTGCGCCTTGTTGGTTTCAGCGAATATCGGAAACAAAGGCAGGTATGAGCGGTAGCGCTTGGCCGCCTGCGGCATACGCTGCAGCAAGCTGGTGTAGATCGGCCTGTTTTCTATATTCGCATTGACTGAGCCTTTGTTGTGCAGGAGCGTCCAAAGAGGTGCATCCGGGTACAAGCGGCAGAGCACTTCAAGCACCTTCTCGCCGCCGCGCATGCCGGTTAGCCAGTCATGGACGAGTGCGAAGCGCAGTGATGTCGGTGCCTTTTTTACGCCATGCTCTAACGGCCTCATGCCATACTCCAGCGGCGCTCATTAGCGGGAGTTTTAACGCGCTGTGCAGCAGTGGCGCGCAGCAGTACCTCTTCCGTAGTCCGTGCGGCATCGTGCCAGCTAAAACGGGCCGCCTGCGCTAGCGCCGGAGCAAACGGAGAAGTCGCGGCATTGGTATGGGGCAGGTGCCGCAGGATGGCGTCGGCGATCTCTCGGACGTTGCACGGGTCGATGTAGATAGCAGCAGCGCCGCCTACCTCGGGCAGCGAGCTATTGTTTGAGGTAATTGTGCGCAGGCCGCAGCTCATCGCCTCAAGCAGCGGCAAACCGAATCCTTCAGCCAGGGAAGGAAACAGGAACAGCGAGGCGCCGGAGTAGAGGCCAGCCAAGTGTTCCTCCGGAACATATCCGGTAAAGTGCACCCGTGCAGGGATCGCCGAGAGATTCTGCCTGCCGAACACAGAGGCATCTGCTTGCGCACCTGCTAGCACCAGCCACACATTGTCCGGCAGCGAGCACTGCGCTATACGCCAGGCGGCAAGGATGGACGGCAAGTTTTTGCGCGCTTCAAGTGAGGAGAGCGAGAGTATGTAACGGCGCGAGGGCAAGGCTAATACTGCTCCCGTGCGTGAAGCTTCAAGTGGGCTTACAAGCCGTGTGGAAGCGGCAGGGCCATTCGGGACCACCGTAACCTCATCCGGGTTACGGCCCAGCACGCGCACAATGCGTTCCTTGGTATAAGCCGAGACTGCGATCAGATGTACGGCCTGCGCCGCAAGCCGATGAAACATCAGGCTGTACCAGGCCGCATAAGATTTTGAGTACCATTCCGGGTGCTCAATCGGGAACAGGTCGTGGAAGGTGACGACTTGGCGGGAGTAGAAGAGAGGCCCCGCTCCGCAAGGGCTCCATAGAAGCTGACCTCCTGCAAGCCTGGGCAGAACCGCTTGCTCCCAGAGATGGCCGCGCCAGCCCTTGCCGTTAGCAGGAGTGAGCATTGCCGGGAAGCCGGTTAGCCGCGAAGCGATCTCGCGCGCGTACCGTTGAATGCCGGTGACGCGATGGGCGAGAAAGCGCGCATTAACCACGTATGCCGGGTTGGTGCTCGTATGCGCACCTGTTCCCTCGACGATGTCCGGTACGGCGTTGGTTCCCGCTGTTGTCATCATCATTAGCTCGCGCTCAAAGCATGTTCGTCGTTGTACTGCGCATACACGCCGTAGTGCTGGTAAGTAGAGCTCATCTCGCGGCGTACCTTATTCAGCACTAGGCCTAGTACATTCACATCGAGCCGTTTCAGAGTGCCGAGTGCTGCGGCCACTGCCTCCTGGTTGGTTTGGCCCGCATGAGTAATCAGGATGACTCCGTCCGCGGCGCAGGCAATCTGAATTGGCTCAGCCAAGCCCAGCATCGGCGGTGCATCGATAACGACCAGGTCGTAGTCCTTGACTGCTTCATTTAGCAGGTTCGGCATCCATGTGCCCACCAGATGCGAAGCCTTCTGGAACAAGTGTCCGGCAGTGACTACGTGCAGGTTGTCAATGCCGTGGATCTCATGGCGCACATCACTGATACTGCGTGACTCCAGAATGATCTCTGACAGGCCCTCCTGGTTGCCAAGCGCAAAATGGTTGTGCTGCGAGGGTCGGCGTAGGTCGGCATCGATAAGTAGTGTTTTGCGACCTTGCAGGGCATGCGCGATGGCCATATGGGCAGTGCATGTGCTTTTGCCCTCACCGGCCAAGGCACTGGTTACCAGCAGCGAGCGCAGAGGCTCGCGCGTACGCTCCATCAGCACCAGCGACCGCATGGTGCGAATAGCTTCGGTGTAGGCGTCCTGCGAGCGGCTCCAATCAATCGGGTCCATTTTGCGATTGGAGATAACGCCGTCGCCGCCTTCAAGCATCAGCTGCCGACCGGCAGGTTTCAAATGGTGCACGTCTGGCAGCACACCCAGCACCTCGATGTTGAGCCTACGTCGCGCTTGTTCCGGATCGCGCACGCTCTTATCCAGCAGATCGGCGATCAGCACAGCAGCAATGGAGAACACAGCCGAAAGGAAGAAACCGAGAAAGATGAAAATGCTCTTCTTCGGAAATACCGGAGAAGTCTCAGGCCGTGCCTCATCGGCAATGCGAATGGCACTGTTCTCAAAGCCGGAATTGATACCTGCTTCCTTGATTTTGCGGAACAGCTCGTTATAAAGAGTTTTGTTCGCCTCGGCATCACGCTTCAGCTGGCTGTACTGAACGGAGCTGACGCTTAGCTTGTCGGCTTCTCCTTTGGCCTCATTCATTGCCTCGCGCAGCAATTTCTCGTGGCTGGCTGACTGCGAGTAGTCGGTCTGGATGCGCTTGCCGACTTCGAGCCGTGCCGCGTTGTACTCGCGCGTGACCTCGGTCAACTCATTGGCTGCTTCTTTGTAGGGTGCGTAGTTTGGGCCGTAGTGCGTCTTGATTTCAGCCATCTTCTGCTCTGCCAGCCCGACTTTTTCCTGTAGTCTGCTCAGCTGATCAGCCTGCGTTGAAATCTCGATTGCTGCAGGGTTGCCTGCCTGCACACCTTGGTAGGCAGTCTGCTTGCGGATACGGTCATTCTCAGCTTCGGTGTACTCAGTGTTAAGCTGCGCCACGCGGGAAGCCAGGATGCTGGTCTGCTGTTCGGGGTCGATCACGCCCAGTTTGCGTTGGTACTCGGCCAGCGCGGCTGCGCTCGTGTTCATCTGGTCTTTCAAGCCATCAAGCTGCTTCTCCATGAAGCCGCCCATGTTCATCGAATTGCGCACGCGCGTTTCGGTCAGTTCGTCGATGTAGGAGTGCGCCACCGCGTTGGCCACGTCTGCCGCCTGCTGCGCATTGTGCGAGCGATATGTGATCTTGAGGAGTAAGCTGCTGGCCGGGTGCGTCACAGTCAGGTTTTTGAGCGTCACCGAACTGGTCGGCAGTTCTTGCTGGCCAGTTTTGTTCTTCGGCAGCAGGTGGTACTCCTCGGCGACAGGTCGCAACACTGCATCGGACTGGATCAAATCCATCTCCGTAGTCAAAAATTCTTCGACGTCGCTTGTGCTTTGCGCAGCAGCCTCCTGCCCGATGGCAGAGGAAGGCACCTTGTTATCGACCGTAATGCGAGCGGTCGCCTCATAGACCGGTGTGACAACAAAGCAGCCGATGCCGGTTAGTACCGTTACCGCAACAACGGCAATAGCGATCTTCCACCAGGCGCGTCGTAGCAGCCATAGGTAGTGGTGCATGGGTAGCAGCTCTTCAGGCTCCTGGCCATACCCTTGTGGCGCGGGAGTGTAGCTTAGTAACTGATTGTTGCTCCCGGCGGGCAAAATCTTCGGCTTGTTGTAGACGGACGGCATGGAGACCCTCGTGTGAACGTTAGCTCTTCTGTATATCGGCAGGAGCGCGGAACTGAAGAGGGACCACGCTCAAAAAAGTAGAAAGTGTTCTCAATCCACAAACAAAAATTCTTTCTAGTGGTAGATCAGCAAGCCGGCACCAGCCTGGGTGCCGAAGCCGGCCAAGCCGGCAAGCACCTTCGCGGTCATTCGTTCATTTCCGTTTTCGGGCACATATAAAATGTCGTCAGACTCAAGCACAACATCAGGCGCCTTGCGGGCCAGGATCTCCTTGAGCGGTACGGTAATTTCTTGACGCGCATGCCCAGCACCCTGCTGGCGGTAGATGTAGGCAAGTTTGGCGCTATAGGCTTGTAGCCCTTCGCTGAGCGCAAGCGCCTTCACCACGGTAGTGTCCGCATTGTCTTGCATGGCAAAACTTCCCGGCTTCTTGACGTTGCCTGCAACAAAGATGTGGCCTGCCTCGGGCACTCGCACCTCCTCATTGCCCGTAAGTTTTACGTTCAACTTCGAGTCAGTGGAGTCAATCAGCCCGCGTACCGGTATGGACTGCACGGTAACGTGCAGAGTGCCGTCAGCTAACTGACCGCGATGGGTAACCGTAATGGTAGGTCCTACATTAGCTGAAAGGCCGCCTGCTTTGGCCAGTGCATCGAGCAGTGTGGTGTCTCCTGTGGCCTGGAAAGTAAGCGGACGATTGACCGCGCCCACCACACTCACTGGCCTGGATCGATACTCGAGAACTGAAATGTTGACTGTAGGTTCGGTCAGTACTTGCTCATTGACTAGTGCAGCCGCTATCTTATTTTCAACTTGAGACGGTTCAAGGCCGGCGACCTGGATACGTTGTTTCAGCAGCGGCAACGCCAGAGTGCCATCTGAACTGACGCGGAAGGAGTGTGAAAGTTCCGGGCAATACGGTACAAGGATTTGCAGCAGATCATCCGCGCCAAGTTTTTGTGAAGGGAGTACGTCTGTGACTGCATTCATTGGCGCAAGCGCAAGGGAAGGTGCAGCATTTTCTGTTTCTGCGTTCTGCGCGAACAGCGGGGCAGTAGAAATCAAGGCAGCAAAGCATATGAGGCAGGCAGAGAAGGGTACGCGTTTATCAAAGGCATAGCCGCGTGTTGAGCTTCCTTGGACAGCGAGTCGCGGCAAACGGGGCGGTATCATGTTGGCTTCCAGAAGCGGCATCCAGGAACAATTTTGGAGCTCTTCAGTTGTGCTGAGAGAATCCGCTTCTGCGATTCCTGCCAGGGTGAACGTGAAGCGGCGATCTTGCCTGAAGCCGCTATGAATTTTTGTCACTTTTGCAATTTATCTCTTTCAGAAACAAGGTAAATTCCACCGGTGGCAGCGAACTACACGAACTCTACCATCGGCCATAGGAGGTGACTCAAGCAATCTTGAGTCACCTCAGCATGAAACTTCTACCTTTTAGTAATGATGCTTGCAGCGTACCAAACTGGGAAATGCCAAGCAAATGCTTGTGTGTGATTATGACCCGAAATGGCATTGTTGATTCAATACTTATGGTTTAAGTAGTTACTATTAGGTCTTGCTCCCTTTACAGAATTGACAAGCTTATGCAACGATCGTGAAATATTTACACGATTTGAAAAGTGCTACCTTTATTACACCCTGCGGTGCCCATACATAGCTGCGATGTTTTTAGAGTTGCAGGATACGGTCGGGACGCAAACGCCGACGCAATAGGTCTCCATATGCCAGTAAATTGCCCCTGAGCCGCCCGCGTCGGTCAATAAATGGTTCCGGTCGAATGCTGTGCAGCAGGTTTGCGGCTGTGTTTCGCAGGATGCTCCGGAATGCGTTCGGCCACGGAAATGTACCTTTGCGCGCCAGATAAATCGGATTTGCCACCTGCGAGTAGCCGTAGCGTCGACCCGAGGTTTTACCTACTTTGGCACCGAGGTGCACCGCCTGTGCCCCAGGTACCAGTACCAGCCTTCCATAAGGTAATAGCCTTCGAGAGAAGTCAATATCCTCGTACCAGGCATATCCCGGCATTTGCTCATCGAAGCGAAGATGGGCGGCGCGAATGGCACTCATACGAAATCCCATGTTGCAACCATCTGTATTGAAGGCAGCGAGTGGGGGCTGCTCAGCGAGCGTGGGCACAGCAGAGATCGCCTCTAGCAAGGAACGGGCATACTCGCCCGGCACACCCGGGCCTTTTGCTCCGTTCAGCAGAATCCTGCCGGTAAGCCCGACGACCGTCACATCCGTGATAAACGTCTGCTCGACACGCAGGAGGTAGTCGCGATGGAGGTAGCAGTCATCATCCATGATGAAAATAAAATCGAATTGCTCACCCGCACCCTCCAGCAGGCGATTGCGCTGCGCGCAGGAGCCGCCTGTCCCGGAACCCTGGATAAAGTGCACCTCAGGGAACATCTCCTGTGCATTGCTGACATCGGAAGGTTCGTAATAAGCCACAAAAATGGCATCCGGCTGACGGGTTTGCTGCTGTAGGTCTTGGATTGTTTCCCGCAGAATGATCGGGCGGCCGCGGGTAGGGATGCCGACAGCTAGGCTCGGTCTGGGGCTCGTGGCTGTCGCGGGCTCACTGGGAACGGCATGGAAGGATGTGGACACAACAACTCCTGTATTCAGGCAAAGTTACTGCAGGGAGTCAGGGAAGGTAGCCCGATCTTGCAGACGCATGCCTATCAGGTGTCCAGCCGCGTTCCGCTGACCCTGCCGCTCCAGCCTGTAAGCTACCAAATATTCTTCCCACTAGGAGATATACAACCTCAGGGGAGCTGCAGGATGCGATTCGGCCGCATGCGACCAAGCAACAGTTCCCACAAAGCAAGCAAGTTGCCCCGGACGCGCCCACGGCGGTCCACATATGGCTCCGGACGCACACTGAGCAGCAAGTTTTTTGAAACATGTCGGCAGATACCCTTAATTGCGGCTAGCCAAGGTAGTGTGCCTTTGCGGGCCATATAGATAGGATTGGCTACCTGCGAGTATCCCAGCCGCTTGCCCGAAGTACGGCCCTGTTTGATACCGAGATGAATCCCCTGCGCCCCAGGCACCATAACCAGCTTGCCGTAGGGCAGTAACCGCCGGGAAAAATCAACATCTTCAAACCAGGCGTAAATGGGAAGATCCTCATCGAACCGTATTCCATGCTCCTGCAGGGCAGACACGCGAAATGCCATGTTGCAGCCGTACGTGTTGAAGGCCGGCTGGGGTTCGCGTTGGGTCAAGCTAGGCACGGCACCGATCTGACGCAGCCTCTCGCGGGCATAATCCGTGGTAAGCCCAGGCCCAACGGCTCCATCGGCTATGACCTCACCGGTCGCGCCAAGAATGAGCGAGTCGCTCAAGAAAGTCTGTTCTATGCGCAGCAGGTAGTCACGGTGCAGATAGAAGTCGTCGTCCATGAAGAAAATCAAGCCGTAGCGATCGCCCGCTGCGTCCAGCAAGTGGTTGCGCTGCGCGCAAGATCCGCCGGAGCCCTGGAGAAAACGAACCTGGGGGAACAGCAGCGGCGCATTCCCAATGTCGCAAGGATCAAAGTAGGCCACATAGGTGCTCTCCGCAGGTCGGGTTTGCAGCGCAAGGTCAGCCAGAGTCTGCTTCAAAGTGTCAGGGCGGCCGCGAGTGGCAATGCCGATAGCAACACTTAAATTGGCAGCTGGGCCTGAAGGTCTGTTCCGAATCGGAATGGAGGCGCTATCCACCATCGGCATCATAGTCCTTTTCCATGTACAGGCCGGCAGCACGCGCCGGTATGAAAATATCTAGTTTGTTCCTGCTGTCGCTAGACAATCTTCCCATTGGTAACGAAAAAAATGAGCAGTACCGTATAAGTTTTTTTGCAGGGGTAACCGGAAGGTGCGAAGGTAAGGATGCTGTGAGGCATGCGACCACTTGCTTTTCTCAGTGAGGGCTGAACTTGCCCAAACGCTTTACCGTTGAAGGGAAGTATGAGCACAACAGGGAGCACACCTGTGACCGAAGCGCAGGCGGAGGCCGTACGCTCGCGCAGCAATATACGAACGGTAGCGAAGAGTGCCATGTGGAACCTGGTCGGTCGAGCCGGACCGCTTCTTGTGGCCATTCTTACTACGCCTTACCTGGTGCGCGATCTGGGTCCCAGCCGCTGGGGTGTGTTTACCATTGCGCTCAGCCTAGTCGGCATTTTTAGCATTTTCGACTTTGGCATCGGCCGTTCGTTGACCCGCACTGTGTCTGAACTGCTTGCGGAACACCGCACCACCGAAGCCGCGACGCTGGCGCGCACCGGCATTATGGCCCTGACAGTGCTTGGCTGCATCGGCGGCATCACCATGGCGGCGCTCGCGCATGTATGGGTTACGAAAGGGCTACACATCCCGACAAACCTGGAGCATGAGGTTGAGAATTCGCTCTATGTCCTGTGCCTTGCCGCGCCGCTTGTCATCTTGAACTCAGCGCTTTGGGGTGTCATCTCGGCCTACCAGGAGTTCCGCTCGGCAAATCTGGTCAATATCCCAATCATGGCCATGTACTATATCGGCCCGCTGGCGATCCTCTTCGTCTTTAACAGTCTGGTTGCCGTGCTGGCTGTGCTGGTGGGGTGCCGCGTTGTCATGACGTTTGCTTACTGGCGCATCTGTGTGCGGGTTATGCCGGAGCTTAGGACAGCCCGCGTTGAGCTGAAGCAGCTACCGCCGGTGCTGCGCATGGGCGGCTGGATGACCGCCTCTAACATCACCTGGCCCATCCTGACCTACGTAGACCGGTTCATCATCGCCTCCGTCCTGTCAGCAGCCGCGACCGGCTACTACTCCACTCCGCTTGATCTCGTGCTTCGCTTCTCCATCATCCCGGTTGCGATTATGAACACAGCCTATCCCGCCATGGCCGCCTCCTACCGCATAGATCCCGGTAATACACAGTCGCTGTTCCGCCGAAGCCTGGTCACGGTCACTGCGGCGCTGTTTCCTGCTTGCCTGCTTTGTGTCGCGCTTAGTCACTGGGTGCTTAACCTGTGGCTTGGGGCTGACTTCGCCGCGCACGCCACGGTGGTGCTGCGCTGGCTCGGTGTCGGCATCCTGCTCAACAGCGTCGATAGTGTGGTGGCCGGACTGCTCGACGGCATCGGCAAAGCAAGCGTGAATGCCAAGTTCTCCATCCTGGAAATATTTCTGTACATTCCAGTCCTGGCGCTCCTGGTGCGGACCACCGGCATCGAGGGTGCGGCAGTTGCCTGGACACTGCGCTGCCTCATCGACCTGATTGTTCGCATGTACCTGGCGCAGCGCTTGTACCGCCCTGTACGGCAGGTAGCTGTCGGTGTACTGCTGCCGATGCTTAGCGCTGTCGGCACGTTGTTTGCGGTGGCCCTGGTGCAGGGTACGGTACTGGTACCTGTGGTTTCTCTTGCAGGTACGTTGCTGCTGATGGCAGCAGTGTGGCGCTCGCTCACCCATACTGAGCGCACGCAGCTGCGCACAATGGCCGGCAGGTTTCTGCCGGTGTCGCAGGAAGCAAACCGGCCAAGCTAGAGTATCTCCCTCGGACATAGCTGAAGCCGCATCACACATCGTGGTTCCATTGGGAAAAGCCGCACATTGCCATCTTGAATCTTGTGGAACGTCCTCAAAGGGAAAGAATGAGAGTTACCTATCGAGTGGGGGCGGCCATGTACCCGGTGAGGCGGCCCCAAAAAGTGCTCCAGTAGTAGTGTGCGTGCAGCAACCGCGCTCGCAGCAAGCTCACCACAACTCCCCCTATAGGGCGGATGAAGTAAGGCAGACTAATGCTGGGTCCCAGGGAATGCTTACGCAGCACACGGCCCATGCCCGCACCGTACAGGAAGGCCCGTGCAATCGCCTGGGCCGACATCGTTTTATCCGGGTGCAGCACTCCGAGTGAAGCATCGTAGTAGCCGTAATAGCCTTTGGCAAGCAGGCGGAGTACCAGGTCCGGCTCTTCGCTCGATCCCCACGGCGTTCCCGGTCCAATCGCCGTGTCAAAGCCTCCGACTTCACGAGCCGCATCCGTTCGCATCCAGACCGTAAAGCCCATCACCGTAGTCCATACGGTTTTCTCATCAATACGGCAAGACTCTGCATTCCAGCGTCCATTGATCCGTTGACCGACCGGCGATATGGCATTGCCGGAGAGGACTATCCATTCCGGATGCATCTCGAACGAGTGCACCACGCGACCCATAGTGTCTTCCTGGTACATGCAGTCATCATCAGGGAATCCGACGATCTCGCCGACAGCTGACTGGAGGCCGATGTTACGAGCATGCGAGCAGTTGCATATTGCCGAACGAATATGGCGTACCGGAAAGCAGGAGCTGTAGTGCGCCACGATCGGCAGGAGTCGGTCGTCCGCGTTCTGATCGACGATAATGACTTCAAAGTCCCGGAAAGTCTGCGCTGAGAACGCTTTGAGCAAGTGCTGCAGCTCGACAGTACGTTCCACCGACGCGACTACCAGAGACAACTTCATTCCGCGACACCTTTTGACAGCTAGTGCCCCAAGGGCGACACCAAACCACTGTACGCAGAACGCAGTTGGTACTCAACCTTCATGGTGTCGATAGTAACAAGGGATTGCAGTCAGACGTTCTAACCAAGCTTTACTAGGGCTTCAAGTCTGCAAGAGCCAAGTTAAGTGCCAGAACATTCACGCGCGGCTCACCGAGTAAGCCGAGCTGGCGCGGTGTGATGTGCCTCTCTACCAGCGTACGCAGTTGCGCGGCAGGAAGCTTGCGCTCAGCGGCTACACGTGGAATCTGGTAAAGCGCGGCAGCGATGGAAATATCCGGGTCCAGGCCTGAAGCGGAGGCGGTTACGAGATCAATCGGTACAGGGCCGGAATCCTGCTGTTCCGTCTTCACGCCGGCAGCAACGCGATCTGCGAGGGCTTTGCTGGATGGACCCAGATTGGAGCCGGACGATGAGGAAGCATCGTAGCCGGTACCGGCAGCCGATGGGCGGCTATGAAAGAAGCCGGGCCCGGTAAAAGGCTGGCCGATAAGCTGTGAGCCGGTAAGCTGCCCGTTGCGGGTGATGAGTTCCCCATTGGCCTGTCGCGGAAACAGCAGGTGAGCGATGCCGGTGATCAGCAAGGGATAGCCGATGCCGAGGATGAGAGCCGTTACAACGGTGTACAGCACGGAGGTGATAAAAAGCTTTCTAAGTGCCATGGCAGTACCTTTCAGGCCGGTCTGATTAAGCCAGCCCGGACGCGGTGATCAGCAGGTCGATGAGCTTAATCCCGATAAATGGCACAATAATGCCGCCGAGCCCGTATACCAGCAGATTGCGTTGCAGCAACGCGGCTGCCGACAACGGCCGGTATGCAACGCCCCGTAGAGCCAGCGGGATCAAGGCCACGATAATGAGCGCGTTGAAAATAATTGCGGACAGAATGGCCGAGTGCGCACTGTGCAGGTGCATGATGTTGAGCGCATTAAGTACCGGGAACACCCCGGCGAACATGGCTGGGATGATCGCAAAATACTTCGCCACATCGTTCGAGATGGAGAAGGTGGTAAGCGCGCCGCGAGTCATAAGCAGCTGCTTGCCGATGGCGACAATCTCGATGAGCTTGGTCGGGTTCGAGTCGAGATCGACCATGTTGCCGGCTTCCTTGGCCGCCTGCGTGCCGGAGTTCATGGCAACACCCACATCGGCTTGAGCCAGCGCCGGAGCGTCGTTTGTACCGTCGCCGGTCATGGCGACCAGCTTGCCCTCGGCCTGTTCACGCTTGATCAGGTCCATCTTGTCTTTAGGCTTAGCTTCTGCCAGAAAATCGTCGACCCCGGCCTCACGCGCAATCGCAGCCGCAGTCAACGGGTTGTCGCCGGTGATCATAACGGTGCGGATACCCATGGCGCGCAGCTGATCGAAACGCTCGCGCATGCCGCCCTTCACCACGTCCTTGAGATGGATAACGCCCAGCGCGCGGCCATTTTCAGCCACTACCAGCGGGGTACCGCCGGAGCGCGCAATCTCTTCGACGGAAGCACGTACCTGCACCGGCAGTTGCGTGCCGTGGCTTTGCAGGTAGCCCGCGATAGCGTCTACCGCACCCTTGCGAATGGAGCGGCCTTCAAGGTCAATGCCCGACATACGGGTCGTGGCGGAGAAGGGGACAAAGTCCGCGTGCAGCGTGGCAAGCTCGCGCCCGCGCAGCCCGTACTGCTCCTTTGCCAGAACGACGATCGAACGGCCTTCGGGCGTTTCATCAGAAAGCGAAGATAACTGCGCGGCATCGGCAAGCTGCTGCGGCTCGACACCCGGCGCAGGCACAAAGTTTGAAGCCTGGCGATTGCCGATGGTGATCGTGCCCGTCTTGTCGAGCAGCAGCGTATTGACATCGCCCGCTGCCTCAACCGCACGGCCCGAGGTAGCCAGCACATTGTGCTGAACGAGGCGGTCCATGCCTGCGATTCCGATAGCCGAGAGC
>CAXSHS010000034.1:0-26511 GCA_964237325.1 uncultured Acidobacteriaceae bacterium | reverse complement strand
TAAACCCCTGAAAGGTCCACATGATCCGCAAGACGCGCCTGTTTACCCCCGGCCCTACGCCGCTGCTGCCCGCCGCGCAGTTTGCCATGGCTGCCGCCGACATGCACCACCGCACCCCCGAGTTTCGCAAGCTGTTTGAGCGCGTGCTCGCCGATCTGAAAGTCTTTGTCGGCACACAGAACGACGTGCTGCTGCTCGCGTCGTCAGGCACAGGAGCGATGGAGGCGGCGGTCAGCAACATCACCTCGCCCGGTGACCGCATTCTGGTGCTCTCGGCGGGTAAGTTCGGCGAGCGTTGGACGGCGCTGGGCCGCGCGTTTTCCTGTGATGTGGACGTAGTCTCAGTACCCTACGGCGAGACGTTTTCCATGGACGCAGTTGCCAAGGCGCTCCGCATTGAACATCGCGCCATCTTTATGCAAGCCACTGAAACCTCAACCGGCGCGCGCCACTGTGTGCCTGCCGTGGCGGAGTTGCTGCGCAGCAAGCGAAGTGACGCGCTGCTGGTGGTGGACGCGATTACCGGCCTGGGGACAACGCACTTTGACGTAGATCGAGATGTTGACATTATGATCGGCGGCTCGCAGAAAGCAGTGATGATCCCTCCCGGCCTTGCTTATCTTTCGGTAAGCGAGCGTGCCTGGAGCTCCATGGACATCTCGCTCAACCCGCGCTATTACTTTGACCTGCGCAAGGAGCGCAAGAATGCGCACAAGGCGGAGTCGGCATATACGCCTGCCGTTTCGCTGATTGCCGGACTTGCCGCCGCGCTCGACTTCATCGCAGCCCAGGGTGACAGCGACCTCGCGGCAGGCCGCGTTGCGCTGATCAACAATGCGGAAACCTGCGCCGCCATGACCCGCGCGGCAATGGAAGCGCTTGGTTTGAAACTCTTCGCGCCGTTTGCACCCGCAGCTGCCGTCACTGCCGTTCTCCCCCCTACCGGAGTCGATTCGGGCATCATCGTCAAGGAACTCAAGCAGCGCTTCGGGATAACCATCACCAACGGCCAGGGCGAGATGAAGGGTCAGTTGTTCCGCATCGCGCACCTCGGCTTCTTCGACTACATGGACGCAATTGCGCTGATCGGCGCGCTTGAGCACGTTGCCGTTAAAACACTGCGACTGCCCGGCGTGGAGCTTGGCACGGCCCTTACCGCTGCGCAGCGTGTGTACGCCGCACGCAGTGAAATGCTGATGAACCGCGCGGCATGCCCATGCGGTCGCGCACTTGAGGATTGCGCGCATAAGCCCGCCGGAGCCCAGGCATGAACCCGGCCATGAAGATCGTGATCGCTGAAAAAGTCTCCCCTGCAACCGTAGCCGTGCTGCGCGAGCAGCACGGCTGGCAGGTGCTGACGCATGACCAGATCCCCGACCTGCCCGCAGCGTTAGCCGATGCCGACGCGCTCATCGTACGCTCTGCCGTCCAGGTCGATGACGCCTTGATGGTATGGGCACCGCAGCTGCGTGTCATCGGTCGCGCGGGCGTGGGCGTAGATAACATCGATGCCGAAGCCGCTACCCGGCGCGGCATCGTAGTCATGAACACCCCCGGTGCCAACGCGGTCGCCGTCGCTGAGCTCACACTAGGCCTCATGCTCGCCCTCGCCCGCGAACTGCCCCGCGCTAATGCAGCTCTGCATGCCGGCAAATGGGAAAAGAAGTCACTTGCAGGCACAGAGCTGCGCGGCAAAACACTCGGTATTCTCGGCCTGGGCCGCATCGGGCTTGAGGTCGCCAAACGCGCTCGCGCCTTCGGCATGGCGCTCATCGGGCACGACCCGTTTGTTGCCCCTGCTGTCGCGCGCGAGCACGAGGTGCGCCTCGTCTACCCCGAAGAACTTTTCCGGCAAAGCGATTACCTGTCGCTCCATGTCGGCCTCACGCCGCAGACGCACAGCATTGTCAACGCCCAGTCGCTCGCGCTGATGAAGCCGTCAGCACGCATCGTCAACTGCGCTCGCGGCGAACTCATCGATACGCAAGCGCTGGCCGAAGCCCTGAAAACCGGCTGTCTCGCGGGCGCGGCGCTCGATGTTTTCGAGCAGGAACCTCTCACGGCCTCGCCCCTGTTCGGCATGGACCGCGTACTGCTGACCCCGCACATTGCCGGTTCCACAGCCGAGGCGCAGGAAGCTGTCGGCATTCAGATTGCAGAGCAGGTGCGCGCCTATCTGCAACTGGGCGTGATCCAAAACGCCGTCAATAGCCCTTCGTTGTCAAACGAGCAGTACCTTGCTATGGCTCCGTTTGCCAATGCGGCAGAGCGGCTGGGTAGCACACTGGCGCAGCTGCTAACCCCTGCCGGTAGCGATCTTGGTAGCGATTCCGGTGACAATGGTCCCGACAGCGGCGGACTGGAGAGCATTACGATCCACTGCGCAGGCATGCCGACAGGTGGGAACACGGAAATGGTACGCAACGCAGCACTGGCAGGCATACTGGGGCAAAGCGAAGGTGCCAACCGCATTAACGCCGCACAGGTAGCCGGTGAGCGCGGCATTCGCGTACACAGCGAAGCGGCACCCGAGGGCGATAGCACGGTTGGCGTGGCGCTGCACACCCGCCGAGGCCACGCACTGGCTGCACGCGCGGGCGCGGCACCGGGCAGCGGTGGGGCACGCCTGCTCGAACTCGAAGGCATCGCCATTGAAGCGCCGCTGCGTGGAACGCTGCTGGTAGTCCGCAACAGCGATGTGCCAGGCGTTATCGGCAGGCTGGGCACGGTCATCGGCGAGCACAACATCAACATCGCTAATTTTGCCCTGGGCCGCGCTAGCGGGCCGGGGCATGGCACGGCACTCGCCGTCATCCAGATCGATGGGCAAGCCGGCGTGCCGCTGCTGCGACAGCTGCGCGCAGTTGAGGCTGTGCACCAGGTGCGGGTGGTGGAGCTGCCTCGGTAACCGCTACAATCAGCAATGAGTCATCCCAGGGAGTTTACCCGTGCCGTTGTATGAATATCGCTGCACCGCGTGCGGCCACGTTTTCGAGAAAATTCAAAGCTTTACGGCGCCCGACTGGAAAGAGTGCCCTAAGTGCGGCAGTTCCGTGGAACGGCTGATCTCCGCGCCCGCAATACAGTTCAAAGGTTCAGGCTTTTACCTGACGGATTACGGTAAGGCCGGCTCCTCTGCGAATAAGGGCGGCTCCTCTGGCGAGAGCGGCGGTAGTTCGGAGTCCAAAGCGGGCACCGGGTCAAGTTCGAGCGAGGGCGGCGGCTCATCGAAAACTACACTTGCTGCGCCACCGTCATCCGGCTCGCCTAGTTCAGGCGGCTCAGGCAACTCAGGTGGGTCTTCAGGCTCGTCCGGCTCGTCTACTGCATCCGGCTCATCGGCGGGCACCGGCGGCTCTTCCAGCAAAAACAGCTAACTCCGCTTTACTTCGAGTCCTAAGCCTTCCACCGGTTCAGAAACGCAGTAATTGCCTCTGGACTGGTGTGCTCAAACTCTTTCGCACGCTCGGCATAGAGCACCTTGCCTTGAGCATCAATAATGCCAAGTGACGGCACACCATGTGCAATCGGCACGTGATACTTCTCTGCGATGTCGAGGTTTTTATCAATATGTCCAATATCAATGTGAACTACCACGTAGTACTTGGCTAATATTTCGGCATTCGGTGCCTGGTGATAATAATAGTCCAGCAATTGGCAATCGCCGCACCAGTTTCCGCCGAAGTCAAGCAAGATGTGCTTATGATCGCGGCGCGCGGCCACTTGGGCAGCGGCAATGTCGGCTGAAGCACTGGCGCTTTCGGAATAAAGACTCTTATTGACCTTAAAGTCCGCCTGAGCAGCGGCTTGCGGTAAGTGCTCGATACCCCCGGCGAACAGCGCAAATGCAGCAGCTGGAAGCAGTATGTTACGGAGCTTGGTATTCATAGAGTGATGACCCTTATAAAAGTTGTGAGAGCGCAGCGCTGAAGCTCGGGGAGATGGAGATCGATTGCAGTTGAAGTCAATTTGCATTCCAGGAGTTACAGCAGCAGTTTAGTCGGCAGCCTTTATGGTCTTCGCGGCTGGTGTTTCCGGTTTGGCGGATGCCTTCTTTGTCGAAGCTTTTTTCGCAACCGTGCTTGCATCTTTGCTACCGGTGCGCTTCGCGGATGCCTTTTTAGGTCGGCCGACTTCTTTTTCTGCGGCAGCTGTACCATCAGGAGGCGGCGGCATTTTAGCCCCGGCACGGCGCGCCTCAGACAGTGCGATGGCGATAGCCTGCTTCGGGTTCGTCACTTTGGCACCGCTGCCCGAGCGCAGTGTACCTTGCTTCATCTCTTTCATCTCCTGCGCTACCAACGCCTGCGCCTTCGGTCCATATTTTGCCATACCGGTACCTCCAGGCACATAGAAGCCGCGACGGCACGCGCGGTTGTTTGCGGGTTTAGTCTACGCGCGCAGCGCAGGCGCGGGTAGTATCTGGTCCACATCCACCCATGCCGTGGGATACACGCCGGTATAGCAGGCTACGCAAAACGTGTTGCCTTCACCACCATCCACCGCGTGTTCCAAACCCCCAAGCGAGATGTAGGCAAGTGAGTCCGCCTCGATAAACTGCCGTATTTCCTCAACTGTTTTATTCGCCCCGATCAGGTCCTTCTTGCTGGGCGTGTCCACACCGTAAAAGCACGGAGAAATCGTCGGCGGGCATGAGATGCGCAAGTGTACCTCCTTGGCCCCTGCCGCACGCACCATCCTGACGATCTTCCGCGAAGTTGTTCCTCGGATGATCGAGTCATCAATCAGGATGATGCGCTTGCCTTCCAATAAATTCCGCACCGGGTTCAGCTTCAAACGTACACCGAAATCGCGTACCTTCTGCTCCGGCTCAATAAACGTTCGACCCACATAGTGGTTGCGGATAAGCCCGAAGCGGAATGGCAGCCCAGCCTCCTCCGCATAGCCGAGCGCCGCAGTTACGCCGGAGTCCGGGACGGGGACGACCAGATCTGCGTCCACATGCGACTCGCGGGCTAGCTGCCGCCCCATCGCCTCGCGCGAGTCCTGCACCCAGCGCCCAAAAATCCTGCTGTCGGGTCGCGCGAAGTACACATGCTCAAAAATACAGGAAGCCTGGCGGAAGCCGCTCGCATACTGCCGCGAGGTCACGCCGTCTTTCGAGACCATGATGAGTTCGCCGGGTGCGACGTCACGCTCATACTTGGCATGCAGCAGGTCAAATGCGCAGCTTTCCGACGCAAACATGATAGTGTCTGGACCATCTGGGTTGACGATTCGTCCCATAGATAATGGTCGAAACCCGCGCGGGTCTCGCGCGGCAAAGACGCGGTCACGCATCATCATTACAATCGAAAACGCGCCATCTACCTGCCGCAGCGAGTCGGCAATCGCGTCTACCAGCGTGTTTTCTTCCGAGTGTGCGATGAGCTGCACGATAATTTCGGAGTCGCTCGTTGTCTGGAAGAACGCGCCGTCGCGCTCCAGCCGCGCCCGCAGGTTGCCCAGATTTACCAGATTGCCGTTGTGCGCAATCGCGATCAGCCCGCGTGTCGAATCCACCCGGATCGGCTGCGCGTTGAGCAGCGCCGAGTCCCCGGTAGTTGAGTAGCGCGTGTGGCCGATTGCCATCTCGCCATGCAGCTTTTGGAGCACATCTTCCGTAAAGATTTCAGACACCAACCCCATGCCCTTGATATTGGCCAGGCTGTTCCCGTCAGCGGTAGCAATCCCTGCGGACTCCTGCCCGCGATGCTGCAACGCATACAACGCCAGAAACACCTGCCGCGCCGCTTCGGGGTGCCCGAAGACAGCCGCCACTCCGCATTCATCACGGAAGCCGTCACCGGGCTCGCGCACTGTGTAGCGGCTCGCGCTGTCGGTGCCTGTGATGGTGGCCATTTGCGCTTTCTCTTCCGGTGTGGTCGCGCCGGGCATGCCTTCGATCAGCAAAGGCGTCACGCCAGCACCTCGGTAAGTACGGGCGTTGGTGTAAGCGTGTCTTCGAGTGCATTGGACCAAGCGGTAGAAAGCTCTGAAATGTGAGTCTCGATCAGGGTTTGAACTTCAGACTCGACGTACACCCCTGCTGATTGCTCTTCATACGCCTGATAACAAATAGTGAAATCACCTGTAGTTACAAGACCTAGTTGCCACACCTTCAAACCTGCACCCGAAAATAGTTCACCGACACGCGAGACATTTTCACGAGCGCAGCTTACGATGACCTGGGGACCGCCTTCGGAAAACAAGCTGAACGGCTCAGACCGACTAAGTCCGCCACTAATCCTGACATCGACTCCGACACCATTTACAAAACAAGCTTCTGCCAGAGTGCTCGCAATTCCACCGTCCGAGATGTCGCAGGCTGAATGGAGTAACCCTAAATTTGCTGCCTTTGCAAGTTCCTGCTGCAAAGCTCGTTCCATCTGGATATCTAATAAGGGTGGCTCGCCCCAGAGATATTCTAAGACAACGCGCGCATACTCAGACGAGCCAAAGCATAAATCCAATGACTTATTGTGACTTGTTTCTGTTAAGGTTATTGTGTCGCTTGCTAGAGCTGTATTTACGAGTAAGAGCCAATCGCCCGGATTTGCAAAGCTCGCAGTGATCCCTTTTGTAACATCATCCAACACCCCGACAACCCCTATCACCGGTGTGGGATAAATCCCTTCCCCGCGCGTCTCGTTATACAACGAAACATTCCCCCCGGTAATCGGTGTTCCCAGCACAGTACAAGCCTCCGCGATCCCATCAATCGCATCCGACAACTGCCGCATGATCTCCGGCTTCTCCGGGTTCCCGAAGTTCAAACAATTGGTAGCCGCAACCGGCGTCGCCCCCGTGCAAGCCACCTTGCGCGCCGCCTCCGCCACCGCATGCATCGCCCCTAATTTCGGGTTGAGATAACACCAGCGCCCATTGCCCGCAAGCGCCATCGCCAGCCCGCGCTCATGCCCCGGTGTGCCGGAATCCTTGATCCGCATCACCCCGGCTTCCCCGCCCGGCCCCTGCACGGTGTTGGTTTGCACCATCGAGTCATACTGCTCAAACACCCAGCGCTTCGAACAAATGTTTGCACTCGCCAGCAGCTGCTTCAGCTCGGCTGTATAGTCATGCGGCCCATTCAATTTTGCCAGCACTTCAGGCGAGGGCTCCAAAGACACAGGCGCTTTCCACTCCCCTACGGGCCGGTAATACAGCGGCGCATCATCGGTCAGCGACTCATTCCCAATATCGGCAACCAACATCCCGCCATGCCGCACCCGCATGCGGTTTTCGGCAATTACCTGGCCGGCAACCACAGCGTCCAGCCCCCACTTCGCAAACACATCCAGTACTTCCTGCTCCCGGCCTTTTTCCGCTACCAGCAGCATGCGCTCCTGCGACTCCGATAGCATGATCTCGTATGAGTTCATGCCCGTCTCCCGCTGCGGAATCCGGTCTAGCTCAATCTCCACCCCAACCCTGCCGCGCGCGCCCATCTCGCAGGTCGAGCAGGTCAGCCCCGCCGCGCCCATGTCCTGAATCCCCAGCACCGCCCCGGTCGCCATCGCCTCCAGGCAGCCTTCAAGCAGCAGTTTCTCCATGAACGGATCGCCCACCTGCACATTCGGTCTTTTTTGCTCCGACCCGGACGTAAACTCCTCGCTTGCCATCGTCGCACCGTGGATACCGTCGCGCCCCGTCTTGGCCCCGACATAGATCACCGGGTTTCCCACCCCGGTAGCCTTGGCATAGAAAATCTCATCACGCCGTACCAGACCCAGCGCAAACGCATTCAGCAGCGGATTGCCGGAGTAGCAAGCTTCAAACCGTGTCTCCCCGCCCAGGTTCGGGACCCCAAAGCAGTTACCGTAGTGCGACACGCCCGCCACCACGCCCTCCATCACTGCATGGTTCCGCCGTACCAGCTCGTCTGAAACTCCCGGCTCGACGGACAAAGGCCCAAACCGCAGCGAATCCATCACCGCCAGCGGTCGCGCATTCATTGTGAAAATATCCCGCAGAATGCCGCCGACGCCGGTCGCTGCGCCTTGAAACGGCTCAATATACGAAGGGTGGTTATGCGACTCGATCTTGAACGCGCACGCCCAACCGTCGCCCACGTCGATGATGCCGGCATTCTCGCCCGGCCCCTGCACCACCCGCTCGCTCTTGGTCGGCAGCCGCTTGAGGTGCACGCGCGAGCTTTTATACGAGCAGTGCTCGCTCCACATCACGCTGTAAATACCCAGCTCGGTCAGCGAGGGGACCCGGCACAGAGCAGCTTCAATCCGCGCGTACTCGTCCGGCGTAATGGAGTGCTGCTTCAGCAAGGCAGGCGTAATCGTGGTAGGCGTGGGTACCCCAATGGGCATCGGGGCGGTTGCGTCGAGCGATATTGTCTCAGCCATGGCGCTGCCCACATTGTCGCATGTTGCTGCCACATGAATAGCCGCCCAATAGATAGAGGTCGCCCAGCTTCTATCACAGACCCCGTGTCATCCCGAGCGGAAACTGACGCGCCAACGTCAGTTGTAGTCAAAGGACCTGCTTTCTGTGGGTACTGGCACAAAGCTCAAAAGCAAAAGCAGGTCCTTCGACTCCGCTCCGGATGACATCGCATGGTATCCCTGAATTCTCATATACCCACTCAGGACGACATACTTCTATATCGCCTACGCTTCCGCAAGTCACTTGTAGCTAGCCTCGTAACGTCGCGGACGCAGCAAACGGTCGAGCAGCCAGTGGTCGTAAAGGCTAAGCAGCAGGTATGCGCAAACTTGGGTATATATCCTGACACCGCTCCGGACTTGTGTAAACACTAAATACAGCACTGATACAGTTACGGCGAGCATGCCGGTTCTATATAACATGCGGCCAAATTGAATTACCGGAATATTCGGCGCGACAAAGAAACAGTTCGGCAGGAAGAATATCGCGGTTGTCATAAGTATACTGCCGGCCAGAGAAGAGCTCCGAGAGAAAATGAAGCAGCCGATACCTGCCGCAAGAACCAGACATAAAAAAAGAGAGTACCCCGATTGCGTCTCCGACCTATCTGTACTTGCTGACTCGGTAAATCCATAGTGCTCTCGATACCATCGAGATACCCAAGTAACCCAGACAATTGACAGCAGCACCAACCCGATGATACTTAGCAGCGCAGGCTTCCATGGCTTGTGCCCGTGCGGCACCAGATACAAAATTGCCAACAAGCCGATGGCAATCGGAGCTGCCTTCAACCCGTGCAAATCACTAAAGAGCTGCGTAACATAACGCAGCTCCTACTCACGCCTGCTTATGCTCGCGTACATCTGTGCCTCGGTGGGCATTGCATCGAAAATCGCGGCTCAACCTCCTGCGAAAGCAAGCTGCTCACTACACAGCTTCAGCGTATATAAAGCGGTTTACAAGTCAAACCTACAAGCTCACAGCAATCGCATTTGCCCCGCCACCGCCCGCACATGCCCCGGCCCGGTTCGGCAGCATCCACCCACCAACTGTGCCCCGGCCGCAAACCACTCACGAGCCGACTTGCCGTATGCCTTTACATACGAGGTCCCCGTCCAGCAGCGTCGCTTTGCATCCCAACCTTCGCCGGAGTTTGGGTATACCACCAACGGCTTGCTTGTACCTGCCCGCAGCTCTCCGATCAACTCTAGCACCAGCGTGGGCGCGGTGCAGTTGACGCCTATGGCCAGCACCTGCGGCACCCCGTCTAGCATCGCCGCGCAGTCGCGTAGCGTTTCGCCGTGCGCCACATACCCTCCGTCGCGGCAGGTAAACGACAGCCAAGCACCCAGTCTTGAAAAGGAATCCGGCCTCCCAGTGAGTGCCTCCGCAATCGCCAGCGCCTCGGCAAGCGAGGGCAGCGTCTCAAAGGCAAGCAAATCTGCCTCCGTCCCCGCTAGAACTTCTATCCGCGACGCATGGAAGCGTACCAGGGCTGCATGCTCTTCCGTCTTAGACGCAAACCCGTACTCTCCATGAAACTCTGCCCCATTAGCAAGCACAGCCCCATATGGCCCCAGCGAGGCCGCCACCAGCACACCCTTCCGCCCATGCTCCGCACGCGCCTGCACAGCAAGCGCCACAGCCTGCCGCAGCGCCCCTGCTGCCGCTTGTTCCGCGTCAGCAACCGGCAGCCCAAGTGCCGCAAATCCCAAACTTGAGATTTGATAGCTTGCCGTCAGTAGTACATCCGCCCCGGCTTCCAAGTAGCTGCGATGCACCGCCAGGATTGCCTCCGGTGCTTCGAGCAGGGCGCGTGCCGACCACAGCGGTCCCGCAATTGAAACGCCACGCCGCTCCAGCTCCGTCGCCAGGCCGCCGTCAAGCACACGCACCCCGCTCAGCCGCACATGGTCTCGGTCCTGCATGGTCCTCCAATGCCCCATTTCACCCCAAAGGGCAACTTGCTCTAGCCTAGTCTTACTAAGTGCAATGGAGATGGAATCATGATTGTTGTACGGGAAGGGCAATGCGGACTATGCTCACACTTCGGCCAACATGGCGATGAAGGTCGAGACGCACGCCTGCTTGAGATTCTAGCTACCCAGCAGGCTTCGGAAACTCTGATTGCAAGCTGCGGCAATGAGAAGCTCCAGGGCATGCACCTGCGAGTAACCCCGGCGAGCGGCTGCGACGGTTTCGAAGCAGTCGCATAAGGGCAGGCTTGACCTGCGAGACAAGGCCGAGTTTTGTGACGGATCGGAACCCTCTGCTACACTCAAGGCTGTTCGCAGCGCCCTGCCAGGGAGCGCAACCCACGCGAACCCGTCGGGGAGTAGCGCAGCCTGGTAGCGCACCTGGTTCGGGACCAGGGGGCCGGAGGTTCAAATCCTCTCTCCCCGACCAATCTATCCGCATCATTTTGAATGACTCATGCAGCTTTCTTCGAGCAACTGCACGCCTCTGTTTCCGTTACGTTCGGTGTCGCAGAGGTCAGCCGCCGTTGCCAAGGTCTGCTGCTTCGTCCCCGCAGCCAACTGCGCCAGTTTATTGCTGAAAAACGCACCTGCGGGGACTTCATCGGGATGCTCCTAGAACTCGTACTTGAGCGCGAACTGGATGATGCGCGGTGCCACCGCGCTGTTGAGGATGACGCCGAAGCCGGCAGAGTCGAAGCCGGTTGACGGGTCAGCATACTGGGCATGGTTGAAGGCGTTAAAGAATTCGCCGCGGAAGTCGATCGAGTGGCCTTCGCGCAAGCCGCGGAAGTCGCGGGAGACGGTGATGTCAGAGTTATCCTGGCTGGGTCCGCGAACCACGCCGGTGCTGCTGTTGCCGTATCCTGTGCCGTCACCGATCACCGGGTAGGGACAGGACGCATAGGCTGCTGTGCCGGGGGTGGTGCTGAAGGAGCAGAAAGCTGATGTATTGAAGTAATTGCCGAGGCGGCTGTGGACGCTGCCCGTGCTTTCAATCTGCGTGTTGGCGGTGCCGGGGCGCAGTTGCGCGCGAGAGGTGCTGGCAAAGCCGTAGATGGAGCCTCCGGATGCGTCGGTGATGGTGAGCCGGTCACCGTCTTGAATGATGGTGACGCCGGAAACAGCCCAGCCATTTGCAGCCATGCGTACCAGGCTGTTGCCGCCGTGCAGCTTGGGCAGCTCCCAGCGGTAGAAGAAGACGAAGCGGTTGGTACGGTCGAAAGCGGCGGGTCCAAAGCGGTCAAGCCGGTTGTTGGGGTCATTGCTGTCACCGCTGCCGCCGGTAAATACGGCGTCGGTGCCGAGGCCCTGCACGTCGGTGAGCGCGCGGCTCCAGGTATAGGCGGCCTGAAACAGTACACCGTGGCTGAGCTGGCGGCGCAGAGTGGCTTGCAGGCTGTTGTAGCGGGATGTGCCGTAGGACTCAATGCGAGTGAGGCCGGACGGAGAAAAGCCTGCATAGGGGACGCGGAGGTAGGCATTGGCCTGGGTGTTGGTGGTAATCCCGTTGATGGGAGCGCCGGGGCTTGCGAGCAGTGCTGAGTTGATATTGCGCGACTCAAGCAGTCGCGTAGCACGGGTACCGACGTAGGCGAGATCGAAAACTGTCGAGCCTGAAAGCTGCTGCTGGATGTCGAGGTTGTACTGCTGGGTGAGCGGCGAGTCATAGTTGGGTGCGATGATGTCGGCGCCAAGTTGCGAGGTGGGAGTGCGAGGCAGGAAGGCTCCGGGCGTGGGTGCGGGGTTGAAGGGGTTCTGGAAGGTGGCGGCAGAGTTGTCCGCACCGACGAGCACATGAATAGACACAAACGGCGGACTGGTAAGGACCTGCAATGTGGCATTGCCGTTGGGCCGCGTGTAGTAGACGCCATAGCCGCTGCGCACGGAAGTTTTGCCGGAACCGAACGGCAGCCAGGCTACGCCGATGCGGGGGCCGACATTGTGTAGAGGCAGGTCCTGCGTGGTGAGCGACTTGCCGGAAAGACGAGTAACGCCGGACGGAACCGGGCCGGGGAAGTTGGAAGGCACAACATAGCCGGTGTAGGTGCCGGTGGCTGGGGCACCGCCGGTGATCAGGTTAGGAAAGACATTGCTGATGTCACCGTGCGCCTCGCCAATGTTTCCGTTGATCTCCCAGCGGAGACCGTAGTTAAGTGTGAGGTTGGGGCTGACCTTGAAGTCGTCCTGGATGAAGCTCGCCATGTCGATGGCGCGGAAATCCTTGTTGATGTTGCCGCCGATGCCTTCGCTGAGAAAGACATTGCTGGTGCCGCTACCGTTCTGCGTGCCGCTCTGGCCGAGGAGGAAGTCGGAAAAGGTAAGAAATTCGAGAAAGCCCCGCCGCGGACCGGGATCGGTGAAGTTGAACTGCTGACGCTCAAACTCATACCCGAAGCGGAGGCTATGCCGCCCGCGTGTCCACGATGCCTGGTCGGAGGCCTCATAGGTATTGACGGCCGAGTTCGAGAAGTCGTTGAAGCCGCCGCTGAGGCTGAATAGGCCAGCGATGGACGTGACAGGAAGATAGGGGAAGCCGGGATCGCCGGGGGTGATGCCGAGCGAGGCATCGGTGATGGCGGTTTGGCTGTTGAGCACGCCGGTGTTGCGGATGAAGGCCACAAAGGCCTCGTTCAGGAAGTTGGGAGAGAGCGTCGAGGTGAGCTTGAGCAGGCCGATATCGTTGGTGAACTGGGTGTTAAGCGCAAAACCGGGCGGGCAGCCGGGGCTGCAACTGCTAAAAGGGTTCTCCTGCGGGTCGCGTGAGTAAAAGTAGCGCTGGCTGAGGCGGTGCTTTTGCGAGAGCTGGTAGTCGGTATTGACCAGCACCTGGTCCTCAGTGAACCTGCCGGGCAGACTGTAAGACGAAAAGCCGAACGGGGTGCCTGGAGTAAGCGTGCGTGGCGAAGGCACGAGATAACTACCGTCGGCGATCTTCTGGTTGAGCAGCGCTAGCGACACAGGGTTGATGTTGGAGCCGTTGCAAGCTACCTGCGTGCCACCGAACTGTGTAGGCTGCGTGCAAAAAAGCGCACCGATGGCGGCTGCCGATCGGTCGCCGGTGAGCGCGGGCAGGGTATTGCTTGAAAGCGAGCTGGGGCTGAGGCCGTTTACCTGGCGTGTGCCCTGATAGGAGCCGAAAAAGAACGCGCGGTCGCGCAGTACGGGTCCGCCGATTGCGCCGCCGAACTGGTTTTGCTTCATATCGGGCCGCGGCTGGCCTTCAGCATTTAGGAACGTGTCATTTGCATTGAGCTTGTTATTGCGGAAGAACTCGAATGCCGAGCCGTGGAATGTATTCCCGCCCGACTTGGTGACCACTTCTACATTGGCGCCCGCATCGCGGCCGAAGCCTGCGTCGTAGAGCGTGGTTTGTATCTTGAACTCTTCAATCGCATCTGGATTTGGGATGGGAATTCCACCTTGCTGCACGAAGTCGCCTCCGCGACCGCTGCCGAAGTTATTGATGTCGGCCCCATCCATGACAAAGTTGTTACTGATATTGCTGGCACCGTTGACATAGACGTCGATGGTGCCCCGGCCAAGCTGCGCGGCATTGTTGACGTCGCCTGCGACCCCCGCCGATGTGGTCAAGACCTGCGTGTAGTTGCGCTCGGTTAGCGGCAGGGCCTGGATGGTGCGGCCCTGCACGGTTGTACCGAGAGTTGCATTGTCGGTTTGAAGGAGCTCTGCGCCGGAGGTGACCTCCACAGTCTCTTGCTGGGCACCCGGCGACATGACGAGGTTGACGGCGCTTGTTTCTGTAACGGTGACTGTTACGGACGACGGGATTTCAGTTTTGAAGCCTGCGGCAGAGACCCGCATGTCATAGCTGCCGGGCGGTAGAAGCCCAAGACGATAGTTTCCACCGGCATCCGTCTTGATCGTGCTTTGCACACCGCTGCTTTTCGATGTAAGGGAGACAATGGCCTGCGGCATGACGGCTCCGCTGGTGTCTGTAATCCTGCCGGTGACCGCACCGGTCGTCTGCGTTTGCGAGAGAGCGGATGCCGCAAAAAGCGGCAGAGCCGCGAGTGCGGGGTACATGCTGCTGCGTAAAACCATGGCGTCTCCTGAGGATGAATGCGGATGTCGGCAGCTAGAGAGTTTGTTCCCTGAATAGAAGCAAAGCAGCGTCACCGAACACGATTCCTACAGGGAAAAGCCGTCCGTAAAGTGTTCAGGTACAGCCGAGGGAAAAATCCTCTGGAACAGGTTTGCGAAGCGCAAGCATAATTTTTGAACGATGAATTCGCGAATATTGCCGGGTGTAGATCACCATAACCTATGAAAAGCTCAGCAGCCGCGATATAGATTTCTTTTATTTATGCAATTGCGGAAGAAGTAGGAGCGGACAAAACTCATCCACGCAAAATGCTTAATTTGCCTAAGTCGATGAACCCGCAAGTACTTGAAATGACCGCAGCATGATTGGCCGAGAAGGTAGGAAGATGAGTATTTATGGCATTTGCTACAAGGAATGGCGAGGGCTGGGCACCCTCGCCATTCTTCACAGGTTATATGGCAGGATAGTTAAAACTCGAAACGGACGGAGCCCCGGCTATAGAACGCGCGCTGGAAGCCGAGAGGTTTAAGGTAGTCGACGTTCTGGTTTCCAAAGGAGAGAGCACTGTCCTGATCCACGGCTATGAGCGACCGTGAATCTGTAACGTTGAACATATCGAATGCCATCTTGAGATTGTACTTTTCGTGAAGGGTAACGGGGTAGTCGGTGTGGAGATCGACCTGGTAGTTGGACGCGTTTCTACCGAGGGTTCCGCGACCGCCGAGTGGGATTTCGCCGGCGTTATGGTACACAGGGTGCGCTCCGAAGTCGGTAATGGGCTGGCCGGAGCTGGCGCGCAAACCGAGACCGCCGGTAAGCTTTTTGGCAAGGCCACGCGAGACCACATAGGAGCCGTAGATATTGCCGACCTGCCGCCGGTCTGTATTGAGGAAGCCGGGTACATACTGCGCTCCAAGCAAGCCGAGTGCGCCCTGGGTGAAGTCGAACAGCGAGCTGATGCCGGGGTCCGATTGCCCGTTGTCGTTGCGGTATGCACCTTCGTAGTTGCCATACAGCTTGCCCCAGCGGTAGTTCACACGGACCAGGAAGTTGTGGCTGAAATTCTTGTTGGCTTCAATCTCAACCGCTTGATAGTGGCGACGGGCATTCGGCTCGCCATCCGGCTTGCCGTCGGGCGTGGGCAATCCTACATTTGGACCATTGAAGCCGCACACCCCGCCGAGGCCGGCAACTGCGCCGGAGCTGTTGAGGAAGGGCCTGTTATTGTTGGCAACGTTATAATTCTGTGGGCAGTTCGCAGGCGCGCCGTCATTGGGCAGGGCCGCATTGAAAGCGTATGGCACCTCGACCTCGTTGACAAAGTAGTCCGAAGTAGAGCTTGGATTGCCGATGAGGAAATCCTGCGGCACATAGCCGCTGATGTTGCCCTCGGGGGAGGCGCCCGACTGGTCTTCAATAATGCGTAACAGGCGGCGGTCGGTGTAGCGCGCGCTGAAGACGAAGCCGGCGTACTGCTTCTCAAAACCGGCGACATACTCTTCTTCAAAACTGAGCTTGGTTCCGGGCTGGATCAGCTCGGGGGTGCTGCTGCCGCTGAACGAAATGGCTGAGCCTTCTGTGCCGGCGCCCGGCACGCCACTGATTAAGTGCGCGGCGTCGAGGATGGGGTTTACTGTTCCATTGGCGTTAATGACAGCATTGCCGTTGCCGTCGTTTTGGGGCGTCCAGTTGGCACCGTTGATATCTTCTTCCTGGCCCAGGGAACGAATGGCTGCGTCTTCCGTCAGGTTTTGCGTGTAGCGACCCCAGTTGAAGAAGATTTTCGACTTGCGATCGCCTTTCGGGTCGAAGTTAATGCCGAGACGCGGCGACCAGTTGTCATTGAAGACATAGGACTGCGAAATACCGGTCAGCTGCTCCTGATCCCACCGAATGCCTGCATTGATGGTGACGCGGTGACCTATCTCCCAGTTGTCATTGCCGTAGACCACGTTGTAACTCTCGCTGGAAGGCACAGTCAGGCTGCTGAAGATGCCGCGATCTTGCTGGAGATAGACCTGGGTGCCTGGTCCCTTTAGATCGGGGCAGTATTGGAGGGGGCAGTTGTCGCCCGGCAGCACTGGCTCAAGGTTGAAGGATGCATTTGCGGTTGCGCCTCCCAGAGGCGCGGGTGTTGCCACACCTGTCGCATTCATAGTTGGGAACACGTAAGTGCCACCGCTGTAGGCCTTGGTTAAGTCATAAATGCTGTGCAGAAAGCTGTAGCCGACGGAGAGCGTATGCTGTTGGCCATGAAAGGAAACTGTTTTTTCTGTATCGATGTTGAAGCTGTAAGCGCGTGTAGTGGGATTCTGGGTGAAGCCGAGACCCTGCGCCGTGTACTCCGAAGGTTGAACATAGGTTGAGAGGTCAGTGATCTGAAAGACATTTTGCAACCCGGTCTCCGTGAAGGCGCTTTTCCTTGCGGATGCCGCGATATTGAAGTCCCAGGTCGGCGAAGGAGTCCCCGTAATATGCAGCGACTCGCTGCGACTGCCATAATTCCAGCGGCTGAAGCCTGTTTCGTTGGTCAAGTTGACGTTGGGGTAGTAGGGAAATGTGTCCTGGTTGACGAAGCCGAAACCGGCATTGGTTCGGGAAGGGTCGCCGAATGCTGAAGCGTCGATGGTGAGATTGTCAGAGGGTCGAAAGCTGACTTTGGCGGCCCAGCTGTTGATGGTTGTGTTGTTTGAAAAAGGTCCCAGCGCAGATAGGGTCGGCGGAGCACCATCGACAGCCGTCGGCGCGATCCAGTTGTTTTGGTTCAATGCGGGGTTGTAGGCACCATAAAAGAAGAGCTTGTCATGGGTGTATTTGCCGGGGATGTACCCGCCGATCTCTGCTGCCGCGTCGTACTGAGGCTGTGAAAATACGCGCCCATGCACATTGACGCGGTTGAAGTAGTCATCGGCGTAGCGCTGGGTAGCACCCAGGATTTCAGGAGCGAAGTAGGAAGATAAGCCGCCATGGAAGGCAGTACCGCCTGACTTAGTGACAATCTGGATAACGCCGCCGTCGGCGGTGCCGTACTTCGGCTCAAACGCGGCGGTTTTGACCTGGACCTCCTGAATAAAAGTCAGATTGATTCCGGTGCCCAGGGAGCCGTAAATGGGGCTGAACACACCGAGGCCGCCGTAGCCGGCATCGCCGATGCTGACCCCATCGGCGTAATACTGATTTTCAAGGCCGCTGGCCCCGCCGATGGAGGGGTTCGAGGTACCCGCGCCGCCGCTGTTGACCACGCCCGGCGCTGTGGCAAAGAGGCTGCCGACATTGCGGGCGACCGGGACCTGCTTGTAGAAGGTATCCGTGAGATTGGTGCTGACGGCAGTGGAACCGGTGTCGATCTGAGTGGTGGTGGCATCGACCTGAACGGTCTCTGAAGCTGCACCCGGAACTAGCTTGAGGCTGACGTTTGAGGTGCGGTTGATAACCACATCCAGATTGCGGGCGATCTGGCTCTCAAAGCCGTTGCGTTCCACATTCACCGTGTACAGCCCGGGAGTGAGACTGCCAAGTGAGAACTCGCCGGCCTCGTCGGTCTTTGTGGTGCGCGCACCTTCACCGCCGGTGACGGTAATGACAGCATCCGGAATGACTGCACCGGAAGTGTCGGTAATCCGGCCCGCCAGGGCACCTTTCGTGCTTGAAATCTCCTGGGCAACGGCATGCGAACCGATGCTGCCAGTCGCAGAAAGGCAAAGAATGGAGAGAACGCAGAACGGGAAAGCGGGCTTCATGGAGAGCTCCTAAGACAAACAGATACGTGCATTATTGGTAAAACTTACAAGGGGCTGTGAAATCGACAGGCTCGAGGGAGGAGCTTTGTGTGCGATGTTGCAATTCTGTAGCCAAATGAGAAGGATCGCAGCTCTTCCATCTCTGGCTTACGATGAAGCTTGTACGGAAACTTCGCTATATAAGGATTTCCGGATTCGCGGAGACAAATACAAAAAGGTGTAGACATTTGCTTTTAATAACTAGCGGTATGGCAGATGGAAGCGTGTCACTGGGGCTCTATCGAGGTGTACGAGTTTACTGGGGGGAGTTGCGACAGATATGCGGATGAGTTCAGGACGAAGGAACAAATCCTTTGCGGTGATTGTGCTTTTCCTCTGCGGCTTTGCGTGTTTCGCTTCGCCTAAAGCGGTGCTTGCTCCGCGATATGACCAATGGCTCCATGAAGAAGTGAACTATCTAATCGGCGACGACGAACGCCAGGTGTTCCTCCACCTGAAAGCCGATGAAGACCGGGACAAGTTTATGGAGACATTCTGGCAGGTGCGAAATCCCCAACCAAACGCTCCGACAAATGAAGCTAAAGAGACACACTACCAGCGCCTCGTCTATGCCAATACACACTTTGGCCATGGCAACGTTGAGGACGGATGGCGCAGCGACCGGGGCATGGTCTACATCACGCTCGGCGCGCCGCAGCAGATCGACAGGTATCTTGAAACGCGGGAACTAAAGCCGATTCAAATCTGGTTTTACCAGAATCTAAGCGGCGCGCTTCCGGTACATTTCTACGTTCTGTTTTACAAACAGAGCCCGGCTGAAGATTACGAGTTGTACTCCCCGTACGGCGATCGTCCGCAGAAACTTATCAACTCTACAAATGCCATCAATGATGATCGAACGGCAATCAAAATCATTCAGGAAAATATCAATGATGAGGCTGCGCACATTGCGCTTTCATTGATTCCCGGCGAACCGGTCGACTTCAAAGCAGCGTACCCTTCGCTACAGTCAGATGTTCTGCTCAACGACATCCGAAACTACCGCAACCTGCCGCAAATACGGGATCAAATTGCAACTCGCCGCTTGCGTGAGGAAGCAGTTTCGCACCGGGTTGTGCTGGGCGAGCAGTTCAGCGATCTGGTCGTTATTGCTACGCGCGATGGAGCCAAGCAGGCAAGCATTCACTATCTATTCCGGCTGCTGCATCCTAAAGATCTTTCGCTTGCCGAGCAGCCCGGCGGCCGGTATTACTACTCTCTTCAATTGGAAACACAATTAGCGGATGCGGACGGAAAGATAGTTTCAGAACAGAAGCAGCCTTTGTCCGATTACCTTTCTCAGAAAGCGTTTTCCAATGTCGAAGCAAAGTGTTTTGGGGTGGAAGGGAGGATTTCGGCGGCAGCGGGACAGTACCAGCTCAGTCTGACTCTGACAAATCTGGCGACAAAGCAGGCGTTCCGCCAGACACGCACAGTACTCGTTCCGAGTCTGGATTCCAACGCCGGGGATCGTACTGGGATCAGCCAGGTGTTTTTCGCGGATGCATCGGCACCCGAACGCAGTATCTCCTCCCAGAACCCATTCACCTTCGCGGGAGCACGGCTCCGGCCGATCGGCTCCAATAATGTCTCTGTTGTGCAGGGGCAGCCTCTGCGGGCCATCTTTCAGATCTGGATGGCTCCCGGCTCGCCCGAAGCACTGCACGGAAAAGAAATGACTATTCACTACCTGATCGGCAGGTTGGATTCAAATGTGCGGGCGGAAGAGGACCAGTCAATTGACCGGGGCAGTTTTACAGCGGAAGGCAATCTGCTGATGGGGAAGGATTTTCGCACTGAGGCTCTGGCACCCGGTTCGTACCGGCTGGTGATTAAAGTGACCGATCCTGAGTCCGGATCGACAGCCTATCAATCGCTTAACTTTGAGGTCCAGAGTAGTGAGCATCCTGTGCCTCGTTTATGGACTTTGGACGTTGCGCAAGTTATCGGTAAAAACTCCCAAGCATACTGATTGTTTAAAATTCGCAATCGCTACACGGCGGCCAACCCCACAAACCCGTCCACTCGAATACAGCAAACAGTGACATTTCTTTCAAGTTTCACCATGTTCATGATCGAGCAGAAGAGCTGCATGACAATTGTTTACATCACGCGTCTTGGCAACGCGGCGGACTGTTTCGACCGAGATTACTACCAAATGCAGCACCGCTCGTTACACGATGCCGGAACCGATACGGGCTGCAAAATCTCACGGCCTTTTACCCGGAGGAAAAAGACTCCGGAGTGATTGCCTTATACCTGTGTGAATTTCGAGAGGACAGCGCTGCGGCAGCCTCGTTCGGCTCGCCGGAGGCGGCGCAGGTCATAGCGGGTGTAAAGCACTTTACCGATGCCATCCTGTCACAGAGTAAATCTATACCGGTTTCCGCTTAGATAATCTTGCCGGTTGAGCAGTCAATGATTCCTGCCATCAAACCCGGCCTTGGACACAAACAACTCCGCGGAACAAAGTTATGACGATACACATGACATCCGTCGAAGTGACTATGAGATTTTTGGCAATGGACTGATTCATAAAAAGAACTCGGACATGGCATTGCAGCCTATATTGCACCGGCTTGAAGCGCATGTCACCCGCAAAGCAGCCGAAATCTGGTCCTGCTGTTTATCGTTGCAGTTGCAAACCTGATTTTGTTCCATCTATCGCCGCTTCCGGCGGACCAGACTTGAAACGATCCAAAGAGAACAGATCTAAACCCAAAGCGGCACTTCCTTTTGAAACCATTTCAGCGATCACCTCACCGATGACAGGAGCGAACTTGAAGCCATGTCCTGAGAAGCCTGCCGCGATCGTGACAGCAGGATGGTGCGGGTGGGCGCCCAGCAGAAAATGCTCATCGGGAGTCATTGTGTAGAGACATGTTTCAGCATGCAGCAAGCGGCCTGCAAGTCCGGGTAATGTCTCGGCGAGCCGGTCACGAATCGAGTATTCGTCCGAGGCACGGATGTCGCGGCAGATCGAGTCGGGCGTACACACTTCGTCACTGCCGTGGAGTGCAACCTTGACTCCTTCAGAAACAGGTCCGGTAAGGGGAAAGCCGTAGATAGGCTTACAGTCTCCTTCTTCCTCAATCACGTAGACGGGAAATCGCTCTTCGCGGAAGTGCTCAATGCTTTCCTTCGGCTCAAACCAATAGAGCACTTGTCGGGTAACCCGCATAGGCAGGCCAAGCCCGGCGAGCAGCTGCGGTGCCCATGGACCGGCGGTTACAACAAGGTGGTCTGCCGTGTACGTGCCGGTTGCAGTGCGCACTGAGACGCCTGAGCCTCCCTGCCCGGCGTGCCAGTCGAGAACAGCCTCGTTTGTGTGCAACTGTGCACCCGCGCGCGCAGCCTGCCGAAGCTGCTGCTCAACGCAAGCTTCAGGGAGGAGGTAGCCTGCATTTGCTTCAAGCAGCGCGCAGGTGTCCGGCCTGACATTGAAGCTCGGGTAGCGCTGCTTGAGTTCCGTAGCGTTCAGCAGTTGATAGGGGAGATTGAATTGGCCCGCGCTTTCGGCGCTGCGTTTTACCAGCTGCCCATCGCGAGGACCTATTACTAAAGCCCCGGGTAAGTGGAGCAGATGCGTGCCCGTGTCCCGCTCCAGTTTCTTCCATAACTCGAATGAGCGGACAAGCAAGGGAACATAGCGATGATCCTCAAAGTAGGCCTGCCGAAATATGCGCGTAAGCCCATGTGAGGAGCCGTGAGTGTGGGGTGGAAGGTATTGGTCGAAGCCGCGGACACGATAACCCCGCTCAGCAAGATGCTGTGCGGCTGCACTGCCCATGGCCCCGAGGCCGATTACGATGACTTCCAAGCAACCTCCCTTCATTTTTTGGTAAGTCGTGCCATTTCAGCTTATAGAATCATGACAAAACTTAGCAGGCATTAAAATGTCAGCCGCAGGCCAGCTTGCATCTGGCGCCGTGAGCCTTGCTCAAAGGTACCGGAGCCGCGCTGGCGTATGTTTGTGCGGTTCGCAGGCGTGGTGCCGTTGATTGATTCGGCTGTACCGGATAAGTTGCCGTTCAGCAGATTTTCAGGAGCGTCGTAGGAACTGCGGTTGAATATATTGAACACATCCCATGACGGTTCTATCGTCAGCCTGTCTCCAATAAGTTTATGGCTGTATTCCAGACGCACATCGGTGAGAAGCAATAGATCGAGACCCACCTGATTCGCAGGCGCAAGCGGAAGGGTCGGCATACCGGCTTTAAGCTCCTGCAGCTGTGTCGATGTCAGCAGACCTTGCGAGACCAGGAGATTGCCCGCGGGTGTGAGTTGTCCTGCCATGGTTGAGTTATAGTTCGCGATCGCGGTATTCAAGTTCTTCCCTGCCTTCAGGCTGCGTCCAAATGCACCTGGCCCATAGCCGGGGAGCAGATCGTTCGTAGTTCCGTCTCCTGTCACATCAGTGCAGAATATCTCCTCGGGCCCTCCGCCGCAGCCGCCTCCAAACGCAACCGGAAGCAGTGCATTGTTTGACAAGGGTGAAAACCAGTGAGTGATCTGGCTGAAGGTGAACCCGCGCTTGATGTCGGTAATGGTTCCCAGGTTCAGTATGGAGGTGCGATCCAGACCATCCGGGCCTACAAAACGATTTGGATTGACATTGTCCCACGAGTATGGAGAAGAAGACACGTCGGCTGCGCCCGTTCCCGATGTTCGCAGGTTGCCTACATTGCGGGAGAGCGTATATGCAAATGTGAGCGTGTTGTCATTCATCCATCGAAATATGCGACTCTCCGGGGCACCGAATCTTCCATCCAGGCGAAGATTCAGACCGTTGTAACTGTTCAAGGCGTGATGCTCATAGAAGTTCATTGGACCGAAGTTAGGGTTCATTCCGCGGAAAGCATAGCCGTTGGCTGCTGTGCCTGCACCCAGTCCAAACGCCCCGTACGTTGCAATCGTAGCTCCCTTAGAGATTGCACACGTTGTACCTGCGAGGGACGCAGGGCAGCCGAGCGAGGCATTTGCAGCTGTAATTGCGGCGGTTGCAAGCACCGGATCGAAACTGGCTGCGTTGGCTGCGCCGATGTGGTTTTCATCCACGACCAAGGGAAATTCGTAGCCATGCACATAGACGTACTCGCCCGTAAACACCAGCCCTTTTCGAAGCTGGCGCTGGTAAGCAATGTTGGCCTGCGCAACGCGCGGGTTCTTCGTCCCGGGTGTCCAGGCCGGGGCGTAGAGAGCCTGGTTCAGCTGAAATGTTGAAACAGGGGAAGTATTCAGGGCAGAGGCAGCCACGTAGAGCTGGTTCAGGTTATTGACTGCCGTGGCAGCCTGGCCGATTGTCTGGCCGAACAACTGAGCCAGCGCCGCACCCGAAGTTCCGTCGGCAAAACCGTACTGTGTCGCAAGCGGGTCTCCGGACTTGAAGGCTACGCCGCTTCGCGGGTCTATCAAGGCGCTGCCCGCAGTTACGGTCTGCATCTGCGAGGAGATACCGGCAGGAATGAAGTTGCTCGGATCGCCATAAAAGCCGTCCAGCGTGAGCTCTTCATAGTAGAGCCCCGCAGCGGAGCGGATCACCGTTTTGCCGTCACCGTGCACGTCCCATGCGACTCCGATTTGCGGGCCAAAATCCAGCTTGGGATTGTGCCGGTACCCACCGTAGCCGGGCTTGAAAGCGTCGATCGCGGTTCCATGGTCTACACCGGCATCAAACTGTCCGGAGAAAAATACATAACGCACACCCGCATTTACTGTCACCTCGCGCGATACCTTCCATGCATCGTGGATGTAGGCAGCCGGTCGCCACTCTGGAAAAGCGCCGTGGGCAAAGCCCAAAGCGCTTGGGACCGTGTAGAAACCAAGCCCGTTGCCCAGGCTGATCGATGTAAGCGGGAACTGGGTGGGGTCCGTAAGCCCTACGCCGAGATAGCTGTTGGTATCAAGCTCAGGACCGTTCGAACGCAAAGGGTAGTCCGTGCCAAGCAGCCAGTGCGTCAGGTCCGCGCCGAACGATAACGTATGCTGACCGAGCTGAAGCACTCCATCATATTTCGTGTCGTAGTTGTGTTGCTTCTCATATTGGCTTGAAAGGTAATTCACACCGTAAGCCAGCGTGGAGCCTCCATCAATCTGGAGAAGGTATTTGCGGCCGAGCGTGTCCTGGGGTGATGGGGCTTGGGGGTTCGGCTGCAACCTTTCCGAGTACGAGCTAAAACCATAGGCGATGGAATGGCTCACCCGATTTCCCGCATAGGATACGCCGCTGCCGAAGACGATAGCCTGAGTCTTATTGTTCAGCGAGTCAAGATAGGTGCTGCCGAGTTGGGGATAGCCGACTACTCCCCTGTTTGTTGAATAGCTGTACCGGGCAAACGCTTTCCAACGCTCGGAAATAGCCCCATCCAGACGGCCGAGGGTGTAATTCTCCCGAAACGGCTTGCCGTAGAAGCCGTTCAGACCTGGGAAGATCGTGTTTGCGTAAAACGAATCGCGAGAATCCGTCAGCTCATAATCCGCAAAGTAGAAAAGGCGGTCGTGCACGAGTGCCCCTCCGATATGGCCACCCGGCTGGTTGCGGTCATAGGGGGAGAATACGGGACCGATCTTTGCTCCCAGTCGTGAATCCCGAAAGAATTCAAAGGCTGAACCATGCAGGTCGTTGCTGCCGGACCTCGTCAGGATGTTTACAGCACCGCCTGAAGCGACACTTTGCGCCGGGTTGAGCGTCGACTCTGCTACCTGAAATTCCTGCACTGCGTCGAGTCCAGTGTTCTGCACAGGACCGCCCACTGTGTGGTCCTGTAACGAAAGACCATCCAACTGCACTTGCGTCTCGCGTCCGGAGCGTCCCTGAAACGCGGCAATGGTGAAGTTGTTCTTCGTCGGATCGATGTCGTTGCCGTCACGCAACTGCACGCCCGGCGAAAGCTGAGCAAGATCCATTGCATTGCGGCCCACAATGGGCAGGTCTTCAATCTGTTTCTGCGTTATGACTTCGCCGGATTCAGTCGATACGGTATCAAGATCGGTCGCACTGCCTGAGGAAACTGTGACGTGCTCTGCGGTACTACCAGCGCTCAAGGCCGGATTGAGCGAACTTACCCGCGCTATAAAAACCAGTACATGCGGAATCGACGACTGCTTAAAACCATCGGCTTCCACAGTGACAAGGTAAGGGTCCGGGTGCACTTCAAGCAGCCGGTAGAACCCCTGCTGATCCGATGTAGCCTGGATTCTCTCGCCGGTTGTTTCATCCGTGGCCGATACCCGAGCATTCGGCACCACTGCGCCGGACGAATCGGTAATCGTGCCTTCTATACCGCCAGTAGTCTTTTGCGCATGAGCAGGAGCTACGGACAAAAGTGCTGTGATTAAGACTCCGGCTGTCTTAGGCCTGGGGCTCAGCCTCTGCTTCATGCTGAACTTCTGCTTGGTCATCTGTGTCCTCTTCCAAATGAATGCAAGTATGAGTAATGTGGGGAAACTTGTTGGAGCAGACTGGACGCGTGAGCACGAACCGCCATTTGTCGGAGATAAACATCCTTCAGATGCGTCGCGATAACTGTAGCGAAGACAGCGAAAACAAAGAGGCATTGTGGAGGAAGCCAAGCCGCTTTCGCCGTTTGTAACACTTCACGTATGAGCGAGCAAGCAAAACCGCAGCTCTATACCTTTTACTGGCACATAGCGTTTGCAGGCCCTCAAACTGCGAAACTGCCGCCGCACCAATCAGTAATCAGCAGAGCCAACACCTTTGCGCACGAAAACACCTCTTCGAGCTCCACATGCTCCTCTACCGTATGCGCGAACGCCACATCACCCGGCCCATACAGAACAGCGGGAAATCTGCCGTGCTCGGTAAATAGGCGAAGATCGGAGCCGTACGGTACCCCTTGAATCTGCGGCTGTACGTTGAGTACCTGCGCGTGCGCATTGCTTAGAGCGCCGAGGATCGGCTCCGTCAGCGAAGTTTGTCCGGGCTCAAATTGCCCTTCAATCCATGTAAGCGCGGGTGGATGCTCCTTAAGCCATGGGTCCTCCGCAGTGACTTTCGCGAGACACGTAGCGAGCGCATCCCGCGCATCTTGTACCGTTTCACCGGGAAAAACACCAAACCGGCCTTCCGCGATCAGGGTCTCCGGCACTGTTGAGAGCCAGTCCCCGGCAGTTACCGTCCCTACAGAGATAGGCGCGATGTTGTCCTCGAATTCAAAAATTCGGTTTTCGTAGTGGAGGTGGCGAGTACGGTCAAGCTCTTGCACGGCGGCGAATACCTGCTGAAATTTTTCAACCGCGCTCACGCCGAAGCGCTTCATGCTGGCGTGGA
>CAXSHS010000033.1:0-28298 GCA_964237325.1 uncultured Acidobacteriaceae bacterium | reverse complement strand
ATCTGCTAGCCACCAAACCACTTTCCCTACTCCGTAATGAGGCTAGCGAAGAAGGGGAACAGACCCTCAAGCGGTCGCTCGGGCCGGTTAACCTGATCACGCTCGGTATCGGGGCCATTGTCGGCGCAGGTATTTTTGTGCTCACCGGCCACGCTGCCGCAGCGAATGCGGGACCCGCGCTTGCGCTATCGTTTGTGCTGGCCGGCATCACCTGCGCCTTTGCCGGGCTGTGCTATGCAGAATTTGCCTCCATTATCCCGATCGCCGGCTCTGCCTACACCTACGGCTATGCGACTCTCGGCGAGTTCGTCGCCTGGATTATAGGCTGGGACCTGGTACTCGAGTACGCCTTTGGTGCCGCTACAGTAGCCAGCGGCTGGTCGGGTTACCTGCTAAGCCTGCTTGAGCAGCTGCACTTGACACCTTCTCCTACGCTGGCACGCTTTACCACTACCTATGGCAATACCATCTACCTATCGCACAACCGATGGGTGCCCCTGGATGCCTTCGCGCCCGGTACGGATCTCTCCCACCTGGTACACGTCACCGGCATCGCCAACCTGATTGCCTTTTGCGCAATCGTTCTTGTCACTGCGGTCCTCGTCATCGGCATCCAGGAGTCGGCAAATCTCAACTCCGCCATCGTCTTCCTCAAGCTCGGCATCGTTGCCGTTTTCGTTGTGCTTGGCACCGACTTTCTGCTGCACCACCCGCGGCTGCTGGCACATAACTGGCATCCGTTCATCCCGAAGAATGAGGGTCCAGGCAAATACGGCTTGTCCGGTATCGCAGCCGGTGCTGCCTCTGTGTTCTTCGCCTACATCGGTTTCGACGCTGTGTCGACCGCCGCGCAGGAGGCCAAGAACCCCAAGCGTGACATGCCCATCGGCATCCTTGGATCGCTCGTCCTCTGCACACTGATCTATATTGTGGTGTCGCTGGTACTCACCGGCTTGGTGAACTACCGTGAGCTGAACGTAGCCGAGCCGGTTGCCATGGGCATCGATGTCACCGGCATTACCTGGGGTTCCATCCTTGTCAAAGTAGGCGCGGTCCTGGGTCTCGCCACGGTCATGCTGGTCATGCTGCTCGGTCAGTCGCGTGTGTTCTTTTCCATGTCGAAAGATGGCTTGCTACCCAAATGGGCCAGCGTCATTCATCCACGATTTCGCACGCCCTGGATTTCAAATATAGTTGTCGGCTCCATTGTCGCGTTTTTGCCTGCGCTACTGCCCATCGGCAAACTGTCCGAGCTTGTCAATATGGGCACACTGCTGGCTTTTTCTATTGTTTCAGCAGGTGTATGGATCCTGCGCGTCCGGCAGCCGGATCTGCCGAGGCCATTCAAAACGCCCTTGGTGCCGCTGGTGCCGATTCTCGGCATTCTCAGTGCGTTCTATCTGATGTTCAACCTGCCCGCGCTGACCTGGGAAGTTGTAGGGGTGTGGCTCGCAATCGGTCTGGCCATCTATTTCGGGTATTCCGTGAAGCACAGCAAGGTACAAAGGCTACCTGATGAACGTACAGATGGGCGTACGTAACAAATGTCAGCAATCGTCATCATGGCGTGACTTTGCGTTTTCAAAAACTTCCAGTCAAGCTGCTACGAATGAACAGCTATATTAGATTCCCGCGCTTTCACAAGTTCTTGGAGCAGCATCAAAGTTAAAGTTAACCCCTGTACACCCCATCCCTCCTACCGACAAGCATCTGTCTCAAGTAGCAGATTGCTGCGCATATCCCTCTTCAGGAAATCATGCGCAATGTAACTGCGGCCATGCTTCAGGAGGCTTCATCCGTGCCAGTAAAACTTTTTACATCCCCTCTCTGCCCATCTGAAAAGGTTACCGAAGAACAGCTAGCGACCGATCTGGCCGTTCTCGAACTTGATAAAGTCGTCCACTCCGTTAACCGTCGCTCCTTCTTCTCGAACCTGGGTGCTGTGGCTGTAGCCACTGCGGGTGCAGGCTTTCTTGCCGCCGCGCCGAAAGCGCAAGCTCAAAATTCAGCACCGCCAACCTCCACCATCCTTGAAGTTCTCAACTTCGCTCTGAATTTCGAATACCTCGAAGCCAATCTTTACAGGAGCGTCACCGGTGCAGCGCCCTTGAGCGCCGGCCTCGGCAACGTCGGTGCCCCTGTTATCGGACTTCCCGGCAAGCTCAACCTGGACCCTGTTACTCTGGCTACCTTTGAGAATCTCGTTTCTGACGAGACCAACCACATCACCCTGCTTCGCGCCGGCATCCTTGAGCTTGGCGGCACTCCAATCAACCAGCCTGCTATTGACTACTCCCTTGGCGGCAAGGCATCCATCACGACCCAGGCCCAGCTTCTGGCTACCACCCGGCAGTTTACCGAGGTCGGCAACGGCGCTTACACGGGCGGCGCGGCCCTCTTGATCGCCAACACCTATGTCCTTACGGTTGCCGGCCAGATTCTCGGCGCGGAAGCCCAGCACCTCGGCAGCATCAATGCTCTCTGCAACTTCCAGGGTGTTGTATCTCCTGCCGTCAACTCGCTCGACTATCCGCCCGTTAATCCAGACCGCTTTTTCTCGCTGAGCCCTACTACCCTGCCCCTCAATCAGTTTCCCGCTTTCGGCCCCATCTTCACCCCGCAGCAGGTGCTCGGCATCGTCTATGGCATCGTCACGGCTACAAGCTCCCCGACGCCTGCGGCAGGCGTCACCAAGGGCGGATTCTTTCCGCAGGGCGTCAACGGGTCCATTCAGTCGACCTAAAGCGGCTTTGCCCTCAACAGGTCTCGCGCTTAACCGACGGAACCAAAAGTACATAACGGAACCAGCTACACGGAGACAAAAGCCACCATGTTAACCCAGTCTGAGCCAACTTCTACCTCCGGCTTCCTCGCCGCAAACCCTACCCGTCGTAAATTCCTTCAGGGTGCCGGTGTTATTGCCGGTACTGCCGGTCTTGCCGGTTGCGGAGGCATCATCGGCGTCGATCCTTCCACCGGCCCGGCTCCTTCCATCGCCGATATTTTCCAGTTCGCTCTCAACCTCGAGTACTTTGAAGCTTCCTTCTACTCCTACGTCGTCACCGGCGCGGGCCTCGATACAGCTGATCTCGGCTCCAACCCCGGCACCGTCTCCGGCGGCAAGAAAGTCACTTTTTCAGACCCGGAAGTTGCCGCTCTCGCCAACCAGCTTTACCTTGATGAGCAAGCGCACGTTCGTTTCATCCGCGGCGGCCTCCAGGTTGCCGGTGTCACCCCTGTATCCATCCCCAACCTCAATCTCGCCGCGCTCGGGTTCCCCACCGACGACAACTCCTTCCTCGCCCTCGCCCGCGGCTTTGAATCCGTCGGCACCAGTGCGTACGAAGGCGGCATCCAGTACCTTGCTCTCCAGCCCGCAGCTGTTACCTATGCTGCTCAGATCCACGACGCCGAAGGCCAGCACGAAGCCTCTCTCCGCCAGTTCTGTCTCCGCCGCGGCGTTACTTCGCCTGCGGTTGATCAATTCGACCGACCACCTGTCCTCAGTGCTACCGGCATTTTCAACACCAGTCCTATCACGGGGCTTAACACCGCTCGCAATGCCTCCGAGGTTCTCCAAATCCTCTACGGCGCGGCAGGAAAAACCGGCGTTTCCTCCGGCGGCTTCTTTCCAAATGGTCTCAACGGTAATGTCCGCACCACTTAGTCTGTCTTGCAAAACAGAAAAGCCCGGCGTGAGCCGGGCTTTTCTCTTCCAGTTTAAAATTAGGCGTTAGCGGTCGCACAAAATTCCTGAAATGCGCGCTGTAGCTCGCCGCCGATAGCCTGTGCGGTATTGGCTTCAATCGCGTACCGCTGCATAAGGTACACCAGCTCACCGTCGCGCAGGATGGCGATTGCAGGCGAGGTATGCGGGTTGCCGCCGAAATATGACCGTGCTTTTTCAGTCGCTTCGCGGTCCTGTCCGGCAAATACCGTAACCAGGTGGTCCGGCTTGATGGTGCCTTGAAGTGCGAGCCGTACGCCGGGGCGCATTTTACCTGCAGCGCAGCCGCAGATGGAGTTCACTACCATCATGGTGGTGCCGGGCTGCTTGACGGCTGCATCTACCTCAGCTTCGGTGCGTGCTTCCTGAATGCCTGCCCGCGTCAATTCTTCCCGCATTGGGATGACCATAATCTCTGGATACATACGACTCCTTTTGAGGGCTGCGCTCAAGTGCCGCATCCACCTTTATTGTAACGAACAGACTGCAAGCAGTGTTTCCGACTGTTGCCTGCCGAGTTACTCTTATTAACTAGATGCCAGCGCATTCCGCTTCGATCCAGGCCGCACCCCAAAGCACAATGGATTTTGTGCTGCAGGATGGAATTACTCTCGCACCGTACACCACTTTCGGCATCGGCGGCCCCGCACGCTGGTTCGCCTCCATTACAAATGAAGTGGAGCTTGCCGCTGCCTGTGCCTGGGCTGCCGTAAAGCAAGTGCCTATCTTTATCCTGGGCGGTGGTAGCAATGTTCTTGTCTCGGATGACGGTTTCGATGGGCTTGTGCTTCACATTGCCCTGCTTGGAATTCATGAGACAACGGCAGGAAGCAAGCGCCGGTTTACTGTCGCAGCAGGTGAGGATTGGAACGCGCTTGTTTCGCATACTGTCGAGCAAGACTGCGCAGGCATGGAGTGCTTAGCCGGTATCCCCGGCACGGTGGGCGGTACTCCAGTGCAAAACGTCGGCGCTTACGGGCAGGAAGTTGCACAGACCATTGCCGAAGTTCGCTGCTATGACCGGCAAGCCGGGACTTTTGTGACCTTTCCCGCAGCGGCGTGCGGCTTTGCCTATCGCACCAGCCGTTTCAACATCCCTCCCGATCACAGCCGGTACATTGTGACGCAGGTGGTGTTTACCCTTGAGCCGGGCGGGGCGCCTTCACTTGCCTATGCGGACCTGCAACGATACTTTACGGACAGCGCCACCACGCCGTCGCTTGCCGAAGTGGCCGAAGCTGTGCGCTCCATTCGCCGGTCAAAGGGCATGGTTCTTGGGACCGCCTCTGCGGATGGCTCCCTAACCCCTGACCCGGATACCCGCAGTGCGGGTTCATTCTTCAAAAACCCGGTGATCTCAGAAGCCGCGTACCAGACGATTGCTGCCGAAATGGCCCCGTTAAGTGTGCCCAGCTACCCGGCACCGCCTGCGCCGGACGGCACAACCCGGCGCAAGCTGCCCGCCGCATGGTTGCTGGAGCAGGCAGGCTTCGGCAAGGGGTTTCAGCTGGGCGGAGCGGCTGTGTCTTCCAAACACACGCTGGCACTGACCAACCGCAGCGGACAGGCTTCCGCAGCGGAGATTTTAGCTCTGCGCGACACACTGGTTGCCGGGGTGCGAAAGCGGTTCGCGGTGAAATTGGAGCCGGAGCCCGTGCTCGTCGGAATGACTACAGATACATCCCTTGAGCCTGACGCCGCTTTGTACATCACCCGCTGAACTGCCGCAGGACCAGCTCACGCTCGCGCAGCAGCATCTCCTGCGGTGTGCCTTGCTCAGTGGCTATGCCGTCCACAATGCGCACCACGCGCTCTGCCCAGGCCCATACCTCGGCGGCATCGTGCGAGACAAGCAGAGATTGGATACTATGCTGCGCTAAGTAAAGCTCAAGCACCGCCCAGAGCCGCGCCTTGGCAGCTCCATCAAGCGCGCTGAAAGGCTCATCGAGCAGCAGCAGCCTGGGGCGGGTAGCAAGCGCGCGTGCCAAGGCCACGCGCTGCCGCTCGCCGCCTGATAATCGCTCAGGTAACCGACTTAACAGTGTCTCCAGGCCAAGCAGGTTTTGAAGCTCGTCAATCCGGACGGCTTGCTCGTGGGCGGGCAGAGTTCGCATGCCGAAGCGCAGGTTGCGCTCGACGCTGAGGTGCGGAAACAGGGCAGCAGCTTGCGTCAGGAAAGCAATGCCGCGCGCTCCCGGGGGCACAGAGATGCCCGCCTGTGTATCGACCAGAACTCGACCATCGAGCACCAGCCGGCCTGACGCAGGCATGGTCAATCCCGCCAGGATGCGCAGCAGCGTGCTTTTGCCCGCGCCTGAAGGTCCGAACAAAGCCGTGCGCTGCGCGGCAAGTTCAAACTGCGCTCTTAGCGTGAGCGTGCCCGCTTGATGCCGCAGATCAACCAGCAGCGAAGCGTTCACAAGAGATGCTTTCGCCGGCTGCGGCTTTCGCGGAAAGCGTAGAGCAGCGTAAGTGCCGCGAGCGAGGCCAGCAGCAGCGCCCCCGCGGTGCGGTTGGCGGCGGTGTACTCAAAAGCCTGCACCTGGTCGAGCAGCGCGATGGACAGGGTACGCGTGGCTCCCGGGATGTCGCCGCCGATCATGAGCACCACGCCGAACTCGCCCACGGTGTGGGCAAAGGCCAGCAGAAAGCTAGCCGCCAGCGCGCGCCGGCTGAGCGGCAGCACCACGCTCCACAGGATGCGCAGGCGGCCAGCGGCCAGCAGCTGCGCTGCTTCAAGCAACTCGCCCGGTACCTGCGCAAAGCCTGCCACCAGCGGTTGCAGGGCAAACGGCAGGCTGTAAAGAAGCGAACCCACCACCAGTCCGCTGAAGGAGAACGCTAGCGGGTGCCCCAGCAGCCGGGTACAGGCGCGACCAAAGCTGGTGCGCGGACCCATCAACACCAGCAGGTAGTAACCCAGCACAGTAGGCGGCAGTACCAACGGCACCATAGCTATGGCCTCAACTAGCGGACGCCACCGCGCACGACCCAGTACCAACCAGCCGGCAAGCGGCACCGTGACCAGCATCAACAGCGACGCGGTAAGCGTAGAGAGCCGCAGCGTGAGCAGAAGAGCTTGCGTGTCGACGGGCGATGCCATGTTCTCTACTGGGGCGGCTGTAGACCCTTCTTTGCCATGAGGGCGCGTATAGCCGGGGTGGCCAGGAATTGCAAAAGGCGCTCGGCCTCGGCACGGTCAGGACCGGCACGAAGCACAACAGCACCCTGCGCGATGGGCGGGTACATGGCTGCAGGCACCGTCAGGTAGCTGCCGTCGTTTTGCAGGCGCGGCGTACTGGCACTTGTCAGTGACAGGAAGCCAACCTCTGCATTGCCTGTATCAGCAAACTGCGCGGCCTGCGCGATATTATTTGCAACACGTAGCTTGGGCGTAAGCGTACTGGTGAGTGAGAGCGTGGTGATTGCAGCTTGCGCGGCACGACCGTACGGGGCTTGCGCCGGGTTAGCAATGGCAACGGATTGCAGGGCAGGGTTGCGGAGCACGGCAAAGGAAAGGGGCAAGCCATGCAGTACAGGTGCGTCCTTGCGTGCCCACAGCACCAATGTGCCGCGTGCGTAGATCACCGGCTTGCTTTCTGTGGTCAACCCGGCAGCGACAAGCTTTTGCGGAAAGCCGGTGTCAGCGGCCAGGAAGATGTCGAACGGCGAGCCGTTGAAGATCTGCTGCGTCAGGGTCGCGGAGCTTTGGTATGTGACATCGGCATGTACCTGAGCCTGCTGTGCGAACAGGTCGAGCACCGCCGGTAGAACCGGCTCCAGATCCGCGGCGGCGGCTACGCGCAGGGTGTGCGGCACCGGAGTCTGTGCGTACAGAGGGTAAGTGAGCAGCGTGAAGATCAAGAACGGAAGCACCAAGATTTTCATACTCGCAGCACCATCACTTCTGTCGCCTTGATCAGCGCGGCGACTGTTTCTCCAACTGTCAGGTGCAGCTCGCGTGCCGCATCCGACGTGATGATGGAAGTCAATATCTGACCGCCGATCGAGATTTTAACCTGCGCCAGCAAGCCGTCTATCTTCAACTCGACTACGCGGCCCACCAGCTGGTTGCGGCCGGAAACAATGCGCATCATCTCGCGGCGCGGCGTTTCGGGGCGCTTGGCTTCGTGCAGCAGGGAATCAAGCTCGCTCTCATCGATCCGGTAATGGCCGCCGGGGGTGCGCGTGGCGCGGATTTTGCTGCTGTAGAGCCACTGCTTAATGGTGGGATAAGAGATGCCCAGGCGTATCGCCGCTTCGCGGGGGGTGAGCTGGGCTGCCATGGCGAAAGTATACGACTCGGCGGCGATTCCACCTACGATTTACCGTGCATGGCTGCCGCAACATGCCTAAAGTCATGGAGACGAGCCGGGCCGCGATGCTACCCTAAACGCCTATGCATACCGCGGCCACATTGGAGACATCGGCGGAGCCTGCCCCGTTTGCCGGCACTCCCGCTCAGCCTGCGCATGAGCTTTATTGCACCGGATGCCAGGCTACAGCGGTACCGGGCTCACTTCGGGGTGACCTGCGCTGCCCTGTCTGCGGCGATTTGTACGCCGTGCGCTACCCGCAATGGAAAGCTGGGATGGAGAGCTCCGCGCAGACGCTGCGCGATCGCTGGCGGCAACGCCGGCTCTCTTCAGCGGCCATTGATCAGAGCGGCGTGTGGCGCTTTCGAGATTTGCTGCCGATTGTCAGCGACCCCGCCAAAATCATTACCCTGCACGAAGGAAATACGCCCCTCTTTCACCTGCCGCGCAGCGCCCGCGCTCTCGGCCATACGCACTTGTATGCCAAGCACCAGGGCATGAACCCGACCGGCTCGTTCAAGGACACAGGCATGACCGCGGCGCTCTCCGTCGCGCATGAGGAGGGTTTTCGCTGGGTGGCTTGCGCCTCCACCGGTAACACCTCAGCCGCCATGGCCGCCTATGCGGCGCGTGCGGGCATGCGGTCTCTGGTGCTGATCCCGGAAGGCAAGATCGCGTGGGGCAAGCTGTCGCAAGCCATGGATTACGGAGCCCGCACGCTGCAACTGCGCACCGACTTTGACGGTTGCGTACGGGTGCTGGCCGAAGTGGTGCGCCGCGCGCCTGTGTTTCTTCTCAATTCTGTCAACCCATATCGGCTCGAAGGGCAGAAGACCCCGGCCTTTGAGCTGGCCGAGGCGATGCAGTGGGAGGTGCCGGACCACATCATTGTGCCCGGAGGCAATCTGGCGAATGTTTCCGCGCTGGGCAAGGGCTTTGAGGAACTGCTGCTGCTGGGGCTCACCACGCGCCTGCCTCGTCTCTCCGTAGTGCAGGCGGAGGGGGCGAACCCTCTCTATCGACTGATGCATGGAGGCTTGCAGGGTACCCTGCTGCAACCTGTGGCGGCGAAAACCCGTGCCAGTGCGATCCAGATCGGAAATCCGGCCTCCTGGCGTAAGGCACTACGAATTCTTGAGCTGACAGACGGATTTTGCGAGCAGGTCTCCGAAGCGGAAATCGCGCTTGCCAAGTCGGAGATCGGACTGGAGGGTCTTGGGTGCGAACCTGCCTCGGCGGTAACGCTGGCCGGTTTCAAGAAACTGCAAACGGCAGGCAAAATCGCTTTGAATGAGTCCGTCGTACTATTCCTGACAGGGCACACGTTAAAGGATTCTGACTACACCATCCAGTACCATCGCGGCGAGTTGCTGGACGCTGCGGAAATGGGCCTGCACAAAGAAGCCATCGTCGCGACTCAGCGGAACTCACTGCTACTCGACGCGGATGCTGACGCTATCCTGCAAGCCATCGAGAGGGCGGACCGGGCAGACGAGGCGCAGCCGGCTGAGTTGGTCGGGCATCACGCATGAGTCTTCAGCTGCGGCTGCCCGCGACCTCTGCCAACCTCGGTCCGGGCTTTGATACCGTCGCATTGGCGCTTGATCTATTCCTAGAGGTTGATGCCGAGCCTGCGGGGCAATCTTCCGCTTCTTCAGGTTTCTCAATTGATGCAAGCGGGCGGAGTGCAGACGTTTGCTCCATGCTTACAGGTAACCTGCTGCTTGAAACCTACGCCGACGTTTGGGCCCGGCATGCGGCGGGTAGCCTAAAGCCGCTTGCCTTGACTGTACGGAATGGAATCCCGCTTGGCATGGGCTGCGGCTCTTCAGCTGCTTCGCGGTTGGCCGGGATTGCGCTGGCTTCGCATTTTGGAGGGCTGCGCTGGTCTGCCGCGCGCATGCTTGATGAAGCCGCCGCACTTGAACATCACCCGGACAACGCAACTGCTTGCTGCCTGGGCGGTTTTGCCGTTTCAGGCTATGGAGAGTTCGACGTGGTGAACAGCGCCATGCCGCGACGTGTACAGGCCCTGCGTTTTGACCCGCCGTACGCTTGGCATGCCCTGCTTGTCCTGCCGGAACGGTCATTGGCTACAACGGCCTCGCGTGCGGTGCTCCCGAAACGGTACAGCCGGGCTGACATTGTCGAAAACCTGCAGCATGTAGCCCTGCTGGTGGCTGCCTTTGCCCAGGGGCAAGCCGGGCTGCTACGCGCCGCCACCGGGGACCGGCTGCACCAGCCATACCGCGGTAAAGTTTGCCCGCTGTTGCTGCGCTTGCTGCCGCTTGCGGGGAGCAGCGGCATCCTGAGCGTAACCCTGAGCGGTGCCGGCGCAGGCGTCCTGCTGCTGCTTGAAAGCAAAGCGGACGCGGAAGAGGCGAGCCGCCGCGTTTTGGCTGCAGCAGGAGATGTGGCGGTAGCGGAATTGCTGCCATGCGCACTTTCCGCCTCCCCTGCTCACCTAGGAATCTCATAACACTTAAACTTCTACGCTAAGTACAGTAATGCAAATCAAGTTACAAGAAGCATTTGACATTTGGGTATTACCTAAGATTGCTTTCCATGAATCTTTTTGCGACCTATATTGAAGCCTGTGGGCAGCTCTGGGGGAGGGCTGCTCCTGCGCCCGTGGCTCCGTTTAGCACGGGCGCTTTCACGTACTGCGTCTTTCCCAATGGGCGGCGCATCTACTGGTGTATAGATACACTGTGCGCGCTTTGAGCGCCGGCAGCACGAAGGAGAATCAGCTATGGCAGGTGTAGGCGTAAGCGAAGTCAATGACAGCAGTTTCGAAAAGGAAGTATTACAGTCCGAGCAGCCGGTTCTTGTGGATTTCTGGGCCGCATGGTGCGGACCTTGTAAGGCACTTGCTCCGATTGTGGACGAAGTAGCAACCGAGTTTAGCGGGCAGCTCAAGGTAATGAAGATGGATGTTGACCGCAACTCCGCGACCCCGGTGCGCTATGGCATCCGCGGTATTCCCGCGTTGCTCATCTTTAAGGACGGTAAGCTGGCGGATCAAATTGTTGGCTATGTTCCAAAAGAGACCATTGCAAAATCGGTGAGTAAGGTTGTAGCAGCTAGCAAGAGCATTGCATAAGTAGACTCATTGAATGCTCGTTAATGCACGAAGATCCGGCAAAAGTCGGGTCTTCGTGTCTCCAACTGGTTTTAGGCATAGCGTCGTAATACACCCAGTACACGACCTTGCACCGCAACCTGACCTGCAGGCACATAGATGGGCTGCATCTCTGTATTTGCGGGTTGAAGACGAACTGTATCTCCCTCGACATAGAAGCGCTTCAATGTAGTTTCTGAGCCGCGTACCAACGCCACAATAATCTCCCCATCTCGGGCAGATTGGGTTCGTTCTACAAGCACGTAATCTCCATTCACAATATGCTCGTCCCGCATTGAGTCGCCTTGGACTTCGAGCGCAAAAACTTCCTTGCTCCCGACAATATCGGCCAGTGAGATTGTTTCTTCTGTCTGCATGGCTTCTACCGGCAAACCGGCCACGATGCGCCCCATCAAGGGCAGCTTCTCCGGAGAATGCTCCCGCATTGAGGAAGGGCGCTTAGGTTGAGGAAGGACATCGATCGACCGGCTGCGATTGTGTCCGCGCAGCAAGGCTCCCTTGGATTGCAGATTGGTGACGTGCTTATGCACTGTTGCCAGGGACTTCAAGCTCAACCCGCGAGCGATTTCTTCAAATGATGGAGAATATCCATGCCGATCGACGAAATTGCCAATAAAGTCAAGAACCTCTTTTTGTCTGCGCGTGACTGCCATGGAATGAGTGTACAGAGAAGAAAAAGCGAATTGCAAATTACTTGTATCAGCTTGCTTGTCCATAATGTTCCATCCACTCATTCAGGGTGTGTCAAGCAAAAAATAGTAGTGTGTCTACCAACAATTTTCAAAATGGGAATTCTTGTGGCGGTCGTTCCAAGCCGGTAAGCTGTTGCAAATTGAAGCAGCGATTTTAGCGAAAGGTCCTTCTGCTCGGGATAGTTTGAGTGTGTGGAGGGGACCTGGATGCGTGTGCTGCTAGCCGAAGACGACAAAGCCCTGGGTAGCTTGCTGCGGCACCGCCTGCTTGCAGACGGGCTCGACGTCGACCTGGCTACGGATGGGGAAGCAGCGATTGCCATGTTCCTGCAGGCGGAGCCCGACCTGCTCATCCTGGACCTTGATCTTCCGCTTCGTTCGGGTGCTGAAGTGCTTGCGGTAGTGCGAGAGCTTTCTCCTCTATGCCCGGTGTTGGTAGTGAGCGGACGCGCGATGGCGCAGACACGGACCGAATGCCTGGACATGGGAGCGGACGATTGCATGGCTAAGCCATTTGCCATGCATGAATTGCGCGCCCGCTGCCGCGCCATGCTGCGCCGGCAGCAGCTCTTGCGCGATCTGCTGGTCGGCACGCAGCCCGTTTTCACAGACGGTGTCGCTTCGGATCTCATTTTCGGCCTTCTTATACTCAAGCGCATGGAACATCGCGCCGCTATTGACGGCGAGCCGGTGAAACTCACTAATCGCGAGTTTGCGCTGCTGGAGCAGCTGCTGCTTGCCGCCGGCAAGCCGGTTTCCCGTCAAAGCCTTCAAGCAGAAGTCTGGGGGGAGAACGCTGCGGCGACTAACGCACTCGACGTCCACTTGGCTGCGCTGCGCCGCAAGCTGGCTGCATTTGCAGGAGCACCGGCTATCGAAACACTGCGCAGTGCCGGGTACCGCATGACCTTACCGGTTGTAGAGGGTCACAACCTGCCCTTTCTCCCCACAATGTCTACTCAGAAACAGTTCGCACAAGGACGGGTATAACAAATGGCTTCAGCATGGACTCTGACACCGCAGCATGGAATGGTTGTACCCAGCTTTCCGCGTACTTTACCCCGGATGGAAACAAGGACCTCGGCACCGGTCTCGGCTGGGAGCCGCAGCGCTGTTATAGCCAGCGGCGATGAGGCATTGCGTAGCGCTGTTGCTGCAGAACTCAAAGCCATGCGTTGGTCGGTGCGGCTTGCCAGTGGTGCTGCGGAGATGGTGGTACTGCTTGACCAGCAACAGCCTGCCGTGGTCCTGGTCGATTCCTGGCTGCCGGATCTTGATGTGCGCGAATGTGTTGCAGAACTTCGGTCCAGCTGCCCTGAGCTCGATGTCATGACGCTTGATGGAACTGACATTGGTGCCTCACCGACGCGTGGTACGTTCCGCAATGAGGTGCTGCATGCCGTTCGGCAGGCGCAGGAGCTGATGGATTCTACATTCGCTTCTACGGCTGCGCCATCAGCCGCAATCCACTCTGATACCGCGGCGTGGCGTGGGAGCTTGCCTGAAAGTGAAATCCTGCGCCGCCATGCTGAGGGTACCCGGATGTTTGCGCGGCAAGAGCCTTCTGCGGCTGCATCTCCTGCAGGTATTGAGACGAACACAGGGAGCTTTTCCGCTGTTACTACTGCCATTTCCAATGCTTGTGACCGCAAACCAGCCGCGACGGACATTCTCGTGGAGACATCGCTTCCGGAGTTCGTCGGCACCGACCCTCGCCTGCTTGAGGTAAGCCGCCGCATCCGGTTGGTTGCACACCGCAAAACGGCTGTACTGGTGCACGGACCCACAGGCACAGGCAAGGAGCTGGTGGCGCGCGCCATCCATCGGTTGAGCGGGCGCAGCGGACGCTTTATCGCTATCAATTGTGCCGCAATCCCGGAAGCCCTTGTTGAGGCAGAGCTTTTTGGCCATGCACGCGGTGCCTTTACCGGGGCGCAGGGAAGCCGGGTGGGCAAGATTGAAGCCGCGGCGGGCGGCACCCTGTTTCTGGACGAGATTGGCGAACTGCCGTTTGCTGTGCAAAGCAAACTGCTGCGTTTTCTCGAAAGCGGCGAAGTACAACGGGTAGGAGAGAATGAACCGACTCACGTGGATGTACGCGTGGTGGCCGCGACGCATCGCAAGCTGGGCGCAATGTCGGTCGGGGGCACGTTCCGTCTGGACTTGCTGCACCGTCTATCTGTATTTTTGATTCACACTCCGGCATTAGTTGGACGCAGGGAGGACATCGGTGCTTTGATCACGCACAGCCTTCAGGAGCTGGCGGTAGGCGAAAGTGCAAAACAGCTGAGCGCCGCCGCACGCGAAAAGCTGTTGGTCTACAACTGGCCCGGCAATGTTCGTGAATTGGCACACACATTGGAGCGCGCCTGGATTCTGTCAGGGGAGAGCGCACTCATCGATGAGTATTGCGTGGACTTTGGTGAGTCGCTTTTCTAAAACGGGTTTGCCTCACCTCGACATCATGGATGCCATACAGGTCCACAGCGCGATCCATGTGTAAACGCTTGGAACATAGTGATGGAGAGGTTTACCGTGGCTATGTTGCCGTGGTGGAATATACGGCATGAAATGGGATCAGATCGCACCTAATTTGAGCCTGACGGATCGTTGCGCAACATTTACATCTTCATACGAATATATCTGACTGGCAAGTTGCATGGAGCAGCCTAACAGGACGGACTTTTGAGTTTCATTGCTTCGTTGATGGTACTGCCGCAGAGATTCCAAGCCGTGTGGAAGATATTTTTCTCGCCAGACGGCATGCATCTAGTCCTTTTACTGCGCTTAAAAAACTTTGACTTCAAATGCCATTTTTTAAGGAAAATGAATTGATTTTGATTTCGATCCAAGCTCAATTCTGAACCATACACAGCTTGACATTTAGAAGATTTCATCAGACATCTCGGCAGAGTTACCAGGAAAGCTCTAGCTATTACAGCGAAAATCAAAAGAATTTCTAATTCTTCACTACATTCCTGAGACAGGAGCTATCAAATAGATTTTGGCTGCTCAAACATCAGTTTGAGTCACGCTTGCTGGCCGTGGCAGTTCCAAAGAGGCTTTCTCGCGTATCATTCACCACAATCGAACCGGCCTATAGGCTCGTTTTAGGCTGCTGAGCCGCAGCCAAGCTTGGTAGCCGTTCCACAATCGCGGGTGATGTGCAAGGGTGTACGGATGTACAACACGCGACACCCAGCAACTTCAAAGCTGCCAAATGAAAGATAAATAAGCGCTAGGCATGGGATTTCTGATTTTTCCAGGCCATGAGATCTACATACCCTCTACAAGCGAATGTTGCACGATTCCGCTTAGGTATTGGCGGAACGTGACGACGGTATAATCCCTAGTTCATCAATTTACCTGTGTTACTCACCTCACCTCTTATACTCCCTGGCTATGCCGATACAGCTCCCAAGCTGTTTAGCTTTTTCGTACGTAACTGAAGAAGGCAGAAGGCCAATCTTACTCTATTTATTTTTGGCAACAATCTAAAGATTTCTTCATAAAGAAAGCTTTAGTTTGCAGTCCCAATCTCGGCCACTCCCGTGCACTTGTCATGTTACGTCGGGCAGCGCAGATGGAAGCAAGCTGGTCCCGCGACCAGGGGGAAACAGAGATGCAAACAGCAATCACCAACATAGGCAGCCCGGTACCAGCGCAAATGCAGTACGGCAAGCTCAACGAAACGCCGAACGACCTTTGGTTTGGAAGCGAAGCGAGCGCAACAGTAAATGCAAAGACATGCAAGAAAATAACTTCCAAAGTTGTACACACAGCGCAGTCCGGCGCACTTACAGCCGAGCAGGAACAATTGCTGCTGGAGCACATGTCAGTGGTGCGCCATGTGGCCCGGAACATCCATGAGCGGCTGCCGCAGCATGTCGAGCTTGACGAGCTGATCGGCGCCGGAACACTTGGCCTGGTCGATGCGGCACGCAAGTTCAACCCCGTGAAAAATGTGCAGTTCCGCTCCTACGCGCAGTTCCGCATCCGGGGAGCGATTCTGGACAGCTTGCGCTCACTGGACTGGAGCCCCCGCGAACTGCGGCGCAAAGGGCGCGCACGTGAAGAAGCAAAGCAGACACTTCAGGCGAGGTTTGGACGGGCTCCGCAAGATTCTGAAGTAGCGGCTGAGATGGGAATGTCCCTCGCACAGCTGCAGCAGCTTGCCGGACAGCTGAAGGGACTTGAAGTAGCAACACTGCATGCTGAGCGCAATGAGGATTCCGGTGAAGAGGAGCTTGCATTTTTACCGGCTAAGGAAAGCGAGAACCCTCTGTTCCAGTGCCTTGAAGGCGAAGCGCGGCAGTGCCTGATTGCCGCCATCGAAAAGCTTTCTGAGCGTGAGCGCCTGGTAGTGACGCTTTACTACTACGAAGAAATGACGATGAAGGAGATCGGCACAGTCATGGGCGTTGTGGAGTCGCGCGTATCGCAGATTCACCACCAGGCAACGAGCCGGCTTCGCACCTTGCTGGCCGCTCTGCGCGCCCAGCCGGCCAAAGCGACCTGGCAGCAGCAGCGAGCGAGCTAACAGCACCATTCAAGTACTTCAAAAACAAACGAAATACAAAAACGGAGAAAGATCATGAGCGAGATGATGGGAACCATCGCAACCCTTGGAAATATTGGAAACATCGCAACCATTGCAACCATAGAAGCTGGGTGGCCGGCTGGGCTGAATCAGGTTATCCCCATACGGGAACAAGGCAAGGAACTCACCACCCCATGCGCCGTCGAAACGTGTGGGAGCCTGAACCTGGAAGGTAAAGGCTACGAGCTGCATGGGCAGGTAGCCTGTAGCCGTGAGTGCCTCGAAACCTTGCTGCGCGCGGCTGTTCTCGAGGAGAGCATGCGAGCTACCGCAGCAGCCATGACGGCACGCCCCCGTGTACTGCTGGGTCGCATCCTGGTCGAGCAGGGAACCATCAATGAGGCACAGCTGGAGGAGGCACTCCGCTTGCAGCGTGATACGGGAGCGGGCAAGCTGGGTTCCTGGCTGAACCAGGGAATGATACTGCCTGAAGCAGAGTTCACGGCCGCGCTCGCCATCCAGTCGCATTGTCCCGTATTCAGCTTGGGCAACTTTGTCCCTGCCCGCATGGCAAGCTACCTGCCGAAAGCTCTTATGGAAGAGCATGGAGCCGTAGCGCTGCGCACCACCGGGTACTCACAACGGCTGTCGCTTTGTTTTGAAGATCATCTGGATCACGAACTCATGCGCGCTGCAGAGCGGATGCATTTGGTATCTGTCGAAGGTGGTTTGCTGACCGAAAGCGACTTCTGGCAGGCAACTCGCAACCTGCTCGCTGTGCAGTTCCCAAAATGCGTGACCGTACAGGCTCCCTCTCTAGATTGCATGGTGGAGGCAATGAGCCGGCTATTGGCGAGCGCCGGTGCAGTAAGCGCACGGCTAGCTGCGGTACATGGCTCCTACTGGCTACGCTTCTGGACGTTTCCACATAGTGCGCTTGCCTCCGGTGAGGCGGGAGAGATGGTTCCGCATGATGTGCTCTGCACCCCGGGAAGCACCTCTCGAGTACAAGTAGACGGTAGCGATGTGGAAGGGCTGACAGCAGCCATGCTAGGTGTACTTCGATAATGCATCCGGATCAGATTCTATATCCGGCTTCGCATCGTGGCGGGTGGTCGTAAGCAATAGGCCTCCCGCTGCTGCACCTTGGCGCGCCACCCGTGAGAAGGTGGGCGGAGCCTCCGGGTACCAGGTAAGCCGGTGCAGATCGCGCTTGCGCACATTATTCACAACACCGGGACGGAAGCAGGCTAGGCAGGTGCCGCCGTGGCGACGCGCGCTAGGGTACACAATGCCGAGCGATCCAGCCTCAAGCAGTTCCCCCGCAAGCTGCTGCGAAGCGATGTAGGAAGTCGGATCGAGGCAGGGGTTGGGTTGTATCCTGCCAGGGTGCTGGAAGGAAGTTTGCTTGTTCCCCTCGTTGCTAAATCGAGCCGGGTATTCCTCGCCCAAGTCCAGGCGTAGATCGTGAAATACGCCAAAAAAGTCGGCCAGATAATGGTCGTAGTCCAGCACTTCCGGCTGGGACCAGCCAATCTCAGTGAATTGCACAGAACGATGAAACAGTACCTCAGCCTTGGCGGTTGCAAGCTCAAAGCCGGCGTACCAGGCGCCGCGGTATGGGGTAGAAAAGCGAGCTCCCTGGGGATGCGGGTGCGCAAAAGCCGCGTTGATGATGCGGCCATATGGTACGTCAGACACAAGCTCGCGCGCCGCAATGCCAAGGCGCCCATTGGCTTCGGCTAGCAGTCGCTCGTTCGTGGCGCTGTCGAGCGCATAGATGAGGGACAGATCGCTCGCTGTTTCGGCGATGCGGTTCAGCACGGAATCACTGTAGCGCGCCGGCAGCAGGCGCGAGGTGTTGAGCCGCTGCAACTCGGTGACCGGCGGTAGGCGTGTCGAGGCAAGCAAAGTGGGTGAGATGACAGGCTGCGCGGCCCGAGCAGCGCGCAATTGGTCGGCAGCGGCTTGCAGGCTGGGGATGCGGCCTTTTCGTGGAGACCGGCGGCTGGGGTGTTTCGCTCGGGTCATCATTCGCTCAGGGTGCCCGTTTAGCCGCCGCGACGCGCGTCCAGCAGCCGCCGCACCGTGTCCATGGCAGGCGCGCCGCCGCGCAGCATGTACTCAAGCGGCGTACGCGTGTTAAAAATGTCATTGGTGTTGGGCAGCCGTACCCAACGATCGGCCAGCTGAGGGCTGAACAAGATATTAAGCGACTTGAAAATACCTATGAGGTACGAGATACGCAGTAGCCGGTCCTGCTCAAGCTGCTTGGCACCGCCCGCCTTCCAGCTGTAGAAAGTGCCGTTGGAAACACCACCCATTAGCAGCCTGGCATCTTCGTCGCGTACCTGCCAGTGCCGCATGATGTTAAGAAAAGTGCGCATGGCGACCGGAGAAAGCTGGCGCCGCTGGTCAGGGTCGCCAAGATTAGGGAACTCTGGAGGTATGTATAAGCTGGCTGGGTATACCGCCTGCCGGGATGCTAATGGAAACTTGGACACGCTTACCTGTTCCTCGCACCGTTCAGTCTCCATATTTGGAGCCATAAATAGCTTAACGGAAAAAATCTTTCATGGGTGAACACTATAGTGTCTCGCTTCGTGGTTACTTCGCTATCGAGACATACATGAACATATTGAATACAATGCCCGATGCTCACATGAATTATTTCTTGACGTTTGCGTACTCACGGTAGAAATCTCCATGTCGCTGCTACAGGCTTGCTTCTGTAGATAACGAAAGCCTACAAGGAAAACAGATGAAGCATCTTTCAGGGTGTGCGCTTACGTTCCTTAGGAGTACTATTCACAATCGATTTAGGCTTTGCGGTGCCGCCGCAAACCGGCAGCATCGTCAAACAACCTGCGATGCCAACCACGGCACCGCTGTTTTTTGAGAACGATACATATACCAGCAAGCTGTACCTTGTGAACTTGCTACAATTCGGCGTGCAAGCTGATGTCACACTCTTATGACATGAGCGGAGCAATACTCACCACCAAGCAGCTCTATTTCGAAACCAACAACCAGCAAACAATCGAGATCAAGGGCATTCTCAGTGATGCCAAGCTGTACGTACAAGTGGGCTCGATTCAGGTTCTTACACCTCAGAACGAAAGCGCGGTACTCGGCCAGGTTTCCATCACGCGCAACGGCACAGATAAGGCCTATCTGGATGAAGAACTTTTTACGCCGAACCCGGCAGGCTCCCATATTCCTCGCGGCGTTGTCGACAGCTCGCAAGGCTCCCCGAACGTCGCGGTTACAGACGATTTGCATATCTCGATTTCGCAAAATGTACCGCAGGATGGAGCGACTTTTATTCTGCTGCCAAGGCACCCGGTGAACGTAACAATAGCAGCACCCGGGTATAAAGATTGGCACTGGCATAGGGATATGAGCAAGGAACCGGTACGTAATAAGACCTATTCGCTCGGGACGGTTCCTGCTCTCCTGACGCCTGCACATCAATAGATTTTTTGAAAGATAGCGCTGATCGCGCAAGAGGTGACAGTTGTCACCTCTTTTTGCTGACGCTTGCCACTGTTTCCGAGCAGCGGAAGCAGGCACACTTCTTCCATGCACAGCCTGGTTTGCTGCCGGGCTGTACGGAGGGAACATGCCAGTCGCCGAACATAGCATTCAGGTAGAACAGGTAGAGCCTGTACATGGACAACATTGGAACGCCATGGGACAGGTACCTGTGGCCGCGCTCCGCTCTGTCACCAAGCAGTACCCACAGGCAGGCGGCAAGGCGTTAGACGCGCTTTCATTTGCGCTCTACCCCGGAGAGATTGTCGCGCTGCTGGGGCCGAACGGAGCAGGCAAGACTACCGCGATCCGCATGCTGCTGGGGCTTACGGCGGAGACCGGCGGCACCTCCGAGCTGTTCGGGCAAAGCCCGCGCAGCCGACAAGCGCGCATGCGCGTAGGGGCCATGCTGCAGGTTGGGCGCATGCCGGAATCGTTACGGGTATGCGAGCACATCGAGTTGTTCCGCGGCTACTATCCCCGCCCGATGCCGATGGAAGAAATCCTGCGCGTTGCAGGTTTGACGGAGATTCGTAACAAGCTGTTCGGTGAACTCTCTGGAGGACAAAAGCAGCGGGTGTTGTTTGCGCTTGCGCTGGCCGGGGACCCGGATTTGCTATTCCTGGACGAGCCGACGGTGGGCATGGATATTGAAGCGCGCCGCGCACTATGGGCTGAAATTCGCGCACTCGCTGCGCGCGGCAAAACGGTGCTGCTGACCACGCACTACCTTGAAGAAGCCGAGGCTTTGGCATCGCGCATCCTGCTGCTAAAAGCGGGACGGCTGCTGGCTGAGGGCACCCCTGCCGAGCTGCGCGGCAAGGCTGGGGCTTCGCGCATCCGCTGCCGTACGGTGCTTACACAATTCGAATTACTTGCATTGACCGGTGTAAAAAGCGCGATTGATAAAGATGGTCAATGGACGATTACAACCAACATGCCGGAACAAGTGTTGCGCACGCTCTTTGCCCGCGATGCGGCACTTACCGAGCTTGAAATAACCGCAATGCCGTTTGAAGAAGCTTTTCTGTCGCTTACGAGCGATGCAGTCGCACACTAACCGCAACCCGCAACCAATAAAGGAGCCGTATGGCCGCCGGCCTTGTACCAATCACAACACTCTCTGCACGGGACCCGCGCGGTATCTACCTGCGTGAAATTGGAGCCGAGTTCACCAAGCTGCGGCGCAACCGCGCATACTCACTTTCGGTCATTGGGTTCCCAGTTATTTTCTATCTCATGTTCGGCTCACTGGGCGGACGGGGCAGCGCTGAGGCGCATGCTTACGCCCGTTACCTACTGGCCGGCTACAGCTGCTTCGGCGCCATGGGCGCGGCGCTGTTCGGCATCGGCAACGGACTGGCGTATGAACGCGGGCACGGCTGGCTGGAGCTGAAGCGGGCGAGTCCCATGCCTCCTATGGCGTACCTTGCGGCAAAGCTGGCAGCGAGCCTCGTGTTTTCATTCGCCATCTGCCTGCTGCTCAGTGCGCTGGGGCCGCTGATCGCAGGTCACCCTGTTGCCACGCCTCTTGAAATCGTCAAGCTGCTTGGTGTGGTGGCGGTCGGCACGATTCCATTCGCAAGCCTGGGTCTGCTGTTCGGGCTTGCGGTTCCGCCGAATGCGGTAACGGGATTGGTGAACTTTGTCTACTTGCCGCTATCGTTTTGCGGCGGCCTGTGGATGCCGATGGAGAACCTGCCGCAGTGGTTGCAGAGTGTGGCGCATTATCTTCCGTCCTACTGGTTTTCACGTTTGGCATTGCATGCGCTGGGTTATGCGACACCCTCGCTGGTGCTGGCGTATGCTGTGCTGGCGGCCTATACGGCGGTGCTGCTGGCGGTTAGCGCGCGAGTGTGGGCTGTGAGCGAGGCGAGGGCATGAGCATTACCGCTTTTGAGATTTTGGCCGACAGGAACCGCAGCTTCGGTGCCCGAAAGTTTTCCTGGGCGACGCTTGGCTTCAAGACGCTCGAGCCCTTTCACCGTTTACAGGTGCTCTATGTCGGTTTCTGGCTTATCGAGCCTTGCTATGAGCACTCCGCTCGCCAATGGTGGCTGCTGCTACCTGCTTTCGCGATATTTTTGCCGTTTTTTACGGCTCTGCACCAAGGGCAAACAAGGACTACGCGTATCGTGGGACTTATCGGTCTCCTGCTGCTCGCATTTGTCTACGTTCCATATAACCTGAGCGCCTTCGGAATTTACATCTTTATAGCGACTGCGCTTAGTGAAATTGGGCCCACGGCGCGGGCTTTCTTCTCTCTTCTAGCTGGTTTATGCATCTTCATTGTTGCGCAAGCCTGGATGTTTCACTCGCCGACCTGGGAAATCCTTTCTGCTATAGGGGCTTCCACGCTTGCAGGTGTCACAGTTTTTCTACAGTGCCAAACGCGTAAAGCAGACGCCAGGCTACGCATGGCACACGATGAAATCGAGCAGTTAGCCAAAACCGCCGAGCGCGAGCGTATTGCGCGCGATCTGCACGATGTGCTTGGGCACACTCTGTCGTTGATCTCGATTAAAAGTGAACTGGCGGCGCGCCTGCTCCCCACTGACCCTGAGCGAACCGCGCAGGAACTGGCTGAGATTCAGACCACGGCGCGACGTGCGCTTGCCGAGGTGCGGCAGACGGTCTCCGGCTACCGCGCACAGGGGCTTGCGGCAGAAATTGCGCAGGCGGCAGCGGCGCTGGCTGCTTCAGGCGTTACACTCATGAGTAGCCCGGAAAAAATGCCGCGCCTGCCTGCGCAGCAAGAGGCTTCGCTTACGTTAATCCTGCGCGAGGCGATCACCAACATTGTGCGGCATGCCGAGGCTCATAGTTGCGCTATCAGTATTACTGCCAATAAAAGCGTAACGGTGCTTGAGGTGCGGGATGACGGCTGCGGCATTCACGGCGGTGAAGGCAATGGGCTGCGGGGTATGCGGGAGCGGGTTCGTGAGCTTGGCGGTGAACTGCAGGTGAGCTCGGAGAGTGGGGTTGTGCTACGTGTCATGCTGCCGGGGGTGCAGTCGCAAGTGCTGAGCACCCATTCCATGGCGGAAGGCATGCTGAGCTCTGTAGCACCGTGACGTCCGGAGAACCTGGAATATCAGCTTTCACGTGACATCTCACGCATCAGCTCAATTTCTCTGCACCGAACACCGAGTCAAATTCTATGCACTTGATTAACTCTTGCATTCAATTCAGTTTTCGTAGCTGATGAATGGTGCTGTGATGTCGCTGTCAATCCTGCCTTCAGCTCTTCAGGCGGTTGCCCCCGCTACACTTGTCATTAGCATGAAGCATCGAGTCATCGAGCACTACGAACTGCAGCGACGGCTTGGCACCGGCGGTAGCGGGGTTGTCTACCTGGCTAATGATACCGAGCTGATGCGCCCCGTTGTGCTCAAAATTCTTAAGCGCGGCGCGCTCACCTCTGGGCAGATGCGCACGACCGTGCTGCGTGAGGCACGGTTGGCCTCAGCTATCGAGCACCCAAACGTCTGCGCAATCTACGAGGTCGGCGAAGAGGGCGAGGAAGCCTTTATCGTGATGCAGTACGTGCCGGGTCAGCCGCTTGACAGGCTCATTGCAAAGGGGCCAGCCAGTATTCAGCTGGTGCTTTCAGTCGGCATCCAGATCAGCGATGGACTTCACGCGGCACACTCGCTGGGCATCTTCCACCGCGACCTGAAACCCGCCAACGTGATCCTGACCGATGGCGGCCTAGTCAAGATTCTCGACTTCGGCCTGGCGCGGCGGCTGAGCGTGGAGGATGCGGAGTTCGACCCATCGGCCACCAGCACACGTAAAGGCAATGCCGCCAGCGGTGCTGATGTGTATACGGCGCGCGGCGGCACCCTGGCCTACATGGCACCGGAGCAGTTTGTCACAGGCCAGTCGAGCGTGCGTAGCGATCTATGGGCGCTCGGCATCATCCTGTATGAGCTGGTGAGCGGCAGTCACCCGTTCTCGCGGCAGGACGGCGACGAGCTGCAATCCATCCGCGCCATCCAGTTTCTTGATCCGCCCTCGCTCGCCATCTGCTGCGCACACGTGCCTGCGGAGCTGGCCAGCGTGATCTATACACTGCTCGCGAAAACGCCTGCCGACCGCTATGCCAGCGCCGCCGATGCGCGTGAAGCGCTCAAAACCATCATGAAAACGATGCACCTGGAGTCCGGCATCATTCCGGGGGAGGCAGCGGCCACTTTGCCGGTCTCAACTGCGGAAACGGAAAAGCGTAACACCGGGCTGCTCTCCATGTTGGCCGAGCGGTTCCGCGACTCGCCGGAGTCGGCGGCCAAGCAGAACAGCATCATGGTGTTGCCATTCAAAAATCTTGGGTCGGAACCGGCGGCACCGCTGTACGGCTCGGCGCTCGCTGATGCCATCGCAGCAAGGCTGGCGCGCATGCCTTCGCTGGTAGTGCGGCCCTCAAGCGCTCTGTTTCAGATGAATATCGCCGGGATGGACCCGCTCGAAGTGGGCCAGCGATTGCTGGTGCGCTGGGTGCTGGCAGGCAATTTTTTGCGCGGACCTGACGGCTTTGACCTGAACTGGCAGTTGCTGAATGTGGTGGAGCAGAGTGTGGGTGGTGGCGGAGCCATCAGCGTGCCATCGCTGGACCTGATCTCCGTACAATCCGAAATTTGCAACGACGTGTTCGCGTCGCTGCAAGGTATCGGCTCGCTGAAGCTGACGGAGCGCCCGCAGCTACGCAGCAGCGTGCTGGCTGGGCGACTTTCCGAAGAGTATCTACAGGCTCGCGCCATGCTGTCGTCGTTCATGCAGCGTACCGGCAGCCGCGGCGACCTGGACCGGGCGCTTGAGCGGTTTGAGCATGTAACAGGTCAAAATGCGCCGTACTCTGCTGCATGGAGCGGGTTGGGCATCACGCACCTTCAATATGTGCGGCACGGCTTCGGCGGCCATATGCACATCATCGCGGCGCGCAAGGCATTTGACCGTGCGCTGGAGCTTGATCCAGGCTCAGTAGAGGCCAATCTGTACCGCGTGTACATGCTACTGTCACGCGGCGAAAAAGAGAGCGCCCGCCACGGCATCGAGCACCTGCTGCACACCGCCGGCAACGACGCGCAGGTGCACATGGTCGCAGGTATCACCATGCGGCTTGACGGCATGTATGAGCAGGCACTGGGGCAGTTTAATAGCTCACTGCAACTGGACCCCTCAAACGCGCCGGTGATCTACAACCATCGCGCCCGCGTGTACCAGTACCAGAATCAGCTGGAGCTTGCGTCGGATGAGCTTGAAAAAGGCCTGGCGCTGGAACCGAGGCATCCGCTGCTGCGGACCTCGCTCGCCTATGGGCGCATGCGCGAAGGCGACATGGCCGGGGCTATCGACATCCTGGAGCGCGTGATCGAAGACGACCACAGCATGCGCCTAGCGTACCCCACGCTCGCCATGTGCTACGTGCAGGCAGGGGAGCGCGAGCGCGCGGCGGAGTTGGTAGAGGAGAACTCGATTGCGGCAGCCGAGGCGGACAGCGAGATGGCGTACCGGCTGGCAACCTACTTTGCCGTGGAAGGGGATGAGAGTGAGGCACTGCATTGGCTGCGGCGCGCGATCTACCTGGGGAATGAGAATTATCCATGGTTCGCGCAGAACCCTGCCTGGAAGCGGCTAAGTGGGCACACAGATTTCGGACGGATTTTGGAGGATTTGAAGAAGAGTTTCAGGAAGAACCAGAAGAACTGGAAGCGGCTGCTGGATCGGCTGCCGAAGTAGGTTGGGAAGAGCATCTCTATCAATTAAGAATTCTCAATGTGAGCAGTGTACGGCTGATGCGGATAGCTAGCCCCTCAAGTTTCAATATGCAGCCGAAGAGCGTTATGCTATTCACTATGAGGCGTTTTGTTGTTAGCGTTCTACTACTCGTATCGGGGTCGTGTCACTTCTCAGCAGGCCAAGCTCACTCAGAATGGTCGGTGCAGAGTAAACCTTTAGCCGATGTGGTTGCTGAAGTCTCCGACTCAGTAGTCTTTATTAGAACTGAAGAGGGGACCGGAAGCGGCTTTTATCTTAATCCAAGTGGTCAGATTGTTACGGCTCGTCACGTAGTGACAAAACAAGACGGTTCCACCGCCAAGAATATAGTTATTGTTTTATCAGCGCCAGCAAACGTAATTGATAAAGTGTCTTTTGATCATGCGGAATCCACTATAACCGCGCATGTTGTTTTAGAAGATAGCCAGCATGATCTAGCATTGTTAACTCCGATTACAAATCCTTTTGCTGTTGCAAGCGATGCTGTTCTTGTGAATGGTAAGCCTCTCTATAAAAAAGGACGACCAGTAGCACTCTGCAATAGAGGCCTTCCGCTAAGAAGTGGTGATCCTGTTTTTACGATAGGACACCCTCTCAATGATGTGCGAGAGGTTACGACTAGAGGTATTGTTTCCTCATCTGGAGCGTTGCAGTTTGATGATACGGGAGTACCAAATTTGACCTATCTAGTGGATATGGTGATTAATCCAGGCAACAGTGGAGGACCGGTCTTTACTTCAACAGGATGCGTGATAGGAGTAGCAGATGCGGTAACACTTAGTAAAGTTACAGGTATTACAGCAGGCCAGAAGCCGTTGCCTGAAGTTAGATTGTCGATTACTGATCCTGACGGCAAGCCAATCATGAAAGATGGTAGCCCAGTTACTACCGTACTGGAATACTCATCTGGGCTAGGACTTCTTATTTCTCAGGAGTATATATTCAAGATGCTTGACAATGCAGGATACAAGCATGATACGAACTAAGAAATTTTTCACTTGTGCCGAGAAGTTCAGCTTGATACTTGATTTAGATGCATATTGTCTTAGGTGATTGAACGTGAGTGATAGCACGACTATTATAGCCGATCACATTGCAACATCTCCGAAAGCCAAGCGGCCTCAGTAGCTGTGTGTAGTTGCGCCTGATAGATCACGTGCCGTACTCGGGATCATAATCATCACCGAGTGCACGAGAGAATATTGTATTAAGACTAAATATACTGCGAGAACATTCTAGTTCCGCGTCGGCAGCAAATCCATTGCCTCGGTCAGGCTGAATGTAATCTCCGCCCCCTGTTCAATCTGAGCGGCTTCCGGCTTTTGCAGCAGCAGGTGGGTAGTCACGATGCCCGCACCGACCAGCGCACCCGCGCCCGCGCCGACCGGACCGCCCAGCACGCCGCCTACAATCGCGCCGCCGCCGGCTCCGCCGCCATATTCTGCCAGGTCTTTCACAACATGCGTTTTCGGCTGGATGCCGCCTTCCGCATCCGTGCGGGTGCCGGACTGCGAGCTGGAAATTGCTTGTGCATATAAGTGGTAAGCGGTTCCATCAGGCAGGATCACTGCGTCAGGACGCAGCCGCAGCGTGGCGTGAGCACCCAGGCGATGGCCCTGGCTTACGGAAACCACGCGCCCGCGCAGCTCAGAGCCGATCGGGATAACTACGCGGCCTTCCTTGTACACGTCCGAGGCTACCTGGGCACGGAACGGCTCACCATCCTGCGTCTGCTTTGTGCTAAGCGCCTGCATCAGCCGTACTTTGATGTCAGTACCTTCTGCCAGCTGGTTTGAGGGCGACGGGACCACGCCGACAATGCCGTAATCCGGGTTGGTGGGGCGGCTTACAAGGTGGGCATTGCGCTGGGCGGCAGTGTCGGGCGGTGCTTGCGTATCTGCATTCTGCGCGCCGGTGCTGGTTACAATCCCGTAGTCGGGGTTTTCGACAGTAGCCGGTCGCGCGGTCTGCACGGGTGCAGGGGCAGCAACGGGCACGCTAGGTGAAGGCTTGCTCGGCACAGGGGCTACCGGATCGTCGTTAGCTTCAATCGAATCTGCCGGAGGGTGCGACACGCCGCTGTATTTGTCATTTGCTCCGGCAGCCGTGGTTTGGGCAAAAGCTACCGGTGCCAAAACAAATGTGGCACATAGTAGTAGCGACGCCATGCCGGCCTGTGAAGATGGAGAGAAAGAAATCATAGCGGGTGTACTCCGATTCCGGAAGACCGCGGTCTTCGCCACTTCAGAGTACGTCTTCCTTCCGCGGTCTCCCGTGGAAAACCGAGCCGCGAATACCGGCAGGAACCACAAAGGTAAAACGCGCTGACTGCCTTGCCTGGGACATGCCCAGGTATATGAAGATTTGTCGAAGGGGTGTGCGAGGGTGCAAATGCCGTCCTGCGCTTGTTAGAATCACGATGCTTGCAGTTTTATACATGGATTCAAGAAAGCCGACGTGGCGCAGTTCATAGAACATATCGGCAGCGCCGCTCAGGGGCAATCACCGGTCCGCGTGGATCGCAGACCGCGCCTGGCGGAACGTTTGCAGCACAGAATTACAACAGACT
>CAXSHS010000032.1:0-29235 GCA_964237325.1 uncultured Acidobacteriaceae bacterium | reverse complement strand
TCGCCCCAGCTTTCTTTAACCCCTGCCTGCCTCGGCATGGCTGTTTCACGCGAAGAGGTTACGGGCGGCTCCGGCATGGATGTATCCATCGTCGTAGGTGTAGACCCCAGGTACTCCCCGTGCGGCAGGGGAGCATCGTGCGGAAGCTCGCTTTTGAGCTCGGTCGGCAGGCCTGTATTTGCAAGACTGCTGCCGGTGATAGGACCGGGGCGCCCGGCACCGTCAAACGGGGTTCCCGCTCCACCGCCGAGCGCCGCATACTGCACCATGCTGGAGCCGGAAGCAGCTCCGCCCGTAGTGCTGCCCGAAGCGTAAGAGTCCGCAATGGGATGCGTAGTGCCCAGCTCTTCACGCAGGCTGGTACCGACATTGGCCTGCCCTGTTTCCCCACCGCTGCTCGGGCCCATATTGCTGCCGCTGCTCTGCGAACCTACATGGAATGCCGCGCCGATCTCCGTAGGCAGGAAGCCCTCGTCTACCAGCGCGTTGATGGCGCGATGCGCCTCGTCTCCACCGGAAAAATACCCTACAACTACCGTGCCGCGATCCTCAATCGATGTAGCCATGCACATCCTCCTGATCTCAACTCCGTACTGCCGCTTCCCCCAGTGTGATGCAGTCTGAATGCGTCGTAGCCGGTCCGGGCACAGGGAACCGCACGAAAGACTCGTGTTCGGGCTATAATCTGCACACGCGCGCTGGAGAGTTGGCCGAGTGGCTGAAGGCGGCGGTTTGCTAAACCGTTATAGGGTCAAAAGCTCTATCGGGGGTTCGAATCCCCCACTCTCCGCCATAGCTTTAAAATCAACAATGTAGCTGTGGCCAATCCGCTCCAGTATCCCGGTCAAACTTGGCGCAATTGCCAGTCGCGATTCCTGATCTGACGGTCGATCGATATAGATCACCAGCTCGCCCGGGTACCGACGCACTTCGAATACTGGCTTTGCTGCCGATTTTGGTGTGCGACTCTGCATGATCCAAACCCTACTCCCAATGATATCCCCTAAAGAAAGTGGCATGCTCTAAATGCGACTCTGATGCTGACGGTCTGCATGCAAAATCCCGGACGCAAGCGGACGAGCCCTGCAACCGATAAAGGAGAAGTACGCCACGACCAGGTAGCATCCGAGCGGAACGGCAAAGCCGGCAGCCATGCTGTGCGCACGCTCGGATACCCACCCCAGCACAGGCGTGAGCGCGGCACCTCCGATGATTGCCATCACCACTATCGATGCTCCCAAAGTAGTGTTGGACCCAAGGCCTCTCAGCCCTAGTGCAAAAATCGTCGGGTACATCAAGGACATACAGAAGCTGGTCAACATGAGCGCCCAGAGACCGACCCATCCAGGCAGGGCGATCGTTATGGATAGCAGGCCTATGTTGGCGACCGCCATTGCACCCATCAGTATGTTGGGCCGTATGTACTGCATTAGGTAGGTGGAGACAAACCTTCCCATGGCAAATAGCAGCAGCGTTCCACTTAGGAGATAACCCGCGGTCTTCTCCGGCTGGCGCGTGTACTCTTCAACGTACTGAATCAGAAAACTCCAGCTACCGACTTGAGCGCCGACATAGAAAAACTGTGCAATCACGGCCCACACAAAGCGCGGCATGCGCAGCAGCTCGCCGATAGCACCGCGGCTCGACGCCGGCAACCCGGCTTCATTGAATTTCGCAGAAGGAAAGCGGACCCATAGAAGGCTCACCGCAAATAGCAACACTACTGCACCGAGCACAAGGTACGGCGTAATGACCCGGAGAGTCTCATGGTGAAGGAATGCGCTGTACTGCCCCGCATGCTTCATGGTCCGCACTTCCACGGTCGTCGGTTCCAAGCCGGAGAAGATGAAAATCGTTCCAATCAGTGCTCCTGTAATTGAGCCCGGCGGATTGAACGACTGCGCCAGGTTAAGCCGCCGCTCCGATGTGTCCGGGTCGCCAAGCTGGGTGATAAATGCCCCCGCACCGGTTTCCAGAAACGCCAGGCCCGCGGCAATTACAAATAATGCGAACAGGAACAAGCTATAGCGATTGAGCTCTGCGGCAGGCCAGAACAGGAAACACCCAAGCGCATACAACAGGAGTCCGAAAACCAGTCCCGCACGGTCTCCGAACCGGCGCAGCACCAGGGCAGCGGGCATCGATACACAGAAGTAGCCGAAGTAAAAGGCAGACTGAACCAGGCTAGCCTTGAAGCGCGAGATCTGGAACGACTTCATGAATTGCCGGATCAGTACATCGTTAAGATTGTTCGGCATGGCCCAAAGAAAGAAAAGCGCGGTCACCATGACAAAGGAAATGCGATAGCGCGGGTCGAAAAGTGAAACCTTGATGCCAGAGGAGTTCAACTTTCGAACGTGAGATTCTTTCTGAAACGGTTTGTGCATGGGTGCTCCCGGCAGACCCGTTTGACAATGGGCTGCTTCCCTCAATGGCTCAATGCCGAGGGATCTTTGTAAGTCTGTTGACCTTGTCTACTTTGTCCATGTTTCCCTTTTCCATGAAGCCGGCCTTGCGCGTGTACAGCTCAAGTTCGGCCAGCTTCAGCGCTCCCCAAAGCACGCTATGGCCTCCTAGTTCCGCGGGCACCATGTCGATGCGCGCCCTGGACCATGGCGGCATCTGTCGCGCCAGCTCTGCCCGGAGTGGCAGAAAGAGACGATCGCCGGCCTTGGCAATGCCGCCGCCAATCACCAAACGAGCTGGATTTAGGAACATAATGGTATTTTTCAAGCCGCGTGCCAGCAGGACTACGTACCGCTCGACGAACTCCGTATCGAGTAGCAGGGCATGCGCCGGGCAACCGAAATCCCGTTCAAGCCACAAACCGCAGCACATGCGTTCAAAGCAGCCATGAGAACCGCAAAGACACTCCGGGCCGCCTGGAACAATGGTGTGGTGCCCAAGTTCGCAGGCAAAGGAATCCGCCCCCCGTAGAAGATCATCGTTCTCAAGCAAAAAACCGCCGCCGATGCCGGTCGACAGGGTCATGTAAAACAGGGGCCGAATACCTCTGCCGGCACCGAAAAAGCCTTCTCCCAACGCGCCAGCCATCGTGTCTCGATCAATAACAGCGGGGACCCTGAACCGGCGAGCGACCTCGCCTACAAGATCGAAGTCTTTCCAGCCTTCGACATGCGTGGAATACAGGACTCGCTGTGCGGCAAAGTCGACCGGGCCGCCAAAACCGATGCCGCACCCATCAAGCGCATCCTCAATCCCCCACTTGCCCACTGTTTCTTCTATCCGGTCGAGCATCCAGCCTGGACCCGCACTGCGATCGGTGGCACAAGTTTCAAACAACTCCATCACGGAGCCGCGAAATAGCGCCACGCTGAAGTTCGTTCCGCCGATATCCATACAAAGAGTCAGTTTCATGGCTCACCTGAAATCTAGTACAGGGCACCGTAAACAGGTAGCTTTCTGTACGCCCTAGATGCGAGTTGTACCAGTTACTCATGAAACATATGGAATTGTCACCAGCTTCGGTAGATAATACAACCCATGTCCCATAACCAATTTAATCGCTCCCGGCTGCAAATCCATCCACTTAGCGAGCGCAAGAATAAAGTTGTGATTGAGCGTGATGCCATATCCCCGCAATCCGTCCCACGGAAATTGTTAGGTCCGGCAATGGAAACGATGGCAGAATGCGTGACAAAAATTCGTGCTGCACGCAAAGCAAACCGGCCGGTCATTCTTGCTTTTGGGGCGCACTCCATCAAGAACGGCCTGGCTCCCGTACTTATCCGGCTCATGGAAGAAGGCTGGGTCACTTTGCTCGCCACTAACGGTGCCGGAATTATTCATGATTGGGAGTTTGCCTTTCAAGGCGCCAGCAGTGAAGATGTTCGTGCAAATGTCGATGTAGGCCAGTTTGGCATATGGCAGGAAACGGGATTATATCTAAATCTTGCCTTGATTGTGGGAGCCTTTGAAGGTCTCGGCTACGGCGAATCGATCGGCAAAATGATTACGCGGGAAGGCCTGGACATACCGTCTTCAGAGCACCTTGTGAAAACAGCCCGCGACATTGCAATGCAAGCGCCGGGTGCGGCTGCCGCGGCTCTCGACCTACTTGCAGCCGTTCAGCAGCTTGACCTTCAGCCGGGCTTTTTGGCCGTTCCTCACCCCCATAAACAGTACAGCGCGCAAGCCGCTGCGTTTCGCCTGGATATTCCATTTACGGCTCATCCCATGTTCGGGCACGATATCATCTACACTCATCCGGCGAACAGCGGTGCGGCTATTGGGCGCACGGCAATGCAGGACTTCCTGACCTATGCGGAACAGGTTTCGCACTTAGAAGGCGGCGTATACCTGTCTATAGGTTCAGCTGTCATGTCACCCATGGTTTTTGAGAAATCGTTTTCCATGTCGCAGAATATTGAAATCCAGGCCGGGCGAAAAATTACCGACCATACCATGGTGGTGGTCGACCTGGCAGAAAGCACTTGGGACTGGCAGAAGGACGGTGACCCTCCACCTGATAGCTCAGCCTACTACCTGAGGTATTGCAAAAGTTTCAGCCGCATGGGCGGAACCATGCGATATGTATGCGCGGATAACCGCGATTTCCTTTTGACCTTGCTGCAGGAATTACAACATTAAAGCATTTCTTTCTCTTAGATGAACTCCGCAAAATTTGCTCAATGCGGCCTTTCTTGATGAGAAGCCGCATTGAATTGTGTGGCTTCGGCTATATCCAAGGGAGAAATGCTTCAATCTGCTACTAACCGGCCAGGTCAGAATACAGCAGCCTCTGTTTGCAATTGAAGCTTTGCCTCCATGTCTTCAAGACTTACACCTCGCGTCTCCGGGTAGAACTTCATCACAACGAAAAACTGCAAAGCAGTCATCGAGGCAAAGAAGTAGAACGGCGCGGCAGAACCCCAGCGGGTAGCAAGGATGGGGAACAGGAATGAGACGACGGCATTCATGAACCAATGCGAAAAGCTGCCGATACTTTGGCCTTTGGCGCGCACGCGATTTGGAAAGATCTCGCTGATGTAAACCCAGATCACCGCACCCTGCGAAAAGGTAAAAAAAGCGATAAATCCCATCAGCAGCCATAGCAGACCGCCGCGACCGCGATTGAGCTGAAAGCTGAATCCCACCCCGGCCAGGCAAAGCGTCGTGCCGACTGATCCGATCAGAAGCAGCGGGCGTCTTCCGATCTTATCGATCACCGACATGGCCGCACTGACAGCACACAGGTTTACCAGGCCGATTAGCACGGCTTGCTCATCGCCTGAAACCTGGGTGAAGCCAGCTCTCTCAAAAATGCTGTTGAGGTAATACAAAATGGCATTGATGCCGGACAACTGGTTGAACATGCCGATAGAAATCGCGAGAAACAGGGGTAGACGGTAGCGCCACTGAAAGACGCGATCCGCCGTGGAACCCTGCGTTTGTTCAAGTGACGCGGCAATTTCTGCCCGCTCGCGTTCCGGGTCCACTTCTCCGTTGCGCCTCAGCACCGCGAGTGCCTCAGCATCCTGCCCCTTGGCAACCAGCCAGCGCGGGCTCTCAGGAATGAAGAACAGCGACAGAAAAAAGCATAGTGCCGGCACCGCAGCTACCCCGAGCTTCCAGCGCCACTCATGCGGCCCCGGAGCCAGCCTGCCTACAAAGTAATTCGAGATGTAGGCAAGCATGATGCCGAAAACGACATTGAACTGAAACGCACCAACCAGCCTGCCCCGCAACCTGGGCGGAGAAATCTCAGCAATATAGGTTGGGCTGATCACGGAAGAGGCTCCAATGGCAAGGCCGCTTAGCGTGCGAAACACAAGCAGTACGTCCCAGCTCCATGCAAGGGCGCAGCCGAGCGCTGAGAGGAAATACAGCAGGCCGACAAAGCGCAGGCAGGTGCGGCGGCCAAAGCGGTCGCTCAGGTTGCCGGCAAAGGCAGCCCCCGCCACCGTGCCCCACAGCGCGCTGGAGACGGTTATGCCGAGCATCAGGGCCGACAGTCCGTACACCGTTGTCAGTGCTGTAGTGGTCCCGGCGATCACCGCTGTGTCGAAGCCGAAAAGCAGGCCGCCCGCGGAAGCGATGACAGCAATTGCGAGGAGGTGCTTGTTGATCGCCAAAGGCTTGCCTGGGGTTTCGATCACGCCTTGCCTCGCCATATCGATTTCAGCTCATAGGCCTCAATGTGATTGAAGGTTCCAGCCGTTCCTTCGGAGTGGACGCTCAAGCCGTCAGGATTTTGACTGGCGGGAAGCTCACGGACAATATAGCGCCGGCCACCATCGACAAAGATTTCAGCGACAGCCTTATCGATTAGTATTTCCACCGAACCGCTCTTACCATCCAGGTCTGCACTGTGCAGGGTCATCAAGTCGGTACCCTGGTAACGCAATGTCATCGCGCCGTCTGACGGCAAGGTGATCTCCATCTTGATCTGCATAGGTCCCGCGGGCATAGCACGCAGCTTGGCATCCGCATCGGCGGCTGTCAGTGAACTCCACACATGCTGCTTGCCATGCAGGGCATTGATTTCTTCAATCGGCGCTGCCACCATGCGAAGTCCATCGCCGGTTGTCACCAGCTTGAACTCAGTCGGGAACAGCATCATCTGTGTGAAGGGCATGTCCTTCTCCCAGATTCGCCCCCACGCCAGCTGAACCCGCCTTCCATCCGGCATTTCGGCAAACGACTGTGCGGCATACAGCAGGTCTTCCCCTTTGGCCGTTTTGCCTTCCGCATAGCGCAACTCCGCGCTCTCAGCCGTAAAGGTCTTACCATCAAACGTTCCGATGAAATACCCTGACGAGCCGCCGTGCATAACCCACTTTGTACGGCTCTTATCCCCATCGACTGGCAGTTCAAAAAAGTCGGGACATTCAAACAGCCCTTTCAGGTGACTTGTACGGTTCCAGTTTTTCAAGTTGGACGAGTTGAAGATCGACATACCGTCTTTTTCAAATAGAACCATGACCCAATGCTGTGTAGGCGCGTACCAAAAAACTTTTGGGTCCCTCGTCTGGTCGGTACCTACTTCGGCATCCGTGTCCAGCACGGGGTTGCCCTCATAGCGAGTAAAGGTTGTTCCGTTGTCTGTGCTGTAGGCAAGGCTCTGTACTTCCTTTTTCGTGTTGCGGTCGAATGCGGTGTATACCAGCACCAATGCATCCTTGCCGAACCCCGCATCATTACGGTGGTCGATCAGCGAAGACCCAGACCAGGGTGAGCCGAGTCGGTCGAGCATCATCGCAGGCGGCAGTTCGTTCCAGTGGATAAGATCCTTGCTTACCGCATGACCCCAGTACATAAAGCCGGTATTCCAAAGCACCCCAAAAGGAAAATCCTGCCAGAACAGGTGGTATTGTCCGTTGTAGAAGATAGGTCCGTTGATGTCGTTGCTCCATCCACGCTTTACCGTGAAGTGGAACTGCGGCCGGTTCTCTTCCTTGTAAATCGTGGCCGCATCGTGGAGAGTCCGGCCTTGGTAAATACGGTCGAGTGCCGGCTGGGCCGCCGGGCCCGCTAGCGTAATTGTTTTCCCTTTAAACTCGCTGATATCCAGATAAATCCAGTAATCCACCGTGTCATCGGCCAGCTGTAAAGGAAATTCACGCTTCACAGCCCCATTTTCACTTATTGTAAAAATGCGCGACTTGGCTTGCCCGCCAATGGGGATGTTGAGATATTGCCCGGTCACACGCAGCTGTTTTGTCTGAGCAGATACCTTTGGAAGCATGACAAAGAAGCTGCTTATCAGGCATAAACTCAGTGCGAGCCGCATTTGCGCAAACCCGCTTACAGCAAACTTCAGGCGAATCTCCCAGGTGGCTCGTGTCAACCTGCGGCAGACTGCTTCCAAATCAGGAACAACCATTGCATCACCTCAACGACAATCAGCTGTAATATCCGCCGGACTTAAACCTTAGGCGGAAAGAACTTAAACGCTTCGAGGCGATCCGCTCCCGTGCTCTTCAACAGGTGAGAAACACGCGCTCGCTCATAGGTTATGAAGAACTCGTCCCCGGCACGTACCGGTGTGCCATCCAGCTCCCCCTCACCTTCCCAAATCAAAAGTGCGTAAGGCTGCTGCTCAACCATTTCAAAGCTGCCCGTGACCCGCACTCGTTTCCCGCTGAATTTTGAGGTAACACTCGGCGGAAAAATCCACGTTTCTTCGCCTTGCCCTCGCTGCTGCCCCTCATCCACAAGCTGCGGAATCATCCGGTACTTGTCCAAGATGTGCGGGTCCTCGGACGCCTCCCAGTCGATGAACTCCAGCGCCTCATCCATGCCGGTAAAGCCTGGGTGCGTCTGCTCGGGAGATAGTCTCTCTCCGCCGGAGTACCAGTCAAGATGGGTGTACACATCCGATGGCTGCTGCAGTTCCAGCGTGAGCGCCGTTCCCGGCCTGTGCGGAATGCCGGCAGGAACATGGAATCCCTCCTCATAGGCCTGCGCGAAGGCAGGCGACAGATTCAGAAGATCATCGCCTCCCTGTTCAATGGCGCGGTTCAGCTCGCGCTTTGTCACACCCGGGCGAAGACCCACATGCGTGTAGGGCATACGTCCCTTGGGACCGCGGAGAAAATAGTAAGCCTCTTCTTTTCCGTTTTTGTTTGGAGCGAAATACTGCGGAAACTTCTGCACATCCCTATCCCGCGCATGGAAGTGGAAAACGATCGGATCGAAGGGATCGAAGACCTTGCTAAGCAGCGGAAACTCAGATGCGTAGCGCGCGGCCATCGCTGCCCCAAGAATCCGTTCCCCGCACACAGACAATGCTTCGCGAAGGGAAACATCATTACCGGGAATATCGAGAAAGCTCAGCCCCTCGCCGGGGATTGGCTCAGGATTGCAAGCCGTCACCGTTGACGCGATCCAACGCTCAGGGGTCCATGGGCCGTGCTCATTGGCCAGGGATAAGCCGCCCCGCGCGTGGGTCCGCAGTCTTCCGCCATCGCGGTAGTAGCGGCGAACATAGTTGGGCTTGAGTTGAAGAATGCCCCCGGTCTGATCTAGGAAGCGGTCGACGGTCGATGATGTCTTTGTGTCTGCTGCCATAACTGCCGTAATGTTGTTTGCCATGTCTGCCCCTGCATAGGAATCCGCGTTTTGATTCTTCTAGTTCCGTGCCGTCCCATGTGCCGCCAGCTGCTCTTCCACCAGCTCACACATCGTGTGCAGCAGAAACTTGTGTGCCTCCTGGATGCGGGCAGTCACCTCCCCGTCCACCAGCAATTCAATGTCGGCAAGTCCGGCGCACGCTCCTCCCTTGCGACCCAAAAATGCAATCGTATGCACCTGCCGGTCCCTTGCCACGACCAGCGCGCGGCGAATGTCCTCACTGTTACCGCTTGTGCTGAACGCCGTAAGCACATCGCCCGGCTGGCTGAAGGCTTCAATCTGCCGCGAGAAAACATCGTTAAATTCGTAATCGTTTCCGATAGCTGTCAGGTCGCCCCCGTGCACCGCCAGCGACATGGCAGGGTACGGGCGGCGGTCGCGGTCATAGCGGCATACAAACTCTGTTGTCAGGTGCGAAGCATCCGCGGCACTGCCGCCGTTGCCGCAGGCCATAAGCTTGTGTCCTGCGAGCAGGGCCGACGCCACGACTTCGGCGGCGGCTGCAATCTGCGATTCGAGTGGTGTCAGACTTTGGAGCGTGACCGCGGCGGCCTCGAGATTGCGTTGGAGCAGGCTTGTCATACTTCTTCCTTTCGTCTTTTGAAGGGGTGCGTACGGTGTTGTTCAATTGCATACATCTTCATGACGCCAGAGAGCCGGCGGGGCATGTCAGTCGAGCTGCATCACCTTTAGCAAGGCCGGTAGCTGGCTGTAATCAGGAACGACAAGGTTTGCACCTGCCCGGATAAGGCGTGCACGCTTAGACGGGTTCAAGCCGAACCGCCGCACCTCATCGCTTGCGATGCCGACTGCCAAACCTCCGCGTTTCTGCGTCTCGCGAATCTCGACCGGCCCGTCGCCGAAGGTTGCAAACTGGCTGCCGGTCAGGCGATGGTCGCGCAGTATCTTCTCTAGCACTACTTTCTTGGCTTCGACATCAATCCGGCCGACTGAACCGAAAACGCGGCCTTCAAACAAATGCGCATACCCCATGAGTTCAGCCTCGAAAATGACATCTGCCTCGTCGGTGCCGCTTGCCAGGTACAGCTTGATGCCTCGGTCGTACAACGCTTGCAGCAGGAGCGCGGCATTTTTGATTTGGAAGTCAACAGCGTTCAGCTCGCCCGACTGCAACTTTTGCACGCGCTTTCGCACCGACAGCAAAAGCCGCTCGTTATAGATCTGCTTGTATCCATGTTCGTCTAGCAGCTCACTTGCCCGCACAAACCCGGATTGCCGTATCAGCTCGATGAGCTCCTTCATCTGCATCAGCGTCTGCACGCCCGTGGTGCGATCAATCAGCGCACTCACTTCTTTCCTCACCCTGGTCAGCAGCGCGGGCTCAGCAGTGGCGTAATGCGACCCGAGTACGGCTTCGATCATCATCGGTTCCATGATCGTCTCCCACCCCTCGCGCAGGGTGGAAAGGGTGCCGTCATGGTCAAAAATGCAGTGCTTGATCCGCAGCTGCAACGGCATCTCGCCAATCTGCTCGATCTCTGTTCCGTCGATATAGCGTGCGTCGTGCGGCATGGCTGCCAGCTCCGGCTCAAAATTGTAATCCGGCGCACCCAGGGTCAAGATTTCAGTCGGCGTCGCGGTCCCTGTCGTCTTCAGCTTGCGCACCGTCACAGCAGCAGCCAGGTTCGCCAGGCGGGCTGTTGCCCCCGGTTCCTGCCCGCTTGAAAGCCCCGCGGCAATGGCTGCCACCACCGTGTCGCCCGCCCCCACGGGGTCCGTCTTTCCATGGATCAGAATGCCGGGGATTTCATGTACCCGGCCTCCATCCGCGACAAGAATGCCGCGTTCTCCGCGCGTCAGAAAAACAGCCTTTCCGGTCTGCCTTGAGATCTTTTCCCCCATCTCCTTCGCCTGCCCGGTAGAGAAATCCTCTGCCGGGTCCCCAAGAAAATCGGCTGCCTCTCGCATGTTCAGCTTTAGCACGGCTCCCTTGTACAAGTTGGGGTGATGCCGTGCATCGACCACAAACACTGTGTCCTGATGCCGTGCAATGACTTCATTAATCTGTTCAATGACGAATGGGCTGCTCAGGCCTGTCGGCACCTGCTGATTCAAGATCACGACATCGTTTTCCGCGGCAGCTGTTTCAAGCGCCCGCATCAGCATTCGCACTGTCGCCTTGCCCAGAGTGTTGAAAGCGCCAAAATCGATCCGGCTTTCTTCTTCATCACCGCGATGCGGTTTTGTGTACACCATCGTCTGCCAATGCTCATCCACGATCATGCTGTCGCGGATTTCAGCACCGCGCTCCCCAAGCAGACGCAGCAGCTCGGCGCCAAATGGGTCACGACCCACTACCCCTATCGCCTGAACCTGACTCACGCCCAGGTCCAGCAGGTTCGCAACCACGTTGCCTGCCCCGCCCAGACTGTACCTCTGGCTCCGCACCCGGCGAACCGGCAACCCGGTTTCTACTGAAAACTCCGGCGTATCCATATCGAGAGGCCAGTAGGCATCGAGACAGAAATCTCCAAGCACGCCGGCGCGTACCTGTGGAAATGATGAGAAAGCGCGTTCAAGCCAGGATGTTTCCGCTGGAGCAATAAGCATTGCTGGATTCCTAACCAAAGTTGTAATAGCAAGAGTCATGAACCCGGCACTCCGGCAGTACATAGATTTGGCAGGCTTGCAAAAGACTTGTCAAGTCCATTTTAGCGATACCTGTAATAGCAGGCGCTTTCCGGATCAGTCGGGAAGCCAACTCCAACCAGGTATAAAGGTTTGTTCCTCTACATGCCTTCGATATCAATTGCCGGTGTCAAGGCAAGGTAGGTCCTTTAGCTTCGTTCAGGATGACGCGTAGAGGATTGTGGACTCTGTCACTGCTTCAAGAATCCAGTGCGGATAAGAAATTCTGCCTGAAACCAGGAAAGTTGAACGGCTTAACTCCATGTGAGCCTTACTGGAAAGCCGCTTCCCGCACGGCTGGATTGAAACCGGCTGTTTCATCGTCGTTGCAGCCGCAGGACTCCCGGATTACGAGATTGAAAGGAAGAAGCACCTGCTGCGGAGCGCGATCCGTGTGGTGAATTCTTCTTTGCATGGCCCGCACCGCGGCATGGCCTATGGCCCGGCATGGCTGGTGGATAGTGGTCAACGGTACGGTGAGCAGGGTGGCATAGTGAACATCATCAAAGCCGGCGATGCGAAGATCTCGCGGCAGCGAAATACCCGTATTGGAAAGCGTCCGGATCAGCTTGGCAGCGGTCTGGTCATTTGAGCATAAAACCGCCTGGGGCAGAGATAGGGAAAGCATCTCCTGAACGAAATCGGGATCGCCTGGGTCGCCGAACCAGGCCAGTGGCTGTTTCTGCATCAAACCCGCCCGGCTGATGGCCTCACGGCAGCCCGCAAGGCGCAGGTCAGTAGTCGCGGGATAGTTCGGCCTCGCTAGGAAACGAAAATCCCGGGTGCCGTGCGCCAGAAGATGCTCAGTGAGCACATAACCGGCTGAGAAATTGTCAATCCCGATCAAGTCGTAGCGGCTACGCTGCGGGAATTCCAGGATGTCCCGGTCCAGGAGGATTACGGCGATGGATGCCTCTGTCAGCATGGAGCAAATCTCCCGGTTCACAGCCTCCCGGTCCGCAATAGCTTCAATCGGTGCGAAGAAAACCCCGTTCACTTTGCGCTCGATGTACTGCCTGCATAGTGCAAGCGCGTCCTCGCTGGTGTTGGTGGAGACAACCGTATCGCCCCACAGCACCGTCGATCCAAGACTCTGTGAAAACCGGGTGATCTCATTGCAGATCGGGTCCAGGATTTCCGTGTCTCCCAATCCCGGCACAAGCAATCCAAATGTTGCCTTAGGTGTTTTTGTCGCGGAGCCGGCAGGCGGGCTCAGGTAGCTGCCCGAACCTGCACGCCGCTCAATCAAGCCTAGCTGCTGCAAGTCGCGCAGGGCGCGGGACGCTGTAGGCCGCGAGACTCCGAAACGATTGGCCAGCTCCGTTTCGCTGGGAAGGCGTTTTCCCGTGGTGTAGTGGTTTGCCTCAATCTGCTGCTTCAGCGTCTCGAACACATTCCGATGTTTGGGGATCATGGGCCATTCCTCTACATGTAGCCGCCTGTAATTACAAGAATCTTACCAGCATGCTTGACAAGCCATTTCCTCCTAAGCGAGATTGAACCTGCTCAATGCAAGCAGTCATATCTAACAACGTAAGTTGTTATTACAGATTTCTGTATGAAGCTGGATGTACTTGTATTTGCGCTACTGCGGCATGCATGCGGCAGTAGTGCTTCCTGGAGGTTGTATGAAGATGCATGGTGTCTTGCAAAAATTTACATTCGCGGCTTCAAGCCGCATTCGGCGGGCAGCGTGGGTACCGGTGGCTGGGGCCTCTCTGCTGATCGGCTGCCAGGGCAGCCTGCATGCTCAGGCGGTAAGCGGCATTACCGGTACCGTGACCGACAATGCGGGGTCTGTCATCGCCGGGGCAGCCGTCGTCATCGTCAATACGGCAACCCAGGAAACGGCTACCACCATTACCAGTTCCGCCGGTCAGTATGCCTCGACCGGCCTCCTGCCGGGCCGGTACACCATCACTGTCACTGCCGCCGGGTTTGCCAAGAGCATTAAGGATCAGGTGAATATTGAGGTGAGCAACCAGTCGACCTTGGACTTTCGCCTGAATGTAGGGGGCACAGACACATCAGTCGAAGTCAGTGCTCCGCTCATCTCGCTCAACACCACGGACCCGGAACTTGGTACAACGATCGAACCGGCTGTTGTTAGCGCTCTCCCGGTACCGATCGGCTCCGGTCGAGGTCGAGGTATAGACACCCTCCAGCTTCTCGCTCCCGGTGTCACGGGTAACACGTTCTCGCACCAGGTAAATGGCGGTGTGGATCTTGAGACTGAAATTTTGTACAACGGCAATCCTGCCCCGCAGCCGGAAACAAGCGGATTTACCGGAAACTTCAATCCTCCCTTTGAACTGATCAACCAGTTTCGCGTGGAGCGTGCCACATTCTCCGCTAAATATGGCTTGGCGCAAGGTGCCGTAACGTACCAGACCGCATCCGGAACAAACCGCTACCACGGAGATGTTTTCTACATCAATCGCAACGAGTTCTTTGATGCGCGCGGGTATTTCAATACAACGACCCCGATCGACAGGCAGAATAATTACGGCTTTACGATTGGCGGTCCAGCAACAATTCCCCATCTCTACGATGGAACAAATCGCACGTTTTTCCTGTTCGCACTGGATTTCGCAAAGCAGAACTCCACCAACACCGGCATAGGAACGGTTCCGACAGCACTTGAGAAAACCGGCGACTTTTCTGACTTTGTCGATGGTACCGGTACCCAGATTCCTATCTACGATCCACTCACGGGTCAACAATTTCAATATGGCGGGCGCCTCAACGTTATCAATCCCGCGCGTATCAGTCCTCTTTCAAGCGGCTTGCTGCCGTTCATTCCAGACCCTGACCGGCCCGGTCTTAACTCCAATAAGAACTTCGCGCCGAATTCACTACCGCTGGTTGACCATAACTTCGGCTTCACCCTCGACCATACTCTGACGCCTACGCAATCGCTCCACTATGCGGAATGGCGTAACAACTTCACGGAAAACGTTTTCAACCAAGCGCCCATTGTTCCGTTCAACAACATTCTTACAAGTGCTTCTTCAAACCCTGCGCTCGGCTCAGTGTTTCTCCTCAACTACATAAACGCGGTAAAGCCCACACTTGTCGCAACAGCGGGGGTGTCCTGGATAGGCGAGATCAACAATGTAATCTCTCTCAACCCCGGTGCTTTTGGCGGCGTCGTGCAAAACCCTATTACCGATGTGTTTCCCAGCATTACCTTCAACGGCCAGAATGCTCCCACTACCTTCGGCACAGGCAGCGGCTCAGGAGGTGCGATCAACCGCAAACTCGGAATCGGTGTTGTGAATAACTGGTTGTGGAGTAAAGGCCGCAACACTTTCAACATCGGCGGAGAATTCCGTCGAACCTACCAGGATGACCGCGACTGCAATTTGTGCGGCGGCCAGTTCAATTTCAGCCAGCACACGACAGCCGCTCCGACCGGCAGCCCTACCTTTGGGTCCACAGGCAGTCCTTTCGCCAGCTTTCTGCTAGGACAGGTAGACAACGCAAGCCGCGTTTTTGCTGCTGACCTGCGGCTTCGCAACCTTCTCCTGGCTCCGTACATACAAGACGACATCAAGCTAACGCCCAAATTGACTGTTAATCTCGGTCTCCGGTGGGACATCATGGTGCCGTTCACTGAGAAGAACAACCAGATTGTTTACCTCAATCCAAATGGCACCAACGCTGCGGCAGGCAACCTCCCTGGTACGGCCGCGCAATTCGGCAGTTCGGGAGTTACACACGTTGACATGCACTGGAAGCATTTTGGACCGCGCTTCGGCTTGGCCTACGCAGTGAATGACAAAACAGTAGTGCAGGCAGCCTTCAACCTTATCTATCTTGACGGAGGCGCGTACGAGTACGGCAGCAGCAAGGTAGCTGTCAGTTATGGCACATTGCTTGAAGGTTCATTCACCCGCAACACCACGGGAGGAAACACACCGGGCTACGGCGCGTGGGATGGCAATCCTCTACCGGTACCAGCTACACCTGTGCTCGGACCGGCACTCGGAATTGGCAACACCATTCACGCACTAGACCTCCAAAACGCCGGTGTTACTCCATATCTCCAACAGTGGAGCTTCAATGTTCAACGCCAGCTTCCATGGAACACTTTTCTCCAGGCAGCGTATATCGGTAACCGGGCCGTGCATCTCGATGGGCAACTCAACCCGATCAGCCAGCCGAATCCCTCTATTCTTCGGTATGGCACTACGCTCAGCGCCAATATCAGCAGCGCTGCCGCAGCCGCTGCCGGGGTTACAGCTCCCTATGCCGGCTATAGCAATGATCTCAGCACCAATGCAACAGTTGCGCATACACTTTCACCTTTCCCGCAGTATTCCAACGTGTACAACAATTTTGACCAGACCGGCGCAGCAGATTATGAGGGTCTCCAGATAAGCCTTGAAAAGCGTTTTTCAAACGGCCTTTCATTTCTAAGCTCATACACTCTTTCAAAAACCCTCACCAATGTCGACGTCGGCCTTGGAAGCTTCAATGGCCTTCCGGAAAATAAGTACAATCAGGCGCCGGAATTTACAGTAGGTGCAGCAGATATCCGGAACAACGCGCATATCAGTGGTACCTATGAACTGCCGATCGGCTCTGGAAAAGCGCTGGTGAACAAGGGAGTAGCCGGGCACGTCGTCGGTGGCCTGCAGGTAGGCTTTATCCTGACATATCAAACGGGCACACCTTTTGGTATCTCTGAAAATGACAATCCGCTTGGCTGTACCGGCTGCTTCAATCGTCCCAATGAGGTTGCAGGCGTTTCAAGGAACACCACAGGCTACAAGAACCTGAGCTTTGCAAATAGCCAGAGTAATCGCAAGGTATTTGATACAAGCGCCTTTGTGAGTACAACGGGAAGCTTTACTCTTGGTAATGCATATCGCAACTACACGGAATTGAGAAATCCCGGCTACTTTGACGAAGATGTCAATGCGTCGAAAAAGTTTCCGCTGGGCGAACATGCTAATTTCATGTTACAGATGACGTACTTCAACATACTGAATCGTACACAGTTTTCAAATCCGAACAGTAATATCGACAATACAAATAACTTCGGTTTTGTGCCTTCTGGTCAGCAGAATACTCAAAGACAAGGACAAATCAGCGGACGCATCACGTTCTAAGCAAAGCAACAGCAATGCCGGGCCGTACTCACAGCCCGGCTTCTTCTTATAAGCTCTCCAACTTAATACACGCATGCACGCCGTTTGGTTCGTTCAGAGATGCTACGCAACTCAACCAATTTGAGGTTCTGAACCATGACCTTCCGCCGAGCACTGCTCCTGGCTACCTTTGTTCTATGCACTGAATCCTTGCAAACCCGCGCGCAACGGACCGAGAAGTTCCGTCCCCAGTATCACTTCAGTCCGAACAGCGGTTGGATCGGCGACCCCGACGGCCTGGTGCACTACCAGGGTTTGTACCACTTGTTCTGGTGGGGCCACGCTACCTCTTCGGACCTGGTCCACTGGAGCGAGCTGCCGTATCCCATCCAGGGCGATAATGGCTCATATCAGGTGACTACAGGCTCCTCTGTCATTGATACGAACAACAACGCCTCTCTCGGTTCCGGCAGATTTATCAACTTCCACACACTTGTGCCGAATTCCGCAGGTGCAGGCGCGGCGGGCATTGGCCTGTCCACCAATCTAGACACAACAGCCCGGTTTCCGAATTTTTCCCTGTATGCAGGCAATCCAATTCTCAATCCGCCCACTTCAGGCGACTTTCGAGATCCCCAGGTCTTTTGGCATCCTCAAAGCAGCAGTTGGATCATGATTGTCGCCGGCGGGATGGACAAGAAGATTTACTTCTATCGTTCCGGAAACCTGATCAACTGGACCCCTTCAGGCTCTTTCGCTTCCACTAATGTCAGTAGTAACAGTTGTAACGACGATATCTGGGAAACGCCCGACCTCTTTCAACTCCCGGTTGATGGATCGTCCACCAACACAAAGTGGGTGCTTAGCATAGGCGTTCGCAACCGCATGTGTTACCTGGTTGGGGACTTCAACGGCAGCACCTTTTTGAATGCCGGTAGCATGCTGACTACCGATACCGGCCCGGACTTCTACTCGGCACGTACCTGGAGGGATTACGATAACCCGCCGGGTCGCATCACCATGCTGGGCTGGATGGGGAATTGGACTTATTCCACTGTTTCGCCGAGCCGGGCGACATACGGCGGTACCGGTGCCATGTCCATACCTCGCGATCTCTCGTTGACGACATACCCTGAAGGCATTCGCTTAGTGCAGACACCCATAGCCGCGTTACAGCAACAACGTCAATCGGCGCAAAGCATAAGCGGTGTTCCAGTGACCGGCACACATGCCATTACAGATTTTGTCGCCTTCAAACCGTCACAAAACTCCTATGAAATGGATGCAACATTCACTATCACCTCCCCTGCGGTTTTCGGCTTCAATCTCCTCGTCGATCACAGCCAAAACCGCTCTCTGGTCATCCAGTACGATCCTTCCTCTTCTACGCTTTCCGTTGATCGGACTCATAGTTACGCTCCCACGGGCATTAGTAAATTTGATATCAACTTTCCTGAAGTCGTATCCACTTCGGTCCCTCCTGTCAACAACCAGATTGAGCTGCACATATTCATCGATAAGTCTTCAGTTGAGATTTTCTCGAACTCCGGAAAAACTGTCATGACGCTGCTCACGTATCCGGAAGACCCGCAACCCGGCATCGAAGTCTTTGCCAATAACGGCAATACAACACTTGCAAGCTTCACCGGCTGGGAACTGAACTCCATCTGGTCAGGCAGTCCCACAAATAGAATCCAGACCGGTGGCATCTACAAGGTGGTTGCCCGCCACGACGGTAAAGTTCTTGATGATCCTCAAGTTATGGACACTCAGCCCTTGCAGCAATACTCCGACTTGGGCGGACCCAATCAACACTGGAAAATCGACCTTCTGGAACTTGGCCACTACGATTCAGGTAATACCTGGGTACCGCCCTACTACGGCTTTACAAACCAGGGCAACGGCGATGCAGTTGATCTACGCGGTGGTTCGACAAGCAACGGAACTGTGGTCCAGCAGTACCACCAAGTTGCCAATGATGACAATCAGAGATGGCAGATTGAAGAAATCGGCGGCGGCTTCTTCGAGGTGATTTCTAAAGCATCCGCTCCAAACAGCGCGCCTCTACACCAGTCCATGGAGGTTCAAAGCACGTCTACTGGCGAGGGCACCGGCAACGGACAACCTATTCAGACATGGCAGTTTTTGGCTTACCCTCACCAGGAATGGCAGTTTGTTCTCGTACCACCTTCTCAATAAAGACGGAGCTTTACATTTAGTCCTCCACCAACTGCGCCGCTCGCCCGGCTTCGCCATTACGTTGGCGCTCGGCGTGGGGCGAACACAGTTGTGTTTTCCGTGCTGAACGCATCCATTCGCATAACTTCTAATGATGCTTCAGCGAACCTCAAGTGTCTCGATGCAGCACATGACCTTCTATGTCGAAGTGTAAAGACCGCCCGCGTACAAGCCGCCAAGCATAGCCGATGATTGCGCCAAACAGGGGCACTTGCCGCCGCTTTCCTGGTGTAGTGCTCTCGCACCCTCTTGCTCACCCATCTTTGTTACGCTCCGGGCGGCTGCTCCTGGACTGAGGCAGAGATCGGCAGGTAACGCCAACCCGCGCCGCTGAATGCGGCGCATGAGATGGAGGTAGGCATAGCGAGTGACGTCAGAACTTGGATATTCGGTTCAAAGCTGCGGGACCGGTCGATGACCTGCCCGCTACCACGACAGCCTTGGCACCGGCCTAGGCCTTCGCAATGCGGGCATGGCTTTGCATTCGGTCCGGGCAGCACGAGAAAGTAGCCCGAGCGCCCGCAACCCTTGCACGGATGGCATATCCCGTCGCCTGCGCACTGCACGCAGCCCATCATCACTCGCTCCATGCTCCTGCCCCCGATAGAACTCGGCTAATGCCGCTTCTCTGGCTTTGCAAAGATGAGCGGCCTTCCCTACGAACCGGCAAGTTCAGTGAGCGGGCAGTAGTGTCGACCACATTGTCCGGGGTCATCACCTGTAGTGCGAAGCGAGTGGCTTGCCCAGTCATCACGTTTATGTGGGCGGGTGTCTGCAGGCATTGAAGCAGGGCAGAACCCGCACCTGCTTCAGTTTTGCTCTGACAGCTCTCAATCGGGGAACTCGGACTAGCGTTTTGACTCGAAACGGGTCAATGCGACACTCCCGCACCGACTGTCACCGAACCGTTAGATCGACGACGATCGGTACTTGCCTTGCATCGACCGGTCCATCCGCGCCCGTCATCGCAGCGTTGACAAAAATCGTCGGGCCGCGCCGGAGAACGCCATACCCGGCATGTACATGCCCGAACACATGCAGCTTTGGGCGTACACGCTTGCTCGCTTCCAGAAGCTCCGCGCATCCCTGGCCGGCGTCGAGGATACCCTGCGGCGGCGCATGCGTGACGAGGATGTCAGTATCTGCTGGAATGTTCGCGTACAAGCGACGCCGGTCCTCGACTCAGGCCGGATGCACCGCGATAAAGTGGGGTAACGGGCGAACCCAAATCTTGATGCCGTCAATCGTGACCGCCTCATACATAAGCACGATCACGCTCGACAGAGCCGAATACAGGCCCGGCTCGGATTCAAAGACAAACTCGTGATTGCCGCAGATAATTACCTTGTGCCGGTGCGGCAGCTCGCCGAGCTAGGCATTGAAGTCAGCAAGCGCTGACCTCCGGCCTGAGCGATAAGTGAACTCACCCGCACAGATAAGAAGGCCGCCGGACGGAGTCGACAGATTATGATGCTGCTTGTGCGTGTCGCCGATGCAAACTACCCTTACATGTCCAGCCCGATAGTGAGCCGAACTTGTGGGTTCAGAGCTCATGGCCCTTTCCTCCCAAATCTTAAAGTTATGTGGCAGTTTCGACAGTCAAGAAGCATAAAACGGGCTACCAGGGCTACCATTTTGCCCTTGCTTTGCGGTCTGCAAGCCGCTGTGAACCGCTACAATCCACCATACTGACGTCAGTAGAAAAGCTGCGTCACACCTGGGCTAGAAATGCATTTGGCATTGATTCTAGGGCAGAGGAGGAAAGTGCCACTTTCGAATCCCCCACTCTCCGCCATACATTTGAGTAAACTGCTATATCAAATATAAACATCGTAAATAAAATATGTATTCCTCAGAGCAAGTACAACGCGCTTAGCTCCCATTTTAGTCCTGTAATCCTAATCAATATTTAATAGTGGATAGAGTTTGCTAAGTTCATACGGTGAACTTAAAACTTTGCATATCACTAATATAGTGATAACCCGGCTGAGTAGCTGTCACAACAAAATTGTGATGAACTCTTTTAACCGTACTCAAAAGTAACTTGACAACTCAAGGCATAACAAACTATACCAATGAAGCTGTATGCCAAAGTCGCAAGTAGACCGCGGGCAAAGTTATCGTTAGACGATGTGCATACCAATAGTATGCACACGGATCAAGAGCGCTAACGCATTGCTTTTGAAGTTTTTAGGAGGCACCACAATGGCTGTTTTGCACCATCGCTCCATTCGCGTGAAGGAAAAACGTATGCGCGCCGCATCCCGGACCGCAGCTTTGTCAGCCATGCTGCTCGCACCCTGCGCGATCTATGCCCAGGGCACTACAGCAACTCTGAACGGCACAGTCACTGACCCGGTTGGGGCCGTGATCCCGAATGCCTCCGTCACCCTCAGGAATGCTGCAAGCGGCGATATCCGCGAGGGCACAAGCAACGGTTCGGGCGATTTCACCTTTTCAGCGGTTCCGGTCGGCGACTATGAAATCAATGTGACGACACCAGGGTTTCAGCAGTTCAAAGAGAGCGGAATCCACCTGGACCCGGGCGACCAGCGGAGCCTTCATGAGCTGAAGCTGGTACCGGGTTCACAAGCCACGCAGGTCGATGTAAAGGAAGCGACAAATTCGATCACCCTCGACTCCGGCGAGCAGAGTTCGCTGATTTCGGCGCAGGACATCGTTCATCTTTCGGTAGAAGGCCGGGATGTCACGGAGCTGCTGAAAATCCTTCCCGGTTTTGCGATTACCAGCAATGCGAGCAATGGGTTGAACGTCGGCTATGACCCGTCCCAGGTCCAGGTTACTGGTGCTCTTGGTTCCTTTGCGGGTGCGGGTAACAATGTGAATGGCACTGCTCTTTTGTCAGATGGCGCAGATGTCACAGACCCGGGTAACTTCGGTTCTGCTTTCCAGAATATTAATTACGAGCAGGTAGCCGAGGTCAAGGTACAGACTGCCAGCTTTACGGCTGACGAGGCACGGGGCCCGATCGTCATCAACGCGGTCGGCAAGTCGGGCGGCGAGCACTTCCACGGTTCTCTCTACACCTTTGCTCGTACATACCAGGTAGATTCAACCGACTGGCTGGCGAACTACACAGGTACGGGGAAACCGCCGGACCGGCAGGTATATCCGGGCTTTACCCTGGGAGGCCCTATCTATGTGCCGCATCTTGACTTCAACAAGAACAAGCGACTGACATTCTTTGTCGGTGCGGAACAGTACGCGCAGCGCAACGCCTACGCCTACAACAGCGCAGGAAGCGCTATCCTGAGCGCCCTGGTGCCGACTGCGGCGATGCGCACCGGTGACTTCAGCCAAGCCCAGATCACCCAGTACCTCGGCAATGAAGTTAGCAGCGGCACGTACGCGAATATCGCATCCGTTCCGGTGACCGGCAAAAAAGGCCAGCCGTTGGCAAATGGCCTGATTACAGACATCGACCCGCAAACACAGGCACTTCTCAATACGTTGCCGCTTCCGAATGAGACAAGTGCCAATGGCTTCAACTACACCACGACCAACCTGATTAGCAATAACTTGTGGCAAGCACGCGGGCGAATTGACTACGATATCAACGATAAAAACAAGCTATTTATTTTGTATAGCAAGGAAACGGGTAAGCAGGGTGTACCGCAAGTGCAATATTACTCGCCGCGCGGCCCTCTCGGCGGTGTCGACGCTCCCGGGGGCGGCTTGGTAAGCACTGTCAATTCAGAGATCGGCTCGCTGAACTACACCACAGTGATCTCACCGACAATCACCAACGAGGCTTACATTGCCGGGGCCTACCTGCTTCAGAACTTTACACCGGCAAACTTCGCAGCTACCACTGCAAACGGTGCTTATACAAACCCCGGCCTTTTCAATAACGGCTCCAAGGCAATTCCTGAATTCCAGGATTATGGAGATGATGGTCTTCCCCTTAATCTTGAGACGGACGGCAGCTTCGGCGGTATCTATGCTACTAAGTTCGTACGTACGGCAGGCGACAACCTGACCAAGGTACTTGGTAAGCATACCTTCCGCTTCGGCATATTCGGTCAGCTCGATACCAATAAACAGGTCACCGGCTTTCTTCCGACAAACGGGGCTATCCAGCTGTACTATTTTCCGGAAAATATCACGGACCCGGTGCAAGGTCCGGTGCATTACACCGGTGCCGTTGGGAGCGGCAACGGGGGCAATTACCTGGCTAACTTCCTTGAAGGCGGAGTCTTCAACTATAACCAGGTAAACCTTGCGCCTACCCCGAATATTTACTTCTGGAATATCGATGGCTATGCCCAGGATCATTTCCGGGTGACACCGCACCTGACCGTCGATTATGGCGTTCGTTTCGACCATCTCTCGCCGTGGTCCGATGCACATAAGCTCGGTCTCCCGATCTGGGACCCGACAGCATACGCGAGCCGCAGCAACCCAGCTCTGCCCGGTATCGAGTGGCATGCTATCAACCCCAATGTCCCATTGAGCGGCGTACCCTCAAAATGGGCTTATACCGAACCGCGAGTCGGCTTCGCATGGGACGCCTACGGCACCGGACAAACAGTTGTGCGCGGCGGCTTCGGTATCTACCGCTCGCATGATTCCTCGAATGACGTGACTGCAGGCATCTCCACTGTCGACGGGCAACGTAATGCATCTGTCAATAACATTCTGCTTTCCTCTGTGAGCTCGCAGGCTGCAGCGGCGACTAGTAGCACCGGCTTTGTACAAAGCACAAGTGCAAGTGCGCTTATGGCAGGCGACGACCAGATGCCGCAGGTATTTACTTATAATTTCGCGGTGGACCAGAAAGCATTCTTCAATTCGTTTCTTGAGTTTGCCTATATAGGGAATCGCACCGAACACGTTTTGAATGACGGCGGCGGCAATGCTCCGTTGAACAACATAAACGCTTTGCCGATCGGTTCTTTGTTCCGCCCAAACCCGATTACCGGGGTCACTCTCCCTTTGCTCCCACCGAATGGCTCCATCAACAGTAACAATAGTGCAAACAGCATTACCAATCTTTCCTCGAACCAGATTGATCAGTACCGTCCGTTCCCGCTTTATCACACATTAAGCGTTTCGCAACACAATGCATATGCCAACTACAACTCACTCCAGGTGCAGTGGAACAAGCAGCAAGGCCGCGCAACTTACGGCGTCAACTACACCTTTTCCAAGGTACTCGGAGTGCTCGGCGGCGGCCCGAATGGTGAAGGCACCGGTCTACCCGTGGATCCATTCAACTACCACGATGATTATCAAGCACTCAGCTTTGATCGGACGCATATCTTCAATGCAGCCTACTCCTACACCATCGGCAAAGTGGTTGCCAACAAATTCGTTGGTGGTTTGACCAATGGCTGGTTAATCTCAGGCATCACAAACATACAGAGCGGCCTTAATCTGACGGCGCAAGGCAACCAGCCGAACTTCGGTTTGAGCGGCAACCTGGCGGTGCTGACGCCGACAGGGCAGGCAACTACACTCGGTATCAACCCCACCAATTTCCTCGGTACGCCGGATGTGTTACTGCAGCCGATTGTGACCGGAAATCCTGCCATCCACACAGCTTCGAAGCAGTACGTAAACGGTGCCGCCTTCTCACTGCCGCAACTGGGCCAGCAGGGAACAGTACGCCTACCCTACATTCACGGACCTGCCTTTACCGACACGGATCTGACTGCCGCCAAGGATTTTCACATCCATGAGGGCCAGAGCGTCCAGCTCAGGTTTGCGGCCTTCAACTTCATCAACCACGCGAATACCACTTTCACGACTTCCGTACAGCCCAATGCGCTGATACTCAACTACAACAACGGCACTGCAACCACCGGGACCTCTGCACAGCCTATCGGGACTGCCATTGCAACTGCACCGCAGACGAATACTTTCGGCGCAGCACCGTTGCGAACAGGTCGCCGTATTGCAGAATTCTCTCTCAAATACAGCTTCTAATAGCTGAGTGTCCTAGCCTTTGAAAATCAAAGGCTAGGACTTCCATCGAAGCGATATATCGCTCGCATAGCGCAATACGCAGTATTTAGGAGGTCTTGAGCGTGCCCAAATTAGTTTTCACATCTCTTCTAGCTCCCCATACCAAGGTGACGGGAGAGCAACTTGCAACGGAAGAAGGCATCTTGGCACTGGGACGGAACCTTCAGGTTCTGAACCGGCGCCGCTTCTTCTCGACCATCGCCGCCGCAGGAGCTATCGCTGCTGTTAGCGGAACACTTGGAGGACGCCGGGCTGAAGCGCAAGCTGCACCCATGCAGTCCATCATTGATGTTCTAAACTTTGCCTTGAATTTCGAATTCATGGAAGCAGAGTTTTATTCCTACGGCTCAACCGGCATGTCTCTTGCAGCGAATGTCGCCGCCAGCAACGCAACTCCGTCAGGCATGACGCCGCTGATTGCAAGTCCTCCGACGATCACGGCAAGCAATGTTTCTAACCAGCCTATGGTGACACTGACCGGTAACCAGCAAACCATCGTTGCAGCTCTTCTGCAAGATGAGGCTCACCATATTGCAGGTTTACAGGCAGCTATCATCGGCCTTGGCGGCGTTCCAATCACAGAGCCCAGCATCGATTACAGTGCCGGCGGTACCATTCCGCCTATCACGACGAACACGGCTTACTTTGCAGCCGCACGCGAGTTTACCGCGCTGGGTAACAGCGCCTATGCCGGTGCCGCAGCAAGTCTGATCAGCAATCCGGCCATTCTTGAAACAGCGTCCCAGATTTTAGGCGCGGAAGCCCAGCATCTCGGTGCGGTCAACTACCTGTGCATTACCCTCGGCATCACGACCCCGCAACCTGATATGCAGATCGATGCGCAAGACGTTCCTCCGAACAGCATCACGACCGGCGGCGTTCCGGCAATCTTTACTGTCACCCCGCTGGCGGCCGCAGCGCCCGCAGTCGGCATAGCGCGTACACCGCAGCAAGTGCTGGGTGTCGTTTACGGCATTTCCAAGCCGACAACAACGACGCCCACGCCCGGCACCCTAAAAGGCGGCTTCTTTCCCAATGGAGTCAATGGCAACGTCACTTCTACATAGACCAGGCGCATATCGCCGACAAACCTTATAAAGCAGTTCCCGCTTGTACAGCTGAAGTCATTGTTTGGAGAGAAGTTTATGTCAAATTGCGATACACCCATGCTCCAGCCTCTTGAAAGCGTCACGGGCGAGCAGCTCACTCATGAAATGAACGTCCTAACCCATCGGCGCCAAGCCGGCCGCTCCAATCGACGTAGCTTTCTGGCGCAGGCAGGCCTTGCCGCAGGAGCGGTCGGCTTGGTAGGTTGCAGTGAAGGAAACCAGACAGGAGTGACAACGCCGCCGCCCGTCGGTACAGCACCCTCCGTTGCGGATACTCTTAATTTTGCGCTCAACCTTGAGTACCTTGAGGCGACCTTTTACCTCACCGTAACTACGGGCAGTGGCCTGCCGGCTGCGGCTATGGGTACCAGCCCAGGTGCGGTCACCGGCGGCCAGGGTCGCGTTACCTTTGTAAATCCGGGTGTACAGGCGCTCGCAAACCAGCTTGCCGCGGATGAGATGGCGCATGTGCAATTTCTTCGTGCCACCATGCAATCGCTCAGCTTGACTCCGGTGGACATGCCCGCGCTGGACCTGACAGGTGGAACAGCAACCCCGGTGACCACGGATGCACAGTTTCTAGCCCTCGCGCGGCGGCTTGAAACAACCGGCGTCAGTGCCTACGAAGGAGCAATTACGGCCCTCGTCTCGAACACAGCCGCCCTCACCTATGCTGCGCAAATTCATGACACTGAAGGCCAGCATGAAGGCATCCTCAGGCAGTATTGCATTGCAAATCAGGTGGTTTCCGCTGCCGTGGACGCAGGCGATCTCCCTCCCTACGCGCCTCCTTCGGGGAGCAATCCTGCAACAGTGACGACCTTTAATACCAGCCCAACCACGGGCTTGAACACAACTCGAAATACTTCACAGGTGCTGATGATTGTGTACAACATGACAACAGCTGGAATAGTTTCCGGGGGGTTCTTTCCAAATGGTGTCAACGGTAATATCAAAAGCACCTAATTGCTCCATCCCTGTTGAGTTATAAAAGGCAGCAAATCCGGTGTAGAACCCAGGCGTGCAGGTGATGGTTATCACCTGCACGCCCGGAACCTATATTAACTAGAGCAATGCAGCTCTTTACAGTAAAAAGTTGCTTCTTGCTTTGTATATCCACCGCAGAGTCATAGTGCATATAACGCCGGAATGACAGAACAATCAAGTCAGTTACACCGATTTCATTTCAGCATTTTGCACTTGCCTGACCATCAGCTATTATCTGGGCCACCTACAATCTATCGTGCGGATGACCTTGCCTGTTAAAATCTCGCACCTTCAAAAGCTGTAAAACGCTCTTACCTCATTGTGACCATCGACGAGTTCTGCAAGCGCCACCCAACCCTGTACCATGCGGCACACGCCTTGGCTCTCCCTCAACTCCGGCGCCATGGCCTGTTAAGCACAGAGACTATCGTCAACCTGCTTCAGCTCCCTAAGGAGCAGCGCACCATGCTCACCGCCGAGCGCCGCCCGGAACAAGTACCGCTCCACCACCCCGTACACGGCACCTTCTACCTGCGCGACCAAAAGCCTCTACACCTTAAAGCTCTAGCAAACTGCCTCGACGGCATCACCCCATCCGAGTGGCTCCAGCTACTCAACGCCCGCGTCTTCCTATGGGCCACCCGCGCCCGCGCCGACAAGCTCCTTCAGGCCCGCGAATATCGCAACCGACCACAGCTCCTGCTCGAACTCGACGCCCGCCCCCTGCTCACCCGCTACCTCGCTAAAACAGCCGTAACCCGCATTAACACCGGCTCCGTCATCCGCAAAGCCGCCCGCCGCAGCCCCCTCTCCTTCATCCCTCTTAGCGACTTCCCCATCTCTCTCAAAACAGAAATAGTCGAAGTAGCCATCCTCAACTCCATCCCCAACCTGCGCGACTACATCCTGTCCGTCACCATAATTAACGGCTGAACCGTATCTGCTCCCTCAATAAAAGCGCGGCCTCAGAGTGAAAGCACAATCGCCATAAAACAAAACCGCCATAAAGCACAATCGCCATAAAACACAACCGGCGTAATACACAAAAAAACTGTGTCATCCTGAGCGAAGCTTCCGCAGAAAGCGTAGCCGAAGGACCTACTTTTGCTGTACCCCGCTACACCATCTCCGGTTTTGCTTCAAACCTGTTCGCCCCGATCACTCCACAGCCAAAACTTTGTAAATTAGTCTTGTTCCATGAAGACCACCCAAATCTCCGCCCACTCCCACCAGCTCACCCGCCTCGGCCTCATCAACTGCTACCTGGTTCGTGAATCCGACGGCTTCACTCTCATCGACACCACCATCTCCGGCTCCGCCAAAAACATCCTCGCCGCCGCGCAATCCCTAGGCGCCCCCATCCGCCGCATCCTCCTTACCCATGCCCACGCCGATCACGTAGGCTCCGTCGACGAGCTCGCCAGGCAGCTACCCGGCGTCATCGTAGCCACGGGCGAACGCTCGCTCCCCCTGCTGCAACGCCCCGCCGACAAATCCCTCCGCCCCGGCGAGCCGCAAAAGAACTTCCGTGGAGGCTTGCCCGGCATCGTCACCCCCGTCACCCACCTCATCCAAGACGGCGAACTCTTCGGCTCACTCCGCTGCATCGACACTCCCGGCCACATCCCCGGCCACATCGCCTTCCTCGACGAGCGCGACGGAATCCTCTACGCAGGCGACGAACTCGTAACCGTCGGACGCCTCTCCATCTGCGGCTGGACCCCCTGGTACTTCCCCCTGCCCACCCTGGTCATGTGGTCCAAACCCCTCGCCCTCGCAAGCGCCCGCAAGCTCCTCACCTACCCCATCGAGCGCTTCGCCTGCGGCCACGGAGCCGTCCGCCAGGGCGGTACCGCCGCCCTCTCAGCCGCGGTCGCGCAAGCCTCCCGCTAACTCCCGCCGCAATAAGTACAAGGGTACCCATGGCCTCTAGCCCAAGCTCCTCTCCGCAGCCGACATCCTGAAATAGCAATCAACCTGGTGGAACATGGCACCGACGGCCTCTCGCTGCGAGCCGTCGCATCCGCGCTCGGCGTCAAGACCCCCAGCCTGTACCGCTACTTCCCGCACAA
>CAXSHS010000031.1:0-29817 GCA_964237325.1 uncultured Acidobacteriaceae bacterium | reverse complement strand
CTCAAACATGGCCCCGGTACGCAGGTTTCGCAGCTTGGCCTGGATGAAGGCGCGCAGGTTGCCGGGCGTGCGGTGCTCCACTGCAAATACCGTGTGCAGCTCATTATTGAACTTGATAATCATGCCTGGACGCATCTGGGTGGCAGGGATCGCCATAATGTGAACTCCTTAAAGGGGGAGGCGCAGGCAAGGGTGCCGGTCGCTGTACCGCTTTCAGTCTAGCGCAGGGGTACAGGGTTAACCGGCACCGAAGACTCTGGCAAAGAAGTGGCCAATGCTGCCGAAGAAGCTCTTTGGTCGAGATGGCACCGGTTGCGGCAGCACAGCAGGTGGGGAAGGAACCGGTGATGCTGTAATTGTGATCGCAGTAAGCTGCGGTGGTACGGGCGGCGTTGCCGACGAAAGCGTCGCCGCAATCTGCGCATGCGCTTCCCCAGGTTTCACTACCGGCGGCGAACCGGCCAGCGTCGGCGGAGCCTGCAAGCCTTCACTTACCGCGGTCGGAAACGCCGTATCCGCCGCTGTCGATGACGGCCCCCCGGATTTGCCATCTGCGGCAACACTAACCGGTACCTCCGGAGGACACCCGCATGGTTCCTGCTCATTGTCCACCACCTGCTGCAGCGACCCGCCCACAAACATCACCCGCTGTCCAGGCTGCACCCGGTACACCCCGCCGTCCGCCAGGCTGCTGACCAGCACATACGGCGCATGCTCGCCGGGGTTGTCCACGCAGGTATCACCCTGCCCATTCACGCGTACCCTTACCCTGGACTCCCCAGGCCCCGACACCAGCAGCCGCAGGTCCGGTGTCAGGATCACATCCGAGTACGCGCCCGGCGTGTAGCTGGTTTCAAACGCGCCCCGGTCCAATGAAAACATCAGCCCGGCATCTCCAGGCTTGCCGACCGCGCCCATCATGGCAGCTTTTGCGATGTGTACCGTGGTGCTTGCGCATACCGAAAGAGATCCGCCGCGGGTCAACGCAACGGCGGCGGTTCGGGTACCGGCCGTGATCTCGCCATTGTTAGCGATAGCCGCGCGCCCATTGGCCACGCTCATCGCACCATGGAGCGAAACTCCTTCGGTAGGGGCTGAGGCGATCGGCTCCTGCTGGGCATTTATAGCCAGGGTTGGGAGAGTAAGGCAAAGAACACTGAGGATATGCCGCATACTCCCTATTAGACGTGAATGTGCAGCGTTGCAGTGTGCTTAAAAAACCATGCATCGGGTCCGCTGCCATGTATGAGCTGCCGGCGAGCGGCTCATGCAGTTAAGCGATTCAAGCTATGATCCGGTATGAACAAAGCATGGCATCGCTTCAGCAGCGCGATCTGTCTTCTAAGTTTGGTGATAAACATTCCCGGTTTTGGGGAGAATGTCTTTCAAGTAAAAAAGCAGGACCCGCTCACCATGAAATTAGATGACCGGACCCTTGGCGCAAGCTATGACGTACTCGGGCTGAAGCTCGGAATGGATGCGGCAGAAGCAAAAAAAATTCTCCTCGAACGATTCCATGTACCGGAGAAATCCTTGGTCGGTAAAGGTTATTCCGTAGATACGGAAGGTGGGCGCTATGTGCCTGGAAAGCCTCATGTCCGGCAAATCATCCTGAGAGACGACAATGAGGGGCGGAAGACCACTATCTTTTGTAAGTTCGCAGAAGTGTTTCCAGGCCAGGGAAAAGGCCCCGAAATGCTTTATTCCATTCAGTATGATCCGGGTCTAATACATGATCCCGACGTACAGGCGTTTATCGATCAAGTGCATAAAAAGTTCGGTAAACCCAATTTGGAATCTGATTCACTCGCAGTATGGGGAGATTCCGCCTATAGTGATCCTATAGCATTCGGCATTGCGGGGCTGCCTTACTTGGAACTTACCCCTACACCCGGAGCGGCGCATGGTTACAGCCTCAGCCTATGGAATTTAGAAATTTCACAACACATGGAAGCGTTATTTATCTCTAAAAAGACGACTGCTGCACCAATTTAGTACTTATAAGTCCCTATTGCATTTCAGTACTTGCCTTATCGGTAAAATTGCCATACTGCCGAACACTCATAGGTTAAGAAAGTTTCCTACCAACTGCTTGCCGTCATGCGTCAGCGCACTTTCCGGGTGGAACTGCACGCCTTCCACGGGATACTCCCGATGCCGCAGCCCCATGATGATGCCGTCTGACGTGCGCGCCGAAACTTCCAACTCCGCCGGCAGCCCCTCATCAGCCACAATCAGTGAGTGGTAGCGCGTACACGTCATGGGGCTTGCGATGCCTGAAAATATAGTTCGCCCGTCGTGCTGCACCTCGCTGGTTTTGCCGTGCATCAGTTTCGGCGCGCGCACCACATTGCCGCCAAAAGCCGCTCCCAGCGCCTGATGCCCCAAACAAACCCCAAGGATCGGCACCCGCCCCGCAAACCGCCGGATCAACTCGATAGAAATCCCAGCCTCCTGCGGTGTACAAGGTCCAGGCGATAATAAAATTCGCTCCGGCTCCAGCGCCTCCACTTCATCAACCGTCAACTCGTCATTGCGGCGGATCACCATCTCCGCTCCCAGCTCGCCCATGTACTGCACCAGGTTGTAGGTAAACGAGTCGTAATTGTCGAGGACAAAGACCATAGTGCCAGTCTATCGCTCCTTATCGCTTGCTCGCAGTGCGCTCGCTGCTTAGAAAAGAAGTCCCGTTGTACCCGCCTCGTTCACCGCAGCTGTCCAGTTTGCAAATTCCAGTGGGATCAGCGAACTTGAGGCCTTCTGCTGTCGGAACCAGCTCGAAAACACACTTCTTTTCCGAGGCTCCCTCTGCCGCATCCACAAACGTTCCATTCCGCTTGTAACTTGCTACACCTTCTCTACTGCACTCATGGCCATTGAAAAAGTAAAGCATCAACGAGTAGTGAATGGAGGTACCCAAAACCTTCTCAACATCAAGTTCATTGGTGACATCGTAAGTGTTTCCCTCCACATCGCCCTCAGTAAATGGATGTCGGTAGCTGCTCGCAATTGCCGCGATCTTCTCAAGAGCTTCCTGCCGGTCACCTGGCTCCGTGACTTCGGCCTGCCATGCTGACTTACGAGCCTTTAGAGCTTGCGTGGACTGGCGAAAGCAATTCGCAAGACAGCTGGCTGGCTGCGAATCCCTGTCGCATGCAGCAAAAATCTTTTGTCGCTCCACGGGCTCGCTCAGGCCCGGTGTAAGGTCCACTGTTTGCCAAACAAGTGTTCGCCATTCAGTTTCCTGCCTTGCAGACTCCTGACTGCCGCATATAGCTGTTTGCGAGGCTCCCGCTCCGGCATAATACGCTGGGCCATTGTCGCCGAAAATGTACTTTGTGACTTCAGAGGATAGCTCCCGATAAATGCTGCCCCAGGTGTGCAGAAAGCGGAGCAATTCTCCTGCCCCGACTTAGCTGTAATCTCTTTACCCTCCTTCTTCTCCAGATAGAGTGAGCACTTAAAGGTGAACTGATGAAGATTCATCGTCGCAGCCCTTTCACTCTCAACCTGTATATCTCCTAGTGCTTCGCAGTGACCGCTCTGTGTTCGAACGTTTATGGACACCTTGCATTGCTGACCGGCGCAGTCGGTTATAGAAAGGGATCTGCCAGAATATGCGAAGAAAGACTCTGGCGTTTGCCCAAGGTGCTCTGGAGCTGGATGGAAGCTGCCCCACTCGCCCATCCATGAAGATTGTGAAAGTTGCGAGGTAGGCTGTGCCTCCTGTGCAGCGAAATGCATAGCCGCACTTGGCAGCTCCGCTAACAGGATTGCGCAAAGCACATATCGAAAGATGAATTTCATACTTAAGTCTCTGATATTGGAGCCGGAGTTGCACATCTTTTTCTATAAAATGCGCACATGGAAGTATGAAACAAGCAGCGATTCCCAAACTGGGAATGAGATGCATCTCACACAGATATGACTTTCTGCACGACCACTTTCCTGGCCGCTCTTATCCTGACTCCCTTTACATCTCATCCCCAGCAAGCCAGCTCGAGACAACTGGACCAGCCGGTAGGGCAGCTGGAACAAGTAGCCACTTTCGACGGTCCCATGCCGACCGGTGTCACGGTTTCGCGCAGCCACCGCATCTTTGTGAACTTCCCCCGGTGGGGTGACGATGTCCCGTTCACGGTAGCGGAGCTTATAAACGGAAAAGCAGTAGCCTACCCGAATGCGGAGGTCAATGCCTGGCCGGGACGCTCGCTGCCCAACCCGAACGCCTTCATGGACCAGGGCGCGAACCAGACTCACTTCGTCAGCGTGCAGTCGGTAGTGGTAGACCCCGCAGACAGGCTGTGGGTGCTCGACACAGGAGCGCCGAAGCTAAAGGATGTCGTGCCGGGTGGGGCGAAGCTGGTGTGCATCGACCTCGCAACGAACAAAGTCATTAAAACCATCTTGCTGCCGCCCGATGTAGCCGGTGCAAACAGCTATATGAACGATGTGCGCTTCGACCTGCGCAACGGCGACTCCGGCCCGCAGGACCCGCAAACCATGGTAGGCAGCCGCCCGGCGGCGAACCCCAACGCGCCGCCGCCGGACCCGTCGCACCCTGCGGCAGAACGCTCTGCGGGGCAACCTGTGTCAGACCGGGGCAATAACATTCACGGCACGGCCTACATCACAGACTCCTCAAGCCCCGGCCCGAACGCCATCCTCGTGGTCGACCTGGCGACAGGCAAGGCACGTCGGCGACTCAACCAGCACGTCAGTACCTTGTCTGAGCCGGGCTTCCTCATGTTTGCCGAGGGCCAGCCGATCTACAAAACAGAGCCGGGCAAACCACCCGAGCCGAACGTGTTTGCGGTCGACGGCATCGCCATCTCAGCCGATGGCAGTGAGCTCTACTACTGCCCCATCAACTCGACCAAGCTCTATGTAGTGTCGACAGAGGCACTGCGAGACAAGAACCAATCCGATGCTCAGGTAGAAAGCACGGTGCGGATTGCGACAGGGAAGATGCCGTCCGACGGGCTTGAGTCGGATGCAGCGGGACGGATTTACTTGTCCGATCCGGTGACGGACTCCATTGAACGCTTCGATCCGAAAACAGGCCTGATCGAAACCTTGGTACATGATCCGCGTCTTCTATGGCCGGACACGATGAGCCTTGCATCCGACGGTTACTTGTACGTGAACGCAAACCAGCTGAACCGGCAGTCGAACCTTCACAATGGACATGATCTACGAATCAAGCCGTACTACATGTACCGGATCAAGGTAGATGCTCAGCCTGTACTACTGAAGTAGTTGGGAGAAGGCTGGATACGGTTTCGATCTTCAGGCGTGACGATGTTAAAACGGTATGTCACGGATGGATCTGGAGTCTGCCATTGAAGCTGAACAATACCTGTTTCTCCGGCTAGTGCGGATGCTCATCGGGAATCGCCATGACCCGTTTGCCCCTGCGCGCGGGCGCGCTCGGTTGCCCGCAGCACAGCACTGGCCTTGTTCAGGCACTCCTCGTACTCCCGCTCCGGTACGGAGTCGGCCACAATCCCGGCCCCAGCCTGTACGCAGCCCCGTCCCCCTTGCAGCAGCAGCGTCCGAATCGCAATGCATGAGTCGAAGTTGCCGGAGTAATCCGCGTATAGGATCGCCCCGCCGTAAATTCCGCGCCGCGCCGGCTCCAGCTTCTCAATAATCTCCATAGCGCGAATCTTTGGTGCGCCTGAAAGCGTCCCGGCAGGAAAGCACGCGCGAAACGCATCCACCGCGTCGAGGCCCACCCGCAGCCGCCCCTCGATTGCGCTCACAATGTGCATTACATGCGAGTAGCGTTCAATATGCATCAAGTCGCGCACTCGCACGCTACCGTACTCGCTCACCCGGCCCACATCGTTGCGGCCCAGGTCTACCAGCATCACGTGCTCGGCCCGCTCCTTTTCATCCAGGAGCAGTTCCTCACCGATCTGTCGGTCCTCGTCCTCATCGAGCGACCGGGGCCGCGTCCCGGCAATCGGACGGTACTCGACTTTCCGGCCGCTCACACGTACCAGCATCTCAGGCGATGAACCCACAATATGCGTATCCGCCGCGCCGTCCAAACCGAGCCGCAAAAAGTACATATACGGCGAAGGGTTCACCACCCGCAGCGAGCGGTAGATCGAAAACGGATCGACACCCGGCACCACATCGAAGCGCTGCGACAGCACCACCTGAAAGATATCGCCCGCAGCAATGTACTCCTGCGCCCGCGCCACGGAAGCAAGAAACTCTGCCTCACCCGTTCGCGCCCGCACCTCCAGCTTGCCATGGGTCCCTGCCCCCGGCGTTTGCACCGCGCTTGCTGGCAGCGGACGCGCCAGCCGCGCCGCGAATCGTCCTAGCCGATCCAGAGCCCTCGTGTACGCCTCTTCCGCAGGAGTCCCGTGCACATCGGCCGTCACCACCAGCACCATTTCCTTACGCAAGTGGTCAAACGCCAACACTTCATCAAAGAACATCAAGCACGCATCGGGCACATGCAGCTCATCGGGCGCGGTTGCCGGTAGCTGCTCTATCTGACGAACCGCGTCATATGAGAAAAACCCGACAGCCCCCGCGGTAAACGGCGGCAGCCCCGGCAGCCGAGCCGGTGTGTGCCCACTTAAGGCATCCTGCAAGGTCTTAAAAATATCCCCCTGCTGTGTCTGCGCTCGACCATGCTCATGCACGGTCAGCTCCGTGCCATGCGCAATGATCTTGCGAAATGGCCGCACCCCGATGAACGTATACCGCCCCACCCGCTCACCGCCCTCTACCGACTCCAGCAGAAAACATTCCGGCTCGTCCGCCCCATTTGCGGCCAGGCGCAAAAACGCCGTCACCGGCGTTTCCAAGTCTGCGTTCAGCGTAAGGTACAGCGGCACCAACGTGTGCGTGGCCGCAAGCGATAAAAACCGCTCGCGCGAAGGCTGGGGAGCATGGGAGGGGTACAAGGTGTCTGCCATCAGGTCTCCCCGTATGGTACCCGCACCTCACGCTCGTACCTGGAAGCGCCCCACAAGGCTCGTCAGGGACCACGATCAATGGTTCCTTGGGCTGCTAGGTCCTGGCTTTACTGGGGTAACTGGCTGCTACAAAAATGGCACCGGGTACTGGCTACTGCTGCGTACAACCGGTAGTCTGCCCATGGCAAAAGCGCTTCGTAGTCGAATCGATGCGCTACAGCGGGGCACGCATGCATCATCGATCCACCCTTTGCACCCGCCGGCGGAGTCCTCGGTTTTCTGCGCAGGCGATGGAGCTTGATGAAAGCAAGCCAATCACCGAAGTTTATGGGTTAGACCAACAATTAATAAAGCGTTCCCTCATGCAAGACGCGAACGAGGTTTGATTCACGAACGTTTGAAAGTCGTCCAGCTTCTTCGTAATCGCGTTTCACACCACGAGCCGGTTCTTGCGTCCGGTAATTGCCTTTATACCGGGTATGGCACCATCACGTTGGCGGAGTTGCTGGAGTGCGTGGAGTGAGTGAGCGCCTAGACGGCTCAATGGATGAGGGACACTTTTCGCTATGCAGCCGCCGAACGTACTCTTCTTGAAGTTGCCGCTCGCGGCGTTTCTTTTTAGCTGCTTGCTTCAGTGCGTGCCGGAACGTGCCCGGACGTCCACTAACAAGGCCACATGACCAAAGTGCACGCCCTGCTTGCCGGGGGTTGCCGTGCCACGGCATGGGGCCTATAGTAAGGACGTTTGTTCACGCGACATCGCTTGCGACCGCGAGCCGCGTGTAGAAAGAACCCACCATGGCCACCACCGTACCCCTAGAGCAGGAAATTAACCCGTGGGAGGCGCAAGCCGCTCGCTTCGACTTCGCCGCCCGCAAGCTCAACCTCCCGGACGGCATCTGGAAGCTGCTCCGCCAACCCATGCGCGAAATTATTGTCCACTTTCCCGTGCAGATGGATGACGGACGCTTCGAGATCTTCACCGGGTACCGCGTGCAGCACTCACAGGCGCGCGGGCCCGGCAAGGGCGGCATCCGTTACGCGCCCGACGTCACCCTCGACGAAGTCCGCGCCCTCGCCAGCTGGATGACCTGGAAGTGCGCCGTGGTCAACATCCCCTTCGGCGGCGCAAAGGGCGGCGTCATCTGCGACCCCAGGAAGATGTCACAGGGCGAGCTTGAGCGCATGACCCGCCGCTACACCGCCGAGATCATCGACTTCATCGGTCCTGAAAAAGACGTGCCCGCCCCCGACATGGGCACCGACGAGCAGACCATGGCCTGGATCATGGATACCTACTCCATGCACATGCGGCAAACCGTCACCAGCGTGGTTACGGGCAAGCCGCTCGGTTTAGGTGGTTCTCGGGGCCGCCGCGAAGCCACCGGCCGCGGCATCCGCAAAGTCTGCGACGAGGCCCTGCGCTTCCTCTCGATCCCGCGCGACGGCTGCCGCGTCATCCTCCAGGGCTTCGGCAACGTCGGGTTCAACGCGGCTCGCCTCATGATGGAGTCCGGCTACAAAATCACCGGCATCGCTGAGTACGACGGCGCAATCTTTAACGCAAATGGCATCGACATCCATGCACTCGCCGAGCACCGCCTCCGCAACGGCTCCATCCTCGATTTTCGCGGAGCCGAGGCCGCCGATCCCGATGAACTGCTTACGCACGACTGCGAAATCCTTATTCCCGCCGCCATGGAAAACGTCATCACCAGCCGCAACGCAAGCCGTATCCAGGCCCGTATCCTCGCTGAAGGCGCCAACGGCCCCACCACCGCAGTCGCCGATGAAATCCTGGCTGAAAAGCGCATCTTCGTCATCCCCGACATCCTGGCCAACGCCGGCGGCGTCACCGCGTCGTACTTTGAATGGGTCCAGGACCGCCAGGGCTACTTCTGGAAGGAAGAAACCGTCAACGAGCAGCTGGAAGCCATCCTCGCCGCTGGCTTTGAAGACGTCATCCGCTACGCCGAAGCTCACGCGGTAAACAACCGTATCGCCGCCTACATGCTAGCCATGGACCGCGTCGCCTTCGCCATCAAGCAACGCGGTATTTATGCGTGAGTTAAAAACATATCCGAAGGCCGAGAATAGGAGGAATACATGCTTCCACATGGAGGCGCAGAAGGCAAAGCCGATGCTTTGGTTGGCGTTATAATATTTGTGGATTTGCTGTGCTGCATGCTTTTGCGACTTATAAAAGATGAAGGTCAGGCATCAGCTTCACAGTTTCAGAGATAGCGGGTATTTTAATAATTACGGAATGGCTTATCGGAATATCGTTCGTAGAAGCGTTTAGTCGTAAGTGAGCTATGCGCTCAAGTGTGAGTAATGGGTAGAAGTAAATTCATCCTCAATCCTCCAGCTCCCCCCAAACCCACCCAAGATCGAGATACATCTCCGACCCGACTGCCTCCATCCGCAACCCATCCACCCCGACCCATCTACCATCACCCCAAACCTGCCCCGTCCGCGCATACGGGTCCACCAGCCACACATTCCGCGTCTCCATGCCGACCAGCGCAGCCGCTCGGCTATCCAGGTCTTCCTGCGTATCTGATGGCGACCGCACCTCAATCGCAATGAGCGGCGGAGTTGTTAGAGTACCCGTCTCCCGGTTCTCCCTTGACACCACCACAACATCCGGCAGCCGAACCGCGTTTGCCGAAGTTCGAGTACGCACCTCAACCGCGGCGTAAATTCCCCACTCCCTACGACGGTTTTCAAACCACATGCCGATCAACACCTGCACCCGTCCATGCACAATCTGGACCACCGGCTTCTCCTTCAGCACACCATCCAAGTACTCGACATCTGGAAAGTAGCTCGTATTAAGGTATGTTTCCATCGACACCATAGCGACAGTAGCCATCACTCACCTCGCTTCAAGTGTAACCTCGCAAATCCGCGCTACTGCTCGCGCCACCGCGCTCCGCGCACCCTGCCGATTCACCCCCGCATCCGGGTCGATAAACAGCCCCAGCGGATTGGCCGCAGTCCAGGCGTTGCAAAGCGCGATCACAGCCGCCAGCAAAAACGCCGGTGTAAACTCCCCGTTAATCCATCCCTCCCGCTGCGCCCCCTGCAAGCCTTCCAGTTTCACGTCCACGCTTGCCCTCGGCCCCGCCGGCCACTCTCCCTTCTGCTCCAGCCCCCACCACGCCAGCAGCCGGATCAGCTGCGGATGCTCCATGACAAAGTCAAACAGCCGCGCCGCATACCCCGGCAGGTCCTCGGGCGTAAACAGAACAGACTCGTACACATCACCCAGGTGCCGCTCCAGCACCGCGCCAAATAGCAATTCCTTGCTGCCGAAGTAGACGTAAATCAGGTTCTTGTTCGCGGCAGCACTCTTCGCAATCCGATCCACACGCCCGCCCGCGATACCGTATGCGGCAAACTCAGAAGTAGCCGCCTGCAGGATGCGTTCACGAGTTGCATCAGCATTCTTCATTGCGGCTTCCACTATCCTGACAGATATGGATTATTTTCACTTCTTATGATGTAACCATCTGGTTAGTCAAAACATCCATTCTATGAGAGGAACAAGGGAGGCAGTCAACATGGCACAGCGCACATGGTTCATCACCGGCGTCAACAGCGGCTTCGGCCGCATCATGACAGAAAAGCTTCTGGAGCGCGGCGACCGCGTAGCCGGCACGGCGCGCAAGCTTGAACAGCTCAATAATCTCAAGTCACGGTTCAACGACCGACTCTGGCTCACATCGCTCGATCTGACAGATACCCCGGCCATTCACAAGGCTGTCAAAGCAGCGTTTGCCCATTTCAGCCATATTGACGTCATTGTCAACAACGCAGGCTACGGACTCTTCGGCGCGGCTGAAGAGCTCACCGATGAGCAAATCCGCCACCAGATCGACACCAATCTCATCGGCTCCATCCAGGTCATCCGCGCCGCCCTGCCGCACCTGCGCGCGGGAGGCGGCGGCCGCATCCTCCAGGTATCTTCCACCGGCGGCCAATTCGCATTTCCCAATTTCAGCCTCTACCACGCTACCAAGTGGGGCATTGAAGGCTTCATCGAGGCCGTCGCTCAGGAGGTCGCGCACTTCAACATTGAATGCACCATCGTTGAACCCGGTGCCAATCAAACGAACTTTTCCGGCGGTATCGTCTCGCCTCCGCCCATGGCGGCCTATGACAAAACCGTTTCCGGAGACCTGCGCCGCCTCGTCGCGGCCAATGCGTTTCCCAAGCCCGGCGATCCGGTCAAGACCGTGCAGGCGATGATCGACTCCGTAGACCGCCCCGCTACCAGGCGTCTGCCGTTGGGCAGCGACACCTACACTTTGATCCGCGGCGCTTATGTGGAGCGGCTTGCTGCGCTCGATGCCCACAAGGAGATCGCTCTCGCGGTCGATAAAACCTCCTGAACCTCGGCGCATCTGTCAAAACTGTGAATTTTTGCTTCCTTTCGATACATAAATCAGCGATGCGACCCATGTTCGTCATTTTGCTTGCGAGACATGGGTTGTACACCTTTTCTAACCCTCGCCGGCTCATTCGGAGCCCAGTGGAAGAATCTCTACCCGTTTCATCTCCAAAGAGCTCCATCCCTTTACCGATTTTTCAGGAAGCCGCACACTGGGTTGTATGGACGACGAGAGCATGATGCGGCTTGCCATTACACAGGCGCAACTAGGAATTCACACCCCGGGCGGCGCTGAGGTAGGCTGCGTGCTGGTGGAGGACAGAACGGTGGTCGCTTTAGGGTTTAATGAAGCCGAAATGCATCACGACCCAACCGCACATGCAGAGATGGTGACGATGCGCAGGCTCTGCGCAGAGCGCAAAACACTCTCGCTTCAGGGTGTAACGCTGTACTCCACTCTCCAGCCTTGCGCCATGTGCACAGGGGCATGCTTGTGGGCTGGAATCTCACGGATCGTCTACGGAGCAGCACGCGGAGACGTACATGAGCACTACTTCGCATTGCGTCTGGGAAACACGGAAGACCTGATAGCTGGTGCGTACCGCAACGACATCGAAATTGTGGCAGGGGTACTGCGAGAAGAATGTGCGCGGTTGTATGCCAAACCATGGGAGCAGCCGCCGGGACCGGACCCGGCACACGAACCTACCCGGAAGCTCGACTGAAAGGCTGCACAACACAACGGGCATGAACGTACGTAAATGTTCTTTGTACCCGTTCCAATTCAGTAACTCGTGCCAAGATGGGAACACCTCTGTAGTCCTGTTTGCCTGCCCCTGTAGAAAAGCGCCGGAGTGCCGATAGTGGCATCATGTTCGAGATACCTACGCCCGCTCCTCAAGTAGCCGCTGCCGCTATGACCGCAACCGCAGACCATTCCGAACGCCTCCCGCTCGAACTTGAGTCCGAGTTCGCCGAAATGCAGACTGCTGCTCCCGCAGGCGGTACCATCCCTGCCTTGCTGGGTGCCGGTCTGCTCTTTCATTGCCTGCTCATTGCCGAGCGTGCGTTTCTGCTGTTGCCGCCCTATATGTTCGCCGTACGCGGCGGCCCGGTCACCCTTCTGCTTCTATTTCTGCTGCTGTCGCCCTCCGCATTTCGCCGCCAGGCTGGGGGCCGCGCGGCCCTGGTGCTTTTCGGCATGCTGCTCGTAGCAGCGTTGCTGGCCGGTGTGCCTTTTGCCGGCGGCAGGGAACTGCTTCCCATGCAGACCGGCATAGCCATCACTTTGCTGCTGTTTGGCTGGCTTGCGGCACTACCCCGGCGATGGACCACCCTGGCTGCCGGTGGAGCCCTGCTGGCCGATGCCGCCGCACTTCTGCTTGGGCCTGCCGTCCATACTGCAGGCATCCCCACCATCCTTGAGTCGTTATGGGCTCCCGGCTTTGCTGCCGCTTTGCTGACCTTGATGGCTGCGGTTCGTCACAATGAGGCGCGGCGCGACTTCCTCATGCTGCGCCAGGCAGCCTTTGCAGGTGTTCCGCAAGAGTCTACCGCTACTGAGGATCGCCACCTGGACCCTGGTACCGGTGTCGGCAGCAGGCTTGCCTTTGACATGCGGTATCGCGCCGCGTGGGACAAGGCTGCCGCTAGCCGTCACTCGGTGGCGCTATTGTTCTTCTCCATCGACAACTTCGCCGAGCACAAGCGCGACCATGGCTTCAAGTTCTCTGAGGCCCTGCAGTCGCAGGTAGCAGGCTTGCTTAAGGAAGGCCTGCGCCGGTCTGACGACATGGTAGCCCGCTTCGACCCGCAGCACTTTGTCGTCATGCTGCCCGGCATCGGCACGGACGGTGCAACACAAATCGCGGAACGCCTCCGCGGCTGCATTGAGCAGATGAGTGTCTTCGCCGGCCAGAAGCGCCACACTGCTACCGTAAGCGTCGGTGCGGCCAGCATGCGGGCCAAACGCGGCACCCCCCGCGAAAAGCTGGTGGATTGTGCCATCCAGGCACTGGAACAGGCCCGCGCCACAGGGCCCAACCTGGTTTGCGTAGAAGGGCGCGGCTGCGTACCTCGTATGAGTTGATACCCGGGTGTGTCCGGTGGTGTTCACAGCAAGCCTCAATGCACTGGTGCATAATGAGGGTGAACTCACCTGACATCCTAAACCGTTTTTAGTTGGGAGCTCTGACTTGTGTGGCTTTCCGCAAAAATCGCGGTTGTATAGCGCTCTATAGCAAGGGGAATAGCTTGAAGTTTCAGATTGAAAGTGTGTGAACCTTCCCAATTCCATCACGACGAGCCGCATCCTGTGCGTGCCTCTACTCATCTGGCTTCTGTCGCCGCACTTTCCCTTGCGCACCACGCCGGGTGTGCAAGAACTGTTCATCTCCATCTTCTTCTTGCTCGCCTTTATCACCGATGGGGTAGACGGCTACCTGGCACGTAAGCGCGGCCAGGTCACCACGCTCGGCATGCTGCTTGACCCTCTGGCCGATAAGCTGCTCGTGACCGCCGCTTTCATTGCCCTGGTCCAGTACAACCCGCACATCGTTAAGCCCTGGATCGCTACTGTTGTCATTGGGCGCGAGTTTCTGGTCAGCGGCTTGCGCTCCATCGCCAGTTCTGAAGGCTTCACCATCGCGGCCAGTGACCTGGGCAAGCTTAAAACCGTCGTTCAGATCGTCTGTGTCATCGCCGCTGTACTCGATCATCAATGGCCCGTCTGGAACATTGGCTGGTTCCAGCTTCCCATCGATTCGATCGCTATCGCTTCCATTTACTTCATGGCCTTGGTCTCAATCCTGTCGGCAGTCGATTACTTCTGGGCATTTTGGCGCAAGATAGATCGCGCAGGCGCACTCCGACGTGACACAGAAAAGGCTCTCTTGCTCTCCCAAAAGCAGCCCAATCGTTAAAGCAAGGGTTTGCTGGAAGCACGTCCTTTAGAGAACAAGTCAATACTTCATCACGGACATTCCCGTCACTCTGTCACATCATTTCAGATCCGCAACTTGCACCTGTTTTGCAGCAGTTGTGTTGCAGGAAGGTTACAAATACACAGAACACTTGTTTTGTACTAAAATATAGCCTCTTTTCACGCCTCCCGCACTCCTTCGAGTCAAAATCGGACGGCATATGTCCCTTTCAGACCATGCTGCCTACGCCGATGCGGCACGCGACTGATGAGCCAGGATTGCAGCCGAACGCGTCGAACTTTGAACAAAGTGGTACGGAGCCCAGGGTCCGCATAGCTGCAGCCGGCAGTCGCGTAGCTGCTCATGGGCCGTTTGATATTTATTTTGATAGCGTTCTACAGACCGCGTAGCGATTAGGTGGCTTACATCGAGCTGCATCTTGCCCGAATCCAGCTGACGGCATCTGACTTCTTCTGATAGCGGCGAGAACATGCGGTTCAGCTGCACCGACAAAGCTCGTGCACGTGCCCTGCGCTCCCGTTGCCGCGATGCCTCCTCCCGCATATCACTAAGGTACGTCCGACCGGCTCTCCCGGCTCCTGATCCTTCGCGCACCGGCTCACCTACGCAATCCTCCAGCGTCAACTTGATATGCATTTCAGTTTTGCCCCGTAATTGGGACAAACTGGCAAGAAATTGCTTCTGGTTGGTGCGCATGGAGCGGCGCAGCAGCTCATCATTGGCGAACACAGTGCCAAACCGGAATGGCAGCACCGTAGTCACCTTGAAGCAGTCAGCAATGACGCACGCATGATCTTTGGCATTTTGCTGAGAAGTTTGTTCCGGCGGGATGTGTTCGGATACGACAACAGCCAGATCACTGGCCAGATATAGAAAAACCTGATTGCCTTCTACGCCGGTAATCGTCTCAAGCGGAACCGGTTTTCGTTGGCGTAGAAGTTCAGGAAAAGCTTGTTTCTCGGTGACACAGTAGGCATACCACGCCATAGGGCACTCCGCAGGTTGGCATTCCATTTGTCTGAGCATGTGTGCAACATGCCGATGGCAGAATGGACCGTAGCGCCAAAATTGCATGCTGCTGCTACCCGTTCCGCCATTGTGAGCGGATAGTAATGGTCGACAGGAATGCTTGGCAACGAAAAAGCTACAACTTTCGTGGTGAATCTTTCAAAGAGTTACTATTTCGAAACCGTTCCAACGCACCGTTTATCGATGAAAAGACAGCACGATCCAGATGCCTAGCGCGATCACCAGCATCAGCAAAATGACAACACTGGTGGTCAGCAGCTGCGAGCGGCCCTGCAACTGGTGGACAAGATGCGAAAGGGAACCCTGCTCTGCGGAAAGGCGTTCCTGGCTTTCCCGGATGCGCTTCAATTGCTCTCCATGCTGTGAGGCGTTCTCTCCCAGAGCTTTGATCTCTTCACTGATAACAATTTGGCGCTGATTCAAGGCAACTAGGACAGCCTCGAGGCTCCGCGGCTCGCCTCCACCTTGCGTTGCACCACCCGTCCCCATGGTAGGACTGCTTGTTGTAGCAGTATGTGTCGATGACCCCAACGAGCCCAATATCGGCAGCAGTCGTGCAATGGTCTGCGCGGCACCATGGTCAACCAAACGCAACGCACCGCCCACTGCCGGTAAAAACGGGCGAAGTGCTCCTATTAGCTGACGGCCCCGATCACTGGCCGACACCTGTGGCTGCGCCGGCGTGGCCGTTCCAGGTTCCACCCTGAAAGTAGTAGAGGCCGGCACCCCTCGCTCTGAAGCACTCACCCGCGCTTCCAGCACATCTTCAGCTACTACCGTCGGCACAGCTTGCTCCTTCGCAGGCGTTTTGGCACCTGTTGCCAAGCTCATCAGCCGATCCACCGCATCAAACTTCGCCATGATTCACTACTGTATAAGTAGACGGTTCTTCCCGCAATAGGGCTAACTGTAACGCCTCGCGCATGGCGGTCCAAGGCGCTTCTTTTCCGGTCCAGAGCTCCCACTGGAGTGCTCCCTGGTGCGCGAACATTTCAAGCCCGGTAACGGTTTCGATGCCAAGTCCTCGTGCCATGCGTAGCAGCGGCGTTTCGAGCGGCCTGTACACCATCTCAAACACTACCTTCACGCCTCGGAGTGCGTTCTCGCTTACGGGCAAAGCAGCATGGCTCCCCAACATGCCTGCAGGTGTCGCCTGCACAACAACATCGAAACAGCCTGCAATACCACCTGAAAGCTCTATCCAATCCACGGTATCGGCTTCGCAGTCACGGGCAAGCGCCTCCGCTGTCCGGGCGGTCCGGTTCGCAATCGATACCTGAGCCCCCTCAGCCCCCAAGCCAAATGCCGCTGCCCGTGCTGCCCCTCCAGCGCCCAGCAACAGCACACGCGCGCCCTTTAGAGGAAGGCGTTTCTTTAGCGGCTCTACTACAGCCGCCGCGTCTGTGTTGGTGCCGAACATTGTTCCATCCTCGCGACGCACAACGGTGTTGACTGCACCGATTCTCGCCGCAAGCGGGTCTATCGCGTCTAGGTACGGCACAATTTTGATCTTCCAGGGCATGGTGACGCTCAGCCCGGCAACGGGTAACTTTCGCACCAGCATCATCAAGTCAGCCACTGAAGTTGTATGAAACGGCAGGTACACTGCATCGATAGCCTCCGCGCGAAACGCCGCATTGTGCATCGCCGGTGACAGGGAGTGTGCAACGGGGTTTCCGGCAACACCGTAGACGCGGGTCTTGGCGGAAATAGTATGGAGCCGGTACTCATCGAGCAGGGTCGCCGCAAGTGGCTGGCCGGGAGCGGTGCCTCGCCCGCTACTGGCTGCAAAGGTAAATAGTCCGCCTGCACGCAGCGACAGCACTCGCGAAGCAAGCCCGGCCTCACCCATGCACATGCCTATAGTAGAAACCTCCCGGGATGCCCCTTCAACAAAGCGGAGCATCCGGAGGTTGTCGGTAAGACCGTGCGCAGTCGCCACTACCTTATAGATGGCTGGTTGCGCGGGGCTGCCGAGTGCTTTCAATGTTCTCAAGGTGTTCTCAAGGTCGCCCATACCGGTGAAATCATGCGCGCTCACAAGCAGGGAAGTGCCCGCACCCGCAAGGCTTTGCCGAAACTCCTCAAGTTGCCGTTCCGAGGTCGTCTCCAGGGTTTCTAGCTCCATATCAACCAGAAAGGCACCCGCCTCGGCAGCCTGGACCAACAATCCAAGCTGCTCCTGCACAGAACCTAGGAAGCCGCCGCCGCCGGCAACCCGCCTGCAGGTAGCCAGTACGACCGCTTGGGGATGAGCCTTGCAAAATCCTGATAGAAGCGACACACCCTGACTTGGATCAGGGAGGCTATCAAGGCGAAACTCAAGAAAGCGGCTTTGGCTGAGCGCCTCCACGCCGCTGCGAAATATCCCGGCAGCATCATGGCCTGTGATGGCAATACATACCGGGTAAGCCTTGGCGACAGGTAGAACGGGGAACACGTCTTGAAGTCGCAAGCGAAAGGGTCCTTAACTGTGGATAGTGCGCTGATGCTAGCCCTTGTCGTAGAGCGGCGCAAACTTACGTGAGCCGGTAGCCACAAGCTTGCACCGCCGAGCATTGCCGTGCAGTCTAAAAGCATATGCCGACCCAAACGCCTGCTCCTCCATCGCTCGCTCTATCCCACCCATGGACCGTCTCGGACGCCCGTGCGCTTGAAGCCTGGGTCGCTGACGCACTTGCCCGCCACACGGCACAGATTGACGCACTGGTTGCTGACGGAAGCGCGCCGACACTTGAAGGCAGCCTGCGCCGCTATGACGATGCTGTTGCCCTGCTGAGCGCGACCGGTTCGCAGCTGTCCCTGCTCAAAAGCGTGCACCCGGACAAAGATATGCGCGACACCGCACAGGCGCAGCTGCAACTCGTCTCGCAGGCGGGCGTGGCACTTGGATTGAACCGCGAAGTCTATCAGTCGCTCGGTGCGATCGCACCTGCCGGTGCCGATGCTGCCGCAAGTTACTACCTGGAGCGCACACTACTGGGCTACCGTCTGGCCGGTGTGGACCGCGACGATGCAACACGCGAACAGCTGCGGGCGCTGCAGGATCGCGCGACCACGCTTTCGCTGAGCTTTGGCCGCAATGTGCAGGAGAGTGTCGGTACGGTTCTGGTTCAGGATGCCGCTGAACTTACTGGGCTACCCGAGGATTTCCTGGCCGGCCACCAGCCCCAGCCGGACGGCGAGCACGCCGGAAAGATTGTGTTGACAACCGATTTCCCCGACTACATGCCCGTGATGACCTTTGCGCGCAGTGCCGAGCTACGTTGCCGCATGTTCCTGGCATATCAAACGCGTGCCTTCCCGCAGAACCAGGCCGTGCTGCAGGAACTGCTGACGGTGCGCCACGAAATTGCCCGGCTTTTGGGTTTCGCTAACTGGGCCGACCTGGCCACAGCCGACCAGATGATGGAGTCCTCAGCTAACATGAAAAACTTTCTGGACGAGCTCGACACAGCAACCCGGGAAGGTGCAAAACGGGAGTACGCCGCTGTGCTTGCCTTTGCCCAAAAGACCGCCCGGGAAGCGCGTGAGCCCGGTGAATCAGGCGAATCCATTTTGGAAAACATCGACGCGGCTAGCCGCGGCTTCTGGCTTGAGCAGTTTCGCCGCGCGGAGTTCGCCTTCGACTCACAAACCGTTCGGCCTTATTTCCCCTATGACAAGGTGCAGGCCGGTGTTCTATCGCTTGTTGAGGAGCTGTTCCGCGTCCGTTTCACAGAAGTACACGACGCCAACACCTGGCACGAAAGTGTTACTACGTGGGACGTTTTCGACGCACGCTCCGGCGCTTCACTCGGTCGCTTCTACCTGGATATGCACCCTCGGGAAGGCAAGGACAAGTGGTTCTCAGCCGCGCCGCTCATTCCCGGCATCCACGGTGTGCAGCTGCCGGAGGCAGCCCTGATCTGCAACTTTCCGGGAAGTACCACGAACACAAGCGAGCCTGGCTTGCTGCAGCACTCCGATGTCACTACCTTCCTCCACGAGTTCGGCCACCTGATGCATGCCATCCTGGGCGGCCACCAGGCCTGGGCCGGAGTCAGCGGTATCGCGACGGAAGGCGACTTTGTTGAGGTGCCTTCGCAAATGTTGGAAGAGTTCTTCCGCGATCCTGCATTGTTGGCGCGCTTTGCCCACCATTACCAAACCGGCGAGCCGATCTCGGCCGCGCTAGTCGAGCGTATGAACCGTGCCGGAGCTTTCGGCCGGGCAGACGCCGTCCGCACCCAGCTTTTCTACACCAGCTACTCGCTGGACACGCACCGCCTGGACCCGGCCACACTGGACCTGGATCGTCTGTTGCAGGAGGATTACCGGCGTTTTCTGCCTTACACCTGGGTAGAAGGGAATAAGCTGTTTGCCGGCTTTACGCACCTTGTCGGGTATTCGTCGAACTACTACACGTATCTCTACGACAAAGTCATCGCGCTGGACTTCTTCCGCGAGTTTGCCGCGAGTGATCTGCTGGCTCACGCTGTCACAACCCGCTACCGTGAAGACGTGCTGGAGCCGGGCGGCTCACGGCCCGGTAAGGAGCTGGTACGCGCCTTTTTGAATCGCGAGCAGAGCCCGGAGGCTTTCACAGCTTGGCTTGAGGAGGGACTCCAGTAGGAGCATCCACTTCTGCAATGAAAAGCTGCGACGAAAGTGGTGTGGGTTCAATCACCGCTCCCCGCAGCCACACAATTTCACCCTGCCACTCCAGCAGCGGCCAGCCTTGATGATATGTGGCAGGCACACCCAGGCGCTCCAATACTTCCTTAATGCGTTTGGGTGCGCCTGCGGAGTAGCGCAACCGCACGCGGTCTTGCCCGATTGCCACTCGCAACAAAGCAGACGGATGCGTTCCTTCTCCCGAGCAGGCAATGCGAAGGTGAACGCCGAAGCCTTCCCCCTGCCCCGGCACTGGGATTCTGACAGGAGCCGCCGGTACTCCGACTTGCGAAAAAAGCAGCCGCAGCTCGCGCGGAGTCCGCTCCACGCGCAACTCCGCCGTGAGCTGTTCCCGTCGCGCTACGCTGCCGACCGGGCCTTCAAGAAGCTGTATCGCCCGCTCCGTTTCCTCAAAGCCGAGTGCCGAGCCCAACTGCATCGCAGTAGCCCGTAACAGCCTCCGTATGAGCGCGGGCGGCAGAGCGCGCAGCCGCTCGACTTCCATGGCCAGCGAGCGCTCCCCCGGCAGGGTGGAGCTGGCCCGGCCGCCTCCGCGTACCGGACGCCCCGGCAGCAGCAAGCCCGGCAGCAGCCGCTGTACTTCGGTTTGCCAATAGTCTTCGTCTTCACGCGCCAACGTACTTACCTCGGTTAGTTTTTCCGCAATGCGCGGGTTGAATCCCGCAAGTACCGGTAGCAGCTCATGCCGAATGCGGTTGCGGGTAAATTGGACGTCGGCATTGGTTGCGTCCTCGCGCCAGGGTTGGCCCAGACTTGTGAGCCAGGAGCGTAGCTCATCTCGCCGGGCAACAAGCAGGGGGCGCACCAGCAATCCGTTGGAATTTTTCAAAACTTTATTATCCCCCGGCAGATCTTCTGACGATACAACCGGATAGATGCCGGCAAGTCCCGCGGTCCAGGCGCCGCGCAGCAGTTTGGCCAGTACGGTTTCCGCCTGATCGTCCAGCGTGTGCCCGGTTGCAATGGCATCGAGCTCCCCTGATAGCAGGTGCCGGAACCAACTGTAGCGCAGCCTTCGGCCGGCCTCTTCCAGGCCGCCCCCTTGCTGCCTGGCCCAGGCAGCTACATCGGCGTGGTGAAAGTCACAGGGCAGATGCAAAGCCGTGGCGAGCTCATCAACAAAGCCGGCATCATGTACTGAGTCTTCACCCCGTAGCCCATGCTGCACATGCAGTATCTTCAGCACCCATCCATGCCGTGCAGCCAGACTATGAGCAAGCCGTGCCATCGCTACAGAGTCCGCCCCACCCGACACAGCAAGCCCAAGGCGCATACCGGGGCGAAGTGCCCGTAAGGAAAACGGCGGCATTGCGGGCTGAGAGGCTCGTCTCATGACTTCAGCATGCCTGAATGATTTCGGTAGCAGGCGAAAAGCTTGTAGTTCCGACTCTGGGTTTCCCAATTTGGCTTGTAAAGGAAGCGATGTTCCATATTCGGATAAGAAGGATGAGCCGTTTGATAATTTCTTTCCACGCGAGCTTGTATGGACCGTAAAATGAGCGGTAAGGTTGGGCAAGTGACCCCGGTACTCTGGGGATGGCTTTCTTTGAGCTTATGGATGCGCGGCAAAGACAGATCTGCTTCTTTGCCGGTGACAGATGCGTCTAAGTTGGTGTACGGCATCATCCGCGTCAGCGTTGTGCTCGTAGAAGAAGTGAGGGGTTCTGGTGAATTCGACAGTTAAAACAGTGATCTTCTGGGTGTTCATCTTCGCATGCCTCATTCTGTTGTGGCAGGTGTTTCAGAAGAGCAGCGGCTCCGGGCATGACAAGGATGTGTCATTCTCGCAATTTGTGCAGGATGCCCGTGTAGGGCAGGTGCAGGACGCAACCGTAAACGGCAGCGAAGTGCGCGGCAAACTCAAGAACGGCGAGCCGTACCATGTGACGGTTCCAGCTAACTATCCGCAATTGTTCGATATTTTGCAGGAAAACCATGTCTCAGTCACAGTTCGTGACAACCAGGGCAGCTCCTGGCTTCCAATCCTGTTCAACCTGGGTCCGATCCTGATCATCGGTGCACTCTGGTTCTTCATGCTGCGGCAGATGCAGAGCGGCGGCAACAAGGCTATGTCCTTCGGCAAGAGCCGCGCTCGCCTTCTCTCCATGCAGCAAAAGAAGGTTACGTTCAAGGATGTTGCCGGTGTAGACGAAGCCAAGGAAGAGCTTAAGGAAATTATTGAGTTCCTGCGTGAGGCAGGCAAGTTCCAAAAGCTAGGCGGCCGTATTCCAAAGGGAGTTTTGCTTGTCGGACCTCCGGGAACAGGCAAGACCTTGCTGGCACGTGCTGTCGCAGGTGAAGCTAACGTACCGTTCTTCTCCATCTCAGGTTCCGATTTTGTTGAGATGTTTGTCGGTGTCGGCGCGAGCCGCGTTCGTGACTTATTTGAGCAAGGTAAAAAGAATGCTCCCTGCATCATCTTTATCGATGAAATTGACGCAGTCGGTCGTCATCGCGGTGCCGGTCTCGGCGGTGGTCATGATGAGCGTGAGCAAACCCTGAACCAGCTGCTGGTAGAGATGGATGGTTTCGAAGCCAATGATGGCGTCATTCTGGTCGCTGCTACGAACCGTCCTGACGTTCTGGATCCGGCGCTGCTGCGCCCCGGTCGTTTTGATCGTCGCGTGATTGTAGGTCGTCCTGATGTACGTGGCCGTGAGGAAGTTCTCGCTGTCCACTCGCGTAAGGTCCCTACAGCGGATGATGTCGATCTTCGGGTTATGGCGAGGGGTACACCCGGTTTCTCCGGTGCCGACTTAGCCAATATGGTCAACGAAGCTGCATTGAATGCTGCCCGGCACAATCGCAAGGCAGTGCTGATGGCAGATTTTGAAGCAGCCAAGGACAAAGTTATGATGGGTGCTGAACGCCGGTCCATGTTGCTGAGCGACGAGGAAAAGCGGGTCACCGCCTACCACGAAGCAGGACATGCATTGGTAGCTTCTGTTCGGGCCCATGCCGATCCACTGCACAAAGTTACGATCATCCCTCGCGGTATGGCGCTTGGTGTGACAATGCAGCTGCCGGTGGATGACCGTCATACTGTTACCAAGGATTATCTTGAGACGCAGTTAGCTATCTTGATGGGCGGTCGAATTGCAGAAGAGATCTTCCTGAAGCAGATGACCACGGGTGCCGGCAACGACATCGAGCGTGCAACAGAGTTAGCTCGCAAGATGGTATGCGAGTTCGGTATGAGCCGTCTCGGTCCACTGACTTACGGTAAGAAGGAAGAGCAGATTTTTCTAGGACGCGAGATTGCACAACATCGCGATTTCTCGGAAGAGACTGCCCGTCAGATTGATGGTGAGGTTCGCTCCATGGTCGATGAAGCATACAAATCGGCTTACAGTATTCTCGACAGCAAGCAGGATGCGATGCACAGCATGGCACATGCTTTGCTGGAGAGAGAGACACTGGATGCAAATGACATCCGTCTGATCCTTGAAGGCAAGCAGCTGCCTCCATTGAATCTGCCGGACGGTCCTGCAAATGGCACCCCAACAGGCGACGTACAACAAATTCTGAAGCCGGAACCGAAGCACGGCGGCGGCTTTCCGGAAGGTAGCCCTTCACCGGCATAACTAGTACGCAGTAGCAAGTACCTAACAAAAGTGGCGGCCTATAGGCCGCCACTTTTTGCTTTAAAGAAAAGTGCTTGACTTGCAGGCTCTCGTCCGCGACCCTCAGCCATGTTCGATCGTTACGTGATTGCGATGACTCTCTCTGCACTGGTGTCCTCAAGTGCCTTTGCGCAGAACACCGCTTTAAGCCAGGTTGCTGCTCCTCCTGTAGCTGCACCAATAAAAGCTATTAATCCGCTCACACCCTTTCTAGAGGAAACTGCACCAGTCATTGCCTTCACTCATGTGACGCTATTTGATGGAACCGGTAGCCCCGCAAAGCATGAGCAAACGATTGTCATTGCACAGGGAAAGATCGTGAGCGTTAGCGGAGCCGCTCAAGGGTCAATTCCCGCAGGCGCAAAGGTTTTAGACGAATCAGGCAAAACTCTACTGCCTGGTTTGATCGGCATGCATGAGCATATGTTCTACCCCGCAGCCGGTGCCGAGCCCGATCGCAACAATCTATATGCTGAATTGGCCGACTCCGCGCCCCGACTCTATCTTGCAGCCGGCATTACGACGGCTCGCACCGCCGGTTCGGTGGAGCCCTATACAGATCTGGCTTTGAAGCAGGCCATTGATACCGGCAAGCAAGCCGGTCCGCAACTGGATGTGACTGGGCCATACCTCGAAGGCAAGCCCTCGATCGGGATTCAACTCCACGAACTTACCGGTCCCGAGGACGCGCAAGCTCTGGTCAATTACTGGGGAGATCGCGGCGCAACTTCGTTCAAGGCGTACATGCACATCACTCCGGCGGAGATGAAGGCTGCAATTGCTGCCGCACATGCGCGCGGAGCAAAAATCACCGGCCATCTCTGCTCCATCGGCTTTACCGAAGCAGCGGAGATGGGAATCGACAACCTTGAGCATGGCTTGGCCGTCGACACCGAGTTCTACTCAAAAAAGCAGCCCGGCATCTGTCCAGGGCAAAACGGTCCCATCGCGGAGCTGGCCTCGCTCGACGTCAACGGTCCGCAGGTACAGCGCATGATCCATACCTTGGTTGAGCATCATGTAGCCATCACCTCAACGCTCGCCATCTTTGAAAGCTTTGTGCCGGACAAGCCGCCTTTGGAAAAACTGGCTGCAAGCCATACTGCTCTCAGCACGCTTTCCTGGGATGACTATGTCACGCGCCGCGGCAAGGTTGCGCAGAACCCGGGCAAGTCCCACTGGGATCTTACGCTGGCCATGGAGATGCGTTTTGAGCGGGCTTTTGTCGCAGCAGGCGGTCTGCTGATGGCCGGTTGCGACCCTACCGGCTATGGCGGTGTGCTGGCAGGCTATGGCGATCAGCGCGAAATGGAATTGCTGGTGGCAGCAGGGTTCTCACCGGCTACGGCAGTCGCCATCTACACCGGCCACGCAGCACAGTATCTCGGCCGTGCCGGTACGATCGGCACAGTCGCGCCCGGAATGCAGGCCGATCTGCTTCTGCTCAATGGCGATTTCGAGCACGATACCAGTGTGATACGCAAGCCTGAACTTGTCTTTAAGAAAGGCATAGGCTATGACTCGGCCAAGCTGCAAGCCTCGATGCAGGGAATCACAGGCCAGCGTTAAAGCATTTCTATGGTTACCGTAATCTCCTTAGAATTTACAACATGCGGATTTTTTCCATTGACCGCATCTAGTTCCCCAGTCCGCTTCCATTCACTGTGAAAATGCTCCAAGCGGCACTACTTGCGCCGCCAGTGCACACCGTCTTTGCCATCCTCGATCAGGATACCTTTGCCCAGCAGCTCATCACGGATAGCATCGCTGCGAGCAAAGTCGCGATTGTGCCGGGCCTGTTTTCGTTCTGCAAGAAGAGCCTCAATTTGCGTATCGCTCAGGGAGCGTTGTGCCAGCAGTGCTGTCGGAACTTCAGCCAGGCGTCCTTCGCATTCTGCCCAGCCTAACGCCGCGTTAGTAATGGCGGTATCGTCTGTGGTCAGCACTGCGAATACACGATCAAAGTGCGCAAGCAGCGCAAGCAGCGCATCTGCATTCGACTGAGCAAGCACTCCGGCGTCAGCGGCGGTATTGGCGGTTCGCACCATTTCGAAGATCGCGGCATGAGCCTTGGCTGTGTTCAGGTTATGCGCCAGCGCTTCATCAAACTGCGTTCTCGCCCTGGCAGTTTGCTGCGCAAGCTCTTCATTGGTTTCATTCGACCAGTGAGAAAGCTTCATCCGGTCATGAAAAGTGCGCAGCCGGTCCAGCGCGGCGGTTTCAGCCGATAGCCCCTCAAAGGTAAAGTTCAGCTGCTGACCATAGGGAACCGAAATCAGCAGCGACCGAATCGCAGAGGCCTTATACCCCTTGAGCAATAGATCGCGCAGGGTATAGAAGTTCCCTTCGGACTTGGACATCTTGCGACCTTCGACCAGCAAAAATCGCACATGGAACCAATGCCGCGCGAAGGTTTCATGTGTCGCGCACTCCGATTGTGCAATCTCGTTTTCATGGTGAGGAAACATCAAGTCTTCGCCGCCGGCGTGTAGGTCGAAGGCGTTGCCGAGGTACTTCATAGCCATTGCCGAGCACTCCAGGTGCCAGCCGGGACGGCCCGGACCAATCGCAGAGTTCCAGTGGTGCTCGCCTGCTTTCGGTGCCTTCCATAAAGCAAAATCACGCGCGGAGTCTTTCTCGTATTCATCGACATCCACACGCGCGCCGTCAGTGATGCCGGAAAAATCCTTCTTTGAGAGCTTGCCGTACTCCGGGTCGCCCGCCAGGCGGAAGTACCAAGACCCATCCTCAGTCCGGTACGCCACGCCCTCTCGCGCCAGGGTTTCCACAAGTGCCACCATCTCCGGGATGTGTTCGGTAGCACGCGCGACCACGGTAGGCCGCTCCACCGCAAGCCAGTCCAGATCCTCGAAAAAAGCCTCTTCAAAGCGGCGCGTGTAGTCGCCGATGTGCAGCCCCGCCGCAGTGGCATTGCGGATGATCTTATCGTCCACGTCAGTGATATTCATGACGTGTCGCACCTCGATCCCGTTGAGCTCAAGCGTACGCCGCAGCACATCCACATGCAGAAACGTGCGGAAGTTGCCGATATGGCCGTAGTCGTACACCGTAGGCCCGCACGCGTACATGCGAAGTGCCTGAACGTTGGGAGGCGCAAGCGGTTCTATCTTGCCGCTGAGAGTATTAAAAAGTTGAATCGTCAAGTCAGAGGATCATTCATTTTGCGCGAGAATCACAGCGGACTACCCGCCGATTTTAGCAGTTGAGCGGGAGCCGAGCTGTAGGCGGGGTTCTGCGGAAAGACTCGCTGAAGCGACCAGCCCGCGTTGCAGCCTCGGCCAGGCTGCGGCTGCGATCATAGCTGCATTGTCAGTAGCCAGCGCGGGGGAAGGGAACAGCACCGGCAGCCCGGCGCGCGCGCCTTCAGCGGCAAAGTGTGTGCGGAGCTCGCGATTCGCCGCCACGCCGCCCGAAACAAGCACCGTTGCCGCCCCAAACCGCTCTGCTGCCGACAGGGTGCGCTGCACCAGGTTGCCGACTACCGCACGTTGAAACGATGCAATCAGTCCGAGTGTCTGCGTATCGCATAACGTTAGAGCGTCGGCAATGCCGGGCGCAACCAGCCTGCCCAGAGCCTCAGCACGGGCGATGCAAGCACTGGTAAGCCCATGCGCCTCCACGTAGCGCAATACCGCCGTTTTAATGCCGGAGAAGGAAAATAGCAACTCGGATGCATCTCCAGGTGCATGCGATGGACGCTGCCGCCCCTCACGCGGACGTACCTCGGCAAAGCGAAAGGGCACTGCGTGCGGGTCTCCGTGTCGGGCAAGCCCATCGATCCAGGGGCCACCCGGGTAACCCAGTCCCAGCAGCTTCGCCACCTTGTCAAAAGCTTCCCCCGCTGCATCGTCCACGGTCCGGCCTACCATTTGATATTGCCAGCCTGCATCGTCCCCGCGCGTGGCCAGGTACAAGTGCGTGTGCCCGCCTGAGACCACCAATGCCAGCGCCGGTAATACTGCCCCAGCCTGCGCCGCATGGTCCAGCAGCACTGCATGGATATGCCCTTCCAGGTGGTTCACTGCAATCAGCGGCAGGCCGCCGGCCCAGGCAAGTGTTTTAGCGTAAGTGACACCCACAAGCAGTGCACCGGCCAGCCCCGGACCTTCCGTCACGGCAATCGCGTCCAAATCCCCAAGGCCTACGCCTGCCGCGGCGAGCGCCTGCCGCACCACGGGCACAATGTAACGCAGGTGCTCACGCGAGGCAAGCTCCGGCACCACGCCGCCATAGGGCGCGTGCGTGCCGAATTGCGAAGCCACAATACTCGACAGCGTTCGCTCGCCGCACTCGACTACCGCCGCCGCCGTTTCATCGCAGGAGCTTTCAATGCCCAAAATGAGGCCGCCGAGGCTGCCGAAGCCTTCCGAGTTGTCCATCTCAGTGCCCCTGCTGCGCACTGGCATGAAACTGCTGATAATTGCCGTCATCGACCTGCACCTCGCCTCGGTATCCCAAAAAGCCCAGCGCTTTCCCCAGAATATGCACGTGGACGCTGGTGGGCAGCCAAAGCTCGTTGTTCACCAGTTTCTGATCGAAAGTAAAGCTGCTGTCCTTAGCCAGGGTCACCACACCGTAACCGACATTGAAGTTCTCATCAAAGCGCGCAATCATGCGGCGAACCTGCCGGTCCTGCTCATCGATCCACACTGTGCCGCTGACCTTTTTAATAGCGCCCTCGGCGCGGCCATGAGTCTTGGCATGCGGGTCACCGGTAAAATCGCACAGCAGCATGGGGCGATTGTCCAGCACGGCGTGGCGCGGAGCGGAAAGCTTCATGATGTCAAGCAGTCGGCTCAGGGAAATCATATCCCCGCTCATGGATTGCTCTGGCGGCGTGCCTTGTGCCCTTTCGACCTCCTTGGTGACCTTGTCCTGTTCTCTCTTCTGGTCGGAGGCGGAAAGCTCCTTGCCGTTCCTGCGGACGATGTGTTCAATAGGGTGGCCATTGACGTAAATGATGTCGGCATCTTCACTCTGCGACTTCTTGACGCTGCCGTTCTTATTGACTTCGTTGATGACGGTGCGTTGCACATAGGTGTACTTCTCAAGCGTTTTATCGAGCTCGCGTTGATGCGCTTCTACCTGATCGATCAACGCAGCTGTGCTGGGCAACAATTGGCTGCCCTGCGCCAAGGCCGAAACAGTAAACAGGAATAAAGACGGCATGAGTGGAGCAGTTCGCATAGGCTTATTTTTAGCGTATCAATTCATTCTTAATCTGCTAAGAGACATTAGGGAAACTATGAGCAAATCTTCTGCGGAGCAGGCCGCATACAACATTGTTGCCGTTCTGCGCGAGCGCGGCTACCAGGGGTTCTATGCAGGCGGTTGCGTGCGTGACCGCCTGCTCGAGCGCGCACCTCATGACTATGATGTCGCAACCGATGCCACGCCTGACATTGTGCTCGCAACATTTCCGCGAACTTTCGCTGTCGGTGCACACTTCGGTGTGGTGCTGGTAGCCACGCTCCACCCGGACGGTTCGGAGACGCAAACTGAAACGCAAACTGAAGTAGCGACGTTCCGCACGGATGGCACCTACACCGACGGACGTCGACCCGACGCCGTGCAATATGCAACGGACCCGCGCGAGGACGTCCAGAGGCGCGACTTCACGATCAACGGCATGCTTTACGACCCGATTGCCGATGAAGTTCGGGACTATGTAGGCGGTCAACGCGATCTTGAAGCGAAGCTGGTGCGGGCCATCGGCGACCCCTCGCGGCGTTTTGCCGAAGATAAGCTGCGCATGCTGCGCGCAGTGCGCTTCGCCGCCCGACTCGGCTTTACGCTTGAGCCTGCCACTGAAGCTTCTATTCGCGAGCAGGCCGCTACGATTCACCAGGTAAGCCCGGAACGGGTTCGCGATGAGTTGACCCGCATGCTCACCGAAGGACGTGCGGCGCAAGCTTTTGAGCTGCTGGACCGCACCGGCTTGCTGCGTGAAGTGCTGCCCGAGGTGGACCGTATGCACGGCGTGGAGCAACCCCCGGAGTGGCACCCGGAGGGCGATGTGTGGGTGCACACCCTGCTGCTGCTCGAAAAGCTGGAAGCCGGTTGTCCCCCGGCTCTGGCTTGGGCTGCGTTGCTACATGATGTGGGCAAGCCGCCCTGCGCGGTCCGCGATCCTGAGGCGGAAGGAGGCCGCATGCGTTTCAACGGCCATGCCGAGGTGGGTACGCGCA
>CAXSHS010000030.1:691-29937 GCA_964237325.1 uncultured Acidobacteriaceae bacterium | reverse complement strand
TTGCATAATGTAAAGCAGCCAATGGCCGCTATGCAGAGTTGCAGTGATTGTTTCATCTGGTTCTCTTACTCATCTTTTAGCTACGTTCGCTGGAACTCGGTGCTTTCTTTGCAGGTGATTTCTTTGCTGAACTCTTCGGCTCACTTGGGCTTTTCGCAGAAGCAGTTTTAGTGCGTTTCGTACTTGTACCGGATGTCTTTTTCGCACCATCTGCTTGCTTCTGTGCAGTAGTTTTTTTAACTGCGGACGCCGGCTTAGCAGCACTTGTCGATTTTTTTGCTCTAGGTTTCGTTTCCTTTGCACTTTTTGTCGCGGCAGTGGCCTCCTTTGTATTTGCCACAAACTGCTTGCCCTGCACCGAACCTTCGCGCTTCTTGCGATTGGTGGCCGCTTTCTCTTCCTTGCTCAGCGACTCCCAAGCTTTTTCAGGCAGGTAGCGAGTAGTGCCTCCGGGGCGGTCGGCCTTTTTGCCGTCCTCGGTCTTCCAGTGCTCGTCGCCCCACTGCTTCAGGCTGTTCTGCGCCTCGTCGGGTGCCTGCTTGTAGCCGCCGCCCTGCTTTTCATACTCGTGGGCTACCATCTGCGCTTTGCGGGCACTCCACTGGCCGGGCTTGCCGCCCTTGTCGCCCTCTGTAATTTCAGCCTTGATGCGGTCGCGCAGCTCCGGCTCGGTGTAGTGATCGGGGTCCGAATGGCTCGCCTGCTTGACCATCGTTGGTGCCCTCCAGTTTCTATCTGCAGTACTGAGTTGATGGGATGCCGGGATGCAGCCCGTATATGTGCGAGTGTGCGTCTTAAAATCACTGTATGGTCACGCACACAAAACGCGCTGTTTGCTCGCTCGACTGCCCGGACTCCTGTGGCGTTCTGGTAACGATCGACACTGAATCAGGCCGCGCCATGGAGCTTGCCGGAGATCCGGGCCACCCGGTCACACGCGGCTTTCTGTGCGGCAAGGTCGCCAAGTATCTGGATCATGTATACGCCCCGGACCGCGTGTTGTACCCGCTGCGCCGTTGCCCCGGCGTGCCCAAAGGTCCGCTTGCGCCGGGCGGCGAGCGCGAGGCATTTGAGCGTATCGGATGGGACGAAGCGCTCAACAGTATTGCTTTGCAGCTGAAGAAAGTTGCCGCCGAGCATGGCCCCGAGTCCATCCTGCCCTACTCGTATGCGGGCACCATCGGTGCGCTGGGCTACGGTTCCATGGACCGCCGGTTTTTCCATCGACTGGGTGCCTCCCAGCTGGACCGCACCATTTGTGCCAGCGCGGGCGGCGAGGCACTGCTGTCTGTCTATGGCCGCAAGCTGGGCACGGATACAGAGCACTTCCACCATGCGCGGCTCATCCTGGCCTGGGGTGCGAATGTACACAGCAATAACATTCACCTGTGGCCGCAGATCGAGCAGGCCCGCCGCAATGGGGCACGTCTGGTGGTCATCGATCCCTATCGCACGCGCACCGCCGCGCTTGCCGACCGGCACCTTGCGCCTTACCCCGGCACTGACACCGCGCTTGCACTCGGGCTGATGCATGTGATATTGCGCGACGGGCTTGAAGATCGTGACTGGACTGCAAACCATACACACGGCCTTGCCGAGCTGCGCGAGCATGTGCGACCCTACACGCCGGCGCAGGTGGCTTTGTGGACCGGCATTGAAGCCGGAGTGATTGAGGAGCTCGCCCGCGACTACGCAACCACGCGCCCCGCGGTAATCCGCATGAACTACGGCGTGCAGCGGTCGGAGAACGGCGGCGCGGCGGCCCGCGCTATTGCCATGCTGCCCGCGCTTACCGGTGCCTGGGCGGCGCTGGGCGGCGGTCTGCAGTTGTCAACCTCCGGCGCGTTTTCATTCGATAAGCATGCGCTGGAACGGCCCGACCTGATGGATGCAAGCCCGCTTGGCCGCCCGGCGCGCGTAGTCAACATGACACTGCTCGGCGATGCCCTTACAGGCTCATCCGGCTTGTCTATACACGCGCTGTTTGTCTACAACTCGAATCCGGCTGTGATTGCGCCCGAGCAGCGCAAGGTGCTTGCCGGCCTTGCTCGGGCTGACTTGTTCACCGTGGTTCATGAGCAGAGCTTTACCGATACCTGCGACTACGCCGACATCGTGCTGCCGGCGACTACCTTCCTTGAGCATGCGGATGTACAAGGCGCGTACGGCCACTACTACGTGCAGCTTTCTGAACAGGCGATCGCACCGCTAGGTGAAGCTCGCACCAATGTGCAGCTGTTCAGCGCGCTTGCCGCGCGCATGGGCTTTACCGAAGAGTGCTTCCGCGACGGTCCGGAAATGTTGATGGCGCAGGCGCTACGCGAGCGGGAAGAGGCAGACGTGTACATGAGCGGCATCACACGCGCTACGCTACGCGCAGGAGGCGGATGGCAGCGGTTGCGTTTTCCGTCGGAAGAGCATGGCGAGCCGTTCCGGCCTTACAGTGACGGTGTTTTCCCCACGCCGTCCGGCAAGGCAGAATTTTACTCCGAAAGCCTGCGCGAGAGCGGCCTGGACACCATGCCTACTTTCCATGCTCCGGCAAGCTCCCGTGCCAACGCGGAGCCGGGCATGCTCGAGTTTTTGCCTCGCAAGGGCAGCCACTTCATGAATTCAACCCTTGCCAACCACCCCACGCACCGACATATGCAGCGCGAAACCCTGAGCCGGCTGGAAATGCACCCCCAGGATGCCGCCGAACGCGGCATTGCTGATGGGAATCGCGTGATCGTCCGCAATGACCATGGTGCGACGATGCTATACGCACTGCTCAGTAGCCGGGTGCAGCCGGGTGTAGTGGCCGGAACCATGAGCTGGAACAAGGGAAACCAAGATGGTTCGGGTGTGAATCAGCTGACTTCGCAGCAGCTAACGGACTTGGGCGGCGGTCCAACTTTCTACTCCACACTGGTCCGGGTGGAGCGGGTTCGCCCGCAAAGCTGACCTTTAAAGCAATGTTCCTACCACAAGGCAACCTTTACCGGCGTTTGACGCTCGGCAACCCACGCCATAGAATCTAAGGAGCGCAAGCTGTTTGCACGGCGGCCTGTTTTTGTCGGCTTGGCGCTTGCGTGATGCCTGAACCCGCCACTGGCCACCTTATTGATTTCCCAAGGAGTTCCACCTTACACATGAAGCTTTCGCTGCCTTTCGCAAGCCTGCTCGCAACCGGGCTCCTCGGCTCCTCCGTTCTCGCTCAGACTACTGCGTCCGCCGCGTCTACACCGGTGCCAGAGCCTACAGCTGCTGCTGCCGTTCCCGCCGGTCCATCCAAAGTCGCTGTCATTGAATTTCAGGCTGCTGTGTTTGAAACCAATGAAGGTAAACGTGATCTGGAGGAACTGCAAAAGAAGTTCCAGCCGAAACAGACGCAGTTGAAGCAGCAGAGCGACGAAATCGATACGCTCAAGAAATCACTACAGAGCAGCAGCGCGACCCTAAGCGATACGGAGCGCGCAAGCCGCCTGAAAACAATCGATGATAAGGAAAAGTCACTGCAGCGTTCTGGCGAAGATGCGCAGAATGACTTTCAACAAGAGTTGCAGCAGACCTTTGCGCAGGTAGCGTCGAAAGTAAACGGTTCTCTCCAGAGCTACGCTCAGCAGAATGGTTATACTGTGGTACTCGACGGTACGCAGCAACAGCAGCAGCCCAGCCCAATCCTGTTCGCTGCGCAAGGTACCGACATCACCGCAGCCGTGATCTCCGCTTATAACCAGAAGTCCGGCATTGCTGCACCGCCACCATCGGCACCAAGCTCCTCCGGCACGGCAGCGCCGCGCAGTACGACTCCCCCAGTGCGCCGCACCGCGCCCCCGGCAGCAGCTCACTGAAGTTTGGAAACAAATAGACCTCGGTATACACCGGGGTCTATTTGTTTCCGAAGGTAGCCTATGCTAGTTGGTTACTTGCCTGTGGATTTCTCTGTGAGAAACTCTTGGAGAAGGTGGCAGAAACCAAGAAAGAGCCTCGAAAATCCTGCTGGACTTTCCCATATACATCATGCATACCCATGTATATTCTGAATTTATAGAGCTTTTAGTAATCTTTGAAGCAGCTATCACCTAGAAGCCGTAGGTTGCAAGACAACTTACACTTTTCCACAAACAGAGTTTCTACGAAGGTAATCTATTTTTAGTTACTTCTAGTTCGAGCAGCACATTGCGGGTGTAAGGTATTTCAGCGTGAGCTATCCTCACCAATCTTGAGCACGGCCAGGAACGCTTCTTGCGGGATGTCTACTCTGCCGATGCGCTTCATGCGCTTCTTGCCTTCCTTCTGTTTGTCCAGCAGCTTGCGCTTGCGTGAGATGTCGCCGCCGTAGCATTTCGCAATCACGTTCTTCTTAATTGCCGAAACAGTTTCCCGTGCCACGATTTTTGCGCCGATCGCTGCCTGAATCGCCACCTCGAACATCTGCCGGGGAATCAATTCACGCATCTTTGAGACCAGCGCACGACCACGATCATAGGCAAAATCTCGATGCACGATGATGGAAAGCGCATCGACCGGCTCCCCTGAAACCAGGATGTCGAGCTTGGACATGGGTGAGACCCACGTGCCGGCTAATACGTAATCAAGCGAGGCATACCCGCGCGAGACCGATTTGAGACGGTCGTAGAAGTCGAGTACGACCTCATTCAGCGGCAGTTCGTAGGTCAGCTTGACGCGGGTTGAGCTTACGTACTCGAAATTTTGCTGGCGGCCGCGCTTGTCTTCAACCAGCTTCAGGATGCCGCCGACATATTCCTCGTTGGTGAGGATGGTCGCAATGATGACCGGCTCTTCAATCTGAACGACTTCGCTCGGATCAGGCCAGCGTGAAGGGTTATCCACCTCGATGATTTTGCCGTCTGTCAGTGTGATCTTGTAGCGGACGCCGGGAGCAGTCGTGATGAGGTCGATGTTGAACTCGCGTTCCAGTCGCTCCTGGATGATCTCCATGTGCAGCAAACCGAGGAAGCCGCAGCGAAAGCCGAACCCCAGTGCTGCCGAGCTTTCAGGCTCGATTGAAAAGGAGGAGTCGTTCAGGCGTAGCTTTTCAAGCGCATCGCGCAGCATGGTGTGCTCGTGCGAATCAACTGTATACAAGCCCGCGAAGACCATCGATTTAATATCTTCAAAGCCCGGCAGTGCCTCAGAAGCAGGCCGCGCGGCCTCGGTGATGGTGTCGCCGATCTTGGTGTCGGAAATAGTTTTAATGGTCGCGACAAAGAAGCCGACCTCACCTGCGGAGAGCTCGAGTATTTCTACCGGCTTCGGCGTCAGCACGCCCAGAGAGTCGATATCGAACTCACGATCGTTCGACATGAGGCGTATACGCATGCCCTTACGCAGCTTGCCGTGGATCACACGTGCCAGCACAATAACGCCGCGATACGGGTCGAACCAGGAGTCGAAAATGAGTGCCTGTAGCGGCGCATCCGGGTTGCCGAGCGGCGGCGGCAGGCGGTTGACAACTGCCTCAAGAATCTCAGGCACACCCAGGCCGGTCTTCGCGCTCACCGCGAGCGCATCGGTCGCGTCCAGGCCGACAGACTTCTCAATCATCTCCTGCGTCCGCGCGATATCTGCCGACGGCAGGTCGATCTTGTTGATGATCGGGATAATCTCAAGTCCGTTTGAAATGGCAAGGTAGGCGTTCGCCAGCGTCTGTGCTTCCACACCCTGCGATGCATCGACTACCAGCAGCGCGCCTTCGCATGAGGCAAGCGAACGCGAAACTTCATACGAGAAATCGACATGGCCCGGAGTATCGATCAGGTTTAGCTGGTAGGTATGGCCATCCTTGGCCGGGTACATCATCCGTACGGAGTGCGCCTTGATCGTGATGCCGCGCTCGCGCTCCAGATCCATGGCGTCAAGCACTTGCGCCTGCATCTCGCGCGCGGTCAGCGAGCCGGTCAGCTCCAGCAGGCGATCTGACAGCGTGCTCTTGCCATGGTCGATATGCGCGATAATCGCGAAATTGCGGATGTACTTGTTGTCCATTAGGGGTACGAGGTATGAGTTTACCATCGGCTGCCTCGCTCTTAACGCATCCGAAACCCTCTACAATATGACCTGTATTGCCCGCACCGAACTGTTTCAAACTTACGTATGGCCTTTCTTCGACCCTTCATCGCCGCGCTACTCGCCTGCAGCCTGCCCGCTATAGCCGCTGCGCAGGCACCGAGCACCCTTGTACCGCAGGCCGGCAATGCGCGCGATGCACTGCTTATCACCTCAACCGAGCAGGCCTATACCGCAGGGCTGGCTGCGTACCAGGCGGGCAAGGCAGAAGAAGCGCGTACTGACTTTGACCGTGCTGTGGACACGCTTTTGGGAAGCGACGTTGACATCAAAAGCAGCCCTGCGCTCTCAGCCGAACTGGATCGCGTGGTGGACTCCATCAACGCGCTACAGCTTGACGCATCGCGGCAGGGCGCGCCTACAAGCGCCAAGGAAGACTCACCCGTCGATGTAGCGAATGATGTCACCTTTTCCGTCGATCCCAAGGTAGAGGCACAAGCCCTTGCAGAGCTGCGTACCACCCAGTCAGATTTGCCGCTGGTGATCAACGATTACGTTGCAAGCTACATTAACTTCTTTTCAACTAATGGCCGCGGACGCGGCACCATTGTTGCCTCGCTGCAGCGCGCGGGCAAGTACAAGGCCATGATCCAGAAAGTGCTGAAGGAGGAAGGAGTTCCGCAGGATTTGCTGTACCAAGCGGTGGCGGAGTCAGGCTTTAAGACACACGCCGTGAACCCGAAGTCAGGTGCCGCGGGCATGTGGCAGTTCATGCCGTTTGACGGCTACGGACTTGAAAAAAGCGGCTGGTATGACGAGCGCTTCGATCCTGAAAAAGCGACGCACGCTTACGCCCGAAACATCAAGAAAATGTATGCCAAGCTAGGGGATTGGTACCTGGCCATGGCCGCCTACGACTGGGGTACCGGCAACATACAAAAAGCTGTACAGCGTACCGGCTACGTCGACTTTTGGGAATTGTACCGGCGCAATAACTTGCCGCAAGAAACTAAGAATTACGTTCCCATCATCCTGGCGGTCGCCATCATGGCGAAGAACCCGCAGCAGTACGGCCTCGACAAAATCGTGCCCGACGCAGCCGTGCTGCCCGATACGGTAACGACGAACTACTCAGCGTCGCTGCCGCTGGTGGCTGACATCACAGACACCTCGCTGACCACCATTGAAGAGCTCAACCCAAGCCTGCTGCGTGGGCGCACGCCGCCTGGCGAGACCTATGCGCTGCACCTGCCTGCAGGCACCGCAACGTTGTACAACGAGCGTATTGCCGAGGTGCCGGAGGATAAGCGTACGAGCTGGCGCTTCCATGTGCTGCACACCGGGGAAACTCTGGATGAGGTGGCGCGCATGTTCCACACAACCGCTTCAGAAATTGCGTTTGCTAATCAGCTTGACGCAGGGGGCAGCCTCACCGGCGTCACTGCGCTTGTAGTTCCCGTGATACCGGCGGTTGCAGCGACAGCAACGCTTGCCTCCGGCGCGGTGCACGCCGGGGCGTACCGGGTGCGGCGCGGCGATACACTAGTGACCATCGCCGATCAGTTCTCTGTACCCGTAGCTTCGCTGGAGCGCTGGAACCGTTTACGCGGGCGCACTGTAACCGCAGGCCGCATGCTGTACGTTGCAGAACCTGCGCGCATTGTGCGTGGAGCCCGCACCGCACGCGGCAAGGTAGCAGCTCCACGCCGCACAGCTGCGGTAAGCTCTCGCAAAGGCACGATAAAGAACATTTCACGCACGGCAGCAAATATTTCAAAACGCAATACGCATCGCAGCTGATTGCCTCTCAGCGGCGATCCACTTCTTGGGCAATTTCCTTTTCTTTTGCAAAGCGCGATTCGCCGCTTGCCATAACTAGCCGTAGGCAGCATTCTGTTGCTAGAATCACGCCGCGACCATTAATGCGTCGAGCGCCTTGAAGCAAGCTGCAGAACAGGTGGAAGACAAGAGGAGTTATCCCATGCAAGACAATCCGAAGCTGTACGCAAGCGCAAGCGACGACAAGGAACCGGAGAAGCCGCTCACTGAAGAGCATGAAGATACCTTTGACGACGATGAGGAAGAGGAGAGCGAAGTCTCCACCTCATCGGATGACGACGAGGTTGCGGAGAACGCTGATGAAAGTGACGAAGATGCCGAGGAAGCGGAAGACGCGGACACGCTTGACGAAGATGATGAAGATGAGGTCGATTTGAGTCCGGCGGCAGACGAACTTGACGACAAAGCCGAGACTTCGCCAAAGGCATCGCGCAAGGCTGCACCACGCAAAAAGGCACCGGCTGCACCTGCGCAGAAAAAAGCGGCCACCCGCAAGGCTCCGGTCAAGGCTGCGAAAACCGCCCCAGCCAAGACCGCGCGCGGCGCAAATACCAAGGCAGCTGCCAAGTCTTCTAAAGTAGATACAGTGCGTACGAAATCTACGCAGCGAGGAAGACCTGTAGCTGCGAAAAAGACAACCGGTTCAGCCACGAAGAAAAGCGCTGCAAAGACGCCGGTGAAAAAGGCTGCCGCAAAGAAAACTGCGGGCACCAAGACGACGATCAAGAAAACAGCAGTGAAGTCCCCCGCGAAAAAGACCATGGCGAAAACACCGGCGAAAAGTTATGGCAGAACTGCCGCGAAATCGCCTGCGAAGAAATCAACTACCCCGAAGAAAGCTGCAGTAACGAAAGCAACGGCGAAGAAAACAGCCGTAAAGAAAACAGCCGTAAAAGCAACAGCGACGAAAGCAACGACGACCAAGGGCACTGCAAAGAAGGACATCGGGAAGAAAACCGCAGGTGCAGCCAAGAAGGCGGCAACGAAGAAGACCACCGGCAAAAAAAGCGGCAAGTAAAGGTTCAAACAAGCAAAAGCCCGGCTACTGCCGGGCTTTTCTGCGCTCTGCAAGCAAGGGAGCTAGCCTTTGCCCTGGTCTGTTTGCAGCTCGGCCAGTACTTCGCTGCTATGGTGCTGCGGGTCCACGCCGGTCCATACCTTCACAATCTTGCCTTGAGGGTTGATGAGGAATGTGTTGCGCTTGGCGATTTTGACACCGAGATAGTTAGCCAGCGAGCCGTATTCGGCCACAACCTTTTTGTCGGAATCGCTTAACAGGTGAAAGTTCAAACCTTCCTTTGCACAAAACGATTTGTGGCTATCTACCGAGTCGACGCTCACGCCTACGATGACGGCATGCATCTTCTCGTACTTCTCAGCATCCTGCTGAAAGTTGTGCGCCTCAATCGTGCAGCCGCTGGTGCCGTCTTTAGGGTAGAAGTACAGCACCACCCACTTGCCGTGGAAGCTGGACAGGCTGGTGGGTGCGCCCGTTTGCGAGGGCAACGTGAAAGCAGGTGCAGCTTGGCCTGCTGTCGGAATCGAATCGGTGTCAGCAGCGGCAGGGGATGCGGCGACAGCCCGGCTGCCGGCCCATCCAAGGCCCAGCAGCACAGCAAGAGAGGCAACAGCAAGGGGCAACTTCGGCATACGGTGTTCCTCCAGAAATGCTTGAACGCCCGAGACTCCCGGGCATCTCTGCGATTATGTGCGTTCTACCCCGACAACCGCAATGCCCGCCTCATCAGCAAAGTTCACCAACGCCGTACGGTCAAACAGCAGGGTGCGCCCGGCCTCGACCGCAAGGCAGGTTGCGCCGGCCGCGGCCATGGCCTCCACAGTAGGCAAACCCACTACCGGTACATCGAAGCGGAGGTCCTGTTTCGGCTTGGCTACCTTCACTACAGTCAGGGAGCGCCGCAGCGTCGAAGCTTCACCTCCAAGCGACTGCATGAGCGCACCGGCTCGCGCGATGGTCGCGTCGGTGCCTTCCATAGCCTCCACCGCCACGCATGCGCCGCTAGCCACCACCACTGTCTGCCCGATATCGAACCCTGCTATGCCGTAGGCGACCGTGCGTGCGTATAGGATGTCACGCAACTCCTCCGGTGACGGCGCGCGCCGCGTCAGCACGCCTGCAGGCGCCAGCATCGGCTCCAAAAAGGCGGTGGAAGCAATCAGCTCGATTCCCTCATCTCCCAGCACCTTGGCGACGGCACCCAGCAGCATATCTGTGTTCTTGGTACTTAGGGAAAGCAGCAGCTTGGCCAAACGCCAATCGGGCCGGATGCTTGAAAAAATCTGCTTGTGCTTGACCTGGCCCGCCATGACCGCCCGGCGCACTCCTGCTTTCTGAAATGTCTCGATGAGCCGTGACAGCTCGCCGAGCGACAACCAGTGCACCGTCACGCCCGCATCCGCTGCGGCGCGCGCGTTCATTTCCGGCTCGGCTTCCTCGCGGATGGCGGCGACTACAACCTCGACTCCGTGAGCGCGTGCCGCGTCAAGCAGCAAAAACGGAAAGCGGCCGTTGCCGGCGATGAGGCCCAGTTTGCCTTGTACGTCCAAGTGGTTCCCTGCCCTACTTCAGGATGCCGCGCTCTGAGCTTTCAATAAAGCTGAGCAGGTAGTCGACATCTTCGCTTGTGGAGCCGTCCAAAGCTTCAGCTCGCAGCCGCTCCACTGCTTGCGTTGTGTTCATCTTGGCCGCCAGCAGCAGTCGAAACGCATGCTGCAGCGCCCGCAGACGCTCCGGCGCAAACCCGCGCCGCGAAAGGCCGACCTTGTTCACGGAGTAGGCGTGGGTTTCGCGCTTTGCCGAGGTCAATGAGAACGGAAGCACGTCCTGCGTAATGGTAGTGCCGCCTCCGATGAAACTGTAGCGCCCGATCCGGCAGAACTGGTGCACCGGGCACAGCGCGCCGACAGAGGCGTAATCCTCAACAATGACGTGCCCGGCCAGCGTGGCCGCATTGGCCAGGATGCAGCCATCGCCGATTACCGAATCATGGCCGATATGAACATAGGCCATGATGAGGCAGCCCGAACCGATGCGCGTGGAGCCTGTACCTGTGCCGCGCGAGATGGTCACGTACTCGCGGATGTCGTTACCATCGCCCAGGTCGAGCCCGGTCGCCTCACCCCGGTACTTCAAATCTTGCGGCGGCACGCCGATGCAGGCGAAGGGTGCGAAGCGGTTGCTATCGCCTGCGCGCAGCCGGCCGTCAAGCACCACATGCGACACCAGCACACACCTCTCACCCAGCATCACGCCGGGTCCGACCGTGCAGAACGGGCCGACATCGCATGACAGTGGTACAACTGCGCCTTCGGCCACAATGGCTGTGGGGTGTACGCTCACTCGCTGCTTTCCAACTGTGAATCGGTTAATCCTGGCCCGTCCCCAGTAGTTCTGCCCGCGCCTTCCACCAAATCCAACGCATTCGGGTCCGCCACCAGCATCGGCTTGGGCGACAGCACCGGTGCGCCGCTGCCTTCGCGCTTCACAAGCTGGCAGGTCACTACGGCTTCGCACACCAGCTTGCCATCTACGCGGATCGCGCCTTCAAGCTTTACCGCGCGTGAGCGCAGGTTCAGGATCTTCGCTTCAATCTCCAGCACATCGCCCGGTACTACAGGCCGCCGGAAGCGCGCGCGCTCGACGCCGGTAAACAGCATCAGCGTGTCTTGCGGCCGCTCAAAGTCGAGCAGGATTAGCAGGCCGCCCGCCTGCGCGATTGCCTCCACCTGCAGCACACCCGGCATGATGGGATAGCCGGGAAAGTGCCCTTGGAAAAAGCCTTCGTTTACCGTGACGCACTTGCGTGCGACGATGCGCTGCTTCGGCTCAACGTGTAGTACGCGGTCGATGAGCAGAAATGGGTAGCGGTGCGGCAGCAGCGCCATGATCCTTGCAATGTCGTGCTGGCCGGTGTTCTCAGGCGTATCCATCGTGTCTGTCGTGTCCATCATAGTTATAGGGTTCCGCCCGATTATAAAGGGGTTATTCGTGGCCCATATGCGCGGCTTCTTCCGCACGGTCTCCTGTCGGCGGATGCGTGTAGGTCCACCACACAACAAAGCGGTTCGGCACCGGGTCTTCAAGCCAGGCGCGGCCTAGGCGGTTGAAGTCGTCCACTTCAACCTGCGCGGTGTTGGGCAGCAGGTGCATCAATAGATGTTGCCCATACACATCGGCCTGGTGCTCCTCTGTACGGCTTACTGCATTCGCCGCGGGCGCACTCAGGAAGCTAAGAGCGCTTGCAAGCAGCAGCAGAAGCGGCAGCGCGGCCCAGTCGCCCTCGTCCGCAATGTGCCAGCGGTTGCCGCCTGCGCGTACCGCCCGGTGCAGCAAGCGCGCCAGGAGCCAGAACAGCACGAATGTAAATGCGGCGGCGAAGGCGATGCCCTTCCAGATATGGCCCAGCACATAATGCCCTTGCTCATGCGCGTAGATGGCCAGGATTTCATCGGGCGGCACCTTGCCGAGTGTTGTGTCCCACACCACGATGCGCTTGGAACTGCCGACACCGGTCACGTAGGCATTCATGCCGGTGGAGCGGCGGCTTGCGTCCTCGACAAACATGCGGCTTGCCGGGATTTCAAGGCCGCCCAACCGCGCTACCTGCTGCAGCCGTGCAACCAGTGCCGGGTCCCGCTGCGCAAGCGGCGTGAAGTGGTTGAAGATCGGGTCGATGACAACCGGCGCGAGAAACACGCCCAGCACTACGAACGGCTGCACCAGCACCCAGAACGGCAGCCACCAGCGCCGGGGGCTGCGCCGCACAAGCGCGAACAGCACGCCCAGCACGAGTGTGCCGATCAGGATGGTTCCCAGTTCTCCGGTAGCCCAGTCGCGCCACCAACCGCCCCATCGCGCCACAGACAAGCCGTAGCGCACATACACGCTGTGCGCCACGAGCGCACCCGGCAGGCTAATGAGTGAACTGAGCAGCAGCCACACAGGAGCCACCAGCAGGCCCGCAAGCCACAGTCTTGCGGAGAAGGCGCTGCCGCCCTTGCGCGCGGTGAACCGGCTTGCCCAGTCAGCGATAGCTGCACCGACACGCAAACGCAGCAGCAGGCCCAGGCAGAGCAGCTCCCACGCCGTGCCGCCGAAATAGAGTGCGGTACGCAAGTGCTCAAGCGCTCGCGCCTTGACCAGCAACATGGGAGGCAATGAGTAGGCGGGTGCAAACAGAATCATGGTGCGAGCATACCCCTGGCGCTTACGACGGCAGCTTTACCCCGGACAACCGCTCGCAAGCTCCCAACAGCTTCTCCTGCACGTCTACATCCCGCGTTACCGGCTTGGGCGCGCGAGGCTCCTTGTGGTACCAATGCTGCCCGCTTACCTTGGCAGCAGGTTCGTCGCTCACCGCGAGCCACGCCTGCGTACGCGGCCCGGCGTCCAGATCGCCTGAGGCGCGAGGGCCGCCCATTTTCGTCGCCACCCAGCCCGGCTCGACCGAGTTCGACAGCACCCCGGGCCAGCGCCGTGCCATGGCAAAGGCCAGCAGCGTGTCATGCAGCTTGGTTTCAGAGTAGGCCCTGGTCCCATTCCATTTCGAGGCTCGGGATTCCCATAGCAGGTCGTCGAGGCTCGCGTCTGCCTTGCGGTGTAGCTCAGAGCTGATGTAGATCAGCCGCTTCGGTTTTTCGATGAGCGCGGTCAGCATGTATGGTGCCAATGTGTTGACCTGGAACACCAGCGGCAGTCCATCTTCTGTGAGAACGCGCTGTTTTTCCTTGTACCCCACCGCTGCGTTGTGGATCACCGCATCGAAGACTCCCAGCCGGTTCACCTCTTCAGCCGTTTTGCATACTTCTCGAAGTGAGCTGAAGTCGCCGATCACCAGCGCCTCTGCTCCCGGCACAGCCACCTGCGCTACGTTGCCGCGCGATGCGTTGCGCGCGTGCAAAACCACGCTGTGCCCCTGCTCCACCAGCAGCTGGGCCGCCATCTGCCCCAGCCCATCGGAAGACCCTGTTATGAAAACCCTTGCCATATGTCTTCCTTCCGGCGCAACCGCCTGCTTTAAGGTTATGCCTTGCTTTACAGATGCAGACTGTTTTCTTAGCCTGAGCCGGGTCTACACTCAGCATGAGGGTGCCATGGCAACCACGACAGCAACAGCGGTACAGATGTCGGTTGAGGAGTATCTCAGGAGCAGCTTTGAGCCGGATGCGGAGTTCATCGACGGCGTCATCGAGGAGCGAACCGTGGGCGAAGACGAGCATTCCGCATGGCAGAGCGCGATTGTAGGATTTTTTGTTCCGCGAGCCAGGGAATGGAATATCCGGGTTCGACCGGAGCTGCGCACGAAAACGAGCGAGCGCCGCTACCGCGTTCCTGACATTGCCATACTCGACGCAAGCCTGCCCCGCGCACCGATTGCGACAGCCCCGCCGCTGGTGATCTTTGAGATTCTAAGCCCGGAAGACCGGATCGCCCGCCTGGTAGTTCGCCTAGCGGATTTTGAAAGCATGGGCGTGCAGGCGATTTATGTCATCGACCCTGCGGACGGGTCTCTGCTGCGATATCAGCATGGAGTGCTCAAGGTTGAGGATGCTGTTTCTTTGTTGGAGAGGGTGATTCCGTTGAAGGCGTTTACGGATTTGCTTTGGTAAGAGCAGGTTACCCCGGCTGACTTGCTCCACTAAGCCTTTAATGCTTGGCAAGCGCCTCATCGAGATCGCCTGAAAGCTCTCTAACTCCATGCTCCATAATTGTGAGCTCAAGCTGAAATGCACGCAGTCTCTCTTCACCTTCTACAACTTCCTGCGAGCTATATTTGCCGCGACTCTGGAAATAAGATTCAATGGCAATCCACTGAGGCTGCGCGACTTTCTGGTCATTTACATAATTCCGGACGGTAAAGAAAGCAGTTTCAAATCGATTTAACTCCGCTGTTTTCATGTAGGTCAGCGCACCGCTTGGAAGTGCTGCGTTCCAGCTCGTATCGCCGAAGAAGTAGAAGCCTGGTTTTAAATCCCTAATCTGCTGCTTCAATCGATCCGGCGCTTTCAGCAGCACGGGCATGGTAAGTAAGATATTGTCCACCTGCTCACGCGTTTGACGCACGTTCGCAGTCTCCAGCTTTAGTTGCTTGCGGTTGAACTCAAGCTCGCGCAGGAAGTTTTCGCGCGTTTCACCGACCAAATTGTGCTCATGCACTGTCTCGCGAATACCTTCAAGCGCCAAGGCGATCAGGATGCCAATCGTCACGATCAAAATGTGGATTGCGAAATCCTTGAGGGAGCGCGTCGGTCCTTCGGGCGCGTGGATGTCCATGCAGCACAGCGTATCTCAAAGAGTGAGAGTTGGCGCTGACGAATCATGCTATTTACACCTCAATCCAGCCGCGTCAGGTAGGCGGCACCTTCTACCGGCTGCACCGTGTTTTCAATCTCCTGCGCTTTGCCCTTGTCATCCCCCAAAGGCCGTATACGGACCCAGTGGCCGGTGGGGCCGGTAAACTCGATGACCTTGGCGGTTGCGTAGCGGCGTTGCAGGCTTGCCTGAAGCTTCAGCGCCTTACCTTCGTCATGGAATGCGCCGATCTGCACGCACCAGCGCCCCCCTTCGGCGATCGGCTTAGGCGCGGAGAAGACCTCGATCTGCACGGTAGCCGTACCCGGTGCCCATACGCCGATTGCCTTGGCTGAGGCCAGCGACAAGTCGAGCACGCGCCCCGGCACAAACGGCCCCCGGTCGGTGACGCGCATTACGGAGCTTTGCCCGGTGCGCGGATTGGTGACTCGCAGCAGGGAGCCGAGGGGCAGCTCGCGATGCGCGGCAGAGAGGTGGTTCTGGTCGAAGATCTCACCGTTTGCCCCGCGATGCCTGTCATACGGCGGTCCGTACCAGCTTGCGATTCCGGTTTGTGTCCAGATGGGCGGGTGTGCGCTCACGTAGGCCAGGTCTTCCGGGGTATCTGCGCCGGTACCAGCCGCGGAACCGACCTGACCGGTGGAAGCGGCGGCTGGGGGAAGAGCCGAGCCCGAAGGGGGAAACGTTTTGTACGGCGGCGCTCCGGATGCATATGGAGGAGGCGCGGATGGCGGGGCAGCGGCAAGCTTCTGTTTATGCCCGCAGCCGGTAGCCGCCATTAGGACTCCGATTGCAGCCAGAGCCAACGCTACGCATTTTCCGTATGCCTGCATCCGCAAACGTCGGGACATCCCCAGCCTCAATCTCAGTATTCTGCGCCAGGCACGACTATGCACCCATTCCGCTCTTACAATCAAGGAGATCACCAGAAAGTAACGGAGGCAGCGCACGTCCTCATTCACAAGGGTTACCGGCAAGAGACAATGACTCATTTCGTGATTCTCACCCGGATGCTGCAGGTCCGACAGAAGTACTCAGAGGTTGCTACCTTGAATTTTGCATCTTTCATGACGCGTGCTTTTCTCAGCTCAGCCCTGGTTTTCTGCGGAACGGCAGCCCGGGCAGAGACGTTGCCGGATGCACCGCAGCCGCAGCAGCCATCGGGCCAGGTAGCAGTGCCCGCAACCCGGCCGGCGTCTTCAGAAGCGGTTGCACGACGAAAGTGGTCTGATGTTGTAGAGCCGGGAGAGCGCATCCCGGCATTTACCGTGCAAGACAAACTGGTTTACCCGCTTCATGAGGAGCTTCGCGTGAGAACGCTCGTGACCATTGTCGCTTCGGCCGGTTACGGGACCTGGAGAAACGGCGATCCACGGTACGGCACCAATGGAAAGGCATTCGGAGAGCGGGCCGGCATTGCAGCCGTGCGGCAGGGTATTTCACGAGAGCTGACCGATGGTTTGCTGCCGATTGTTTTTCGCCAGGACCCGCGCTATTACCGGCTGAGTACCGGAACCCATGAGGAACGCGGTGAGTACGCAATTAAGAGAGTCTTCGTCTCGCAGAATGACTCAGGGACTCGATCCTTTAACTACTCCGATGTGGTTGGCGATGGAATAGCCGCTGCGCTCACGCAGACCTATTACCCCCAGCAAAGCGTCCGGACGATTGTCGTCTTTAAGACCTGGGGTGCCTCCCTGCTGGAACGTGGCGCGGTCAACCTTTTCGACGAATTCTATCCCGATGTAAAGCGCGCACTCTTTCACCAGTCGCAATAGAAGAGGGCGGCAGAAGCATTTTAATTTTTCTTTTATAAGCTCGCAGGTTGTTACCGCTTAACCCGGCTTCCTTGCCGTTCAGGCTTACTTCGACTCCGTTTGCCGTAAATCTATACCACCTTCGCGGGATGCATGGGTACTATAGTGTGGCAGACGAAGAGGCGAGGCAAACTCGTTTGGAGCGGTTTGCGGGCTCAGCATGCAATTGAACTTTCTGAGCCGTATGCCGCCGATATACCTATGAGGCAGGCATGCTTCAAAGTATCTTCACGCAGTTGGCAGAGCCAAACTTCATCACTCCCAGGAGCGTCTTACCACTATGCCGAAAGCCTACAAATATGCCGAACGTACGCTGACCCTTGCCGCACAGGGCGCTTGGATTGTCTTCGACAAGCTCAACAGTATCAAGCCGAATGCCTCGTTTACGCCCAAGTGGTCAGACAAGCCGCTGTTGAAGAGCTACCAGAAGGAAAAGCCCCCGCTCGGCTGGCCGCGTACGACCGACTCGCTGTGCCCCAAGTGTGTGCCTGAGATTCGCCAGCAGATTATTGACGGCAAGCTGCCGCATGAGATTTTGCTGAATGAGAAAGTCGGTGAGATCAAGGCGCAGATCATTGAGCGCGACGGCAAGATCCTGATGGTGAAGGATTGCCCCAAGCATGGCCACTTTGAAGATGTGATGGCGATGGATACTGAGTTCTTCCGTCACCTTGAAGAAGTGTTCCCGGGCCGCGACATCAAGGCGCACAATGACGAAGGCTTGCACAATCACGGGACTTCAACCGTAACGCACGGACGCGGCTCAGTGCTGACGATCGACCTGACGAACCGCTGCAACATGATGTGCGATCCCTGCTTCATGGACGCGAACCAAGTCGGCTTTGTGCACGAGCTGACGTGGGACGAGATCAAGACCATGCTTGACAACGCGGTAACCATCAAGCCGCGCCGCCAGATGTCGGTGCAGTTTTCAGGCGGTGAGCCGACGCTGTCGCCTTACTTCCTCGATGCGATCGCGTATGCCCGCAAGGTTGGCTACACCTCTGTACAAGCCGCTACCAACGGTATCGAGTTTGCTAAGTCGAAGGAGCTATGCAAGGCTGCTGCGGAAGCTGGTCTGCGCTATGCGTACCTGCAGTTTGACGGTATCGGCAACGCCGCCAACTCGCATCGCAAGGTCGGCAATGCGTTTGACGTGAAGCTCCAGGCCATTCACAACCTACACGAAGCAGGCGTGGACATTGTGCCGGTGACCTGCATCATCAACGGCATCAACAACGAGCAGGTCGGTCGCATCATTCAGTTCGCGCTCGATAACCCGAAGCGTATCAACTTCATTTCGTTCCAGCCGGTGTCATTCACGGGCCGCGATGAGGATGTGACGGACGAACGCCGCGAAGCGCAGCGCTACACGCTGAGCCACATGGCGCACGATGTCAAGAACCAGACCGGACTCGGCGAGCCGACACGCGACTGGTTTCCGATCTCGTTTATGTCGACCTTCTCGGACTGGGCCGACTTGGTGCATGGACCGAACCATGACTGGGGCCAGCTCTCCTGCGGCTGCCACCCAAACTGCGGTATCGGCATGGCGCTGATGATCGACAAGGAAACCAAGGAAGCCGTACCAGTCACTGCGTTTCTGAACGCAGACCGGTTGGCAAAGGATGTTGCGAAGATTAACGACGCGGCGCGCGGCAAGTGGCTTTCGATCATCGGCGTATCGCTTGCGCTGTTACGGAACTACGACCCAACCAAGTCGCCTACGCATTTCCGTATCGTCGACCTGTTAGCGAAGTTCGACAAGTGCTTCGGTGCGACCGGCCGCAAGTACGGCAAGGTCACCGCGGACCGCACCATGGCCGACATCGAAAAGCGTCGGAACGATCGCTGGAACTTCCTGTTTATCGCGGGGATGTGGTTCCAGGATCTGTTCAACTACGATTTCCGTCGTACCGAGCAGTGCATTATCCCGTATGCGACGCAAGAGGGTGAGATCAGCTTTTGCGCGTACAACACGGGTGTGGGTTGGCGCAACATCATCGAGAAGATGCACATGACCTCCACGCTTACCAAGTGGTATGAGGAGCATGGGCGGCATGAAATCTTCGCGGGCGGCAAGAAGGTGGGTCTGGGCGAGGCGCAGCATACGCTGGTGCTGAACCAAGATCACGTGGACTCGGCAGCAAACAACACGTTTGAGCTATCGGGTGTTGCCAAGAACTCGCGCGAGGAGAAGATGCGCGCGCGAGATGCCAAGATGAAGGCTGATGCGGAGAATGCGCGGATGGCGAAGCTGTACCGCGAGAACATTCTTGGGGAGAAGCCTGCGGAGCCGGGGTTAATCTCGATCGGCTCGATTGCGCCTGCACCACGGGTTGCGGTGCCGGTTGTGGAAGCGGAACGGGTTGAAGAGCCCGTCGCCGGCGACTAGCCATCCAGGCAGTAGAAGTGCCGCAAGAGCGTGAAGGCCACCTGAAAAGGTGGCCTTTGCTGCATGTGGAAAAACGGTGTTTTTTGACACTTTCGAGGAAGAGAGCGGGACATGAAAACAGGCTGTTTTTTGGTCGAAAACAGATGTTTTTTGTGTGTTCTTAACGTGAGGTTCATATAATTGCTGCAAAAGAGGTGCAGTTTTCAATCCAAAAAAGGTGTGCCGAGAATTTAGAAACGACGGTAACAAAATGTTGGCTTGTTATTTAGAGAAGTGTGCTTTTGCTGATTCGAAAGGACTTACCTGTGCCAGAGAAGCTCCGGGTTTGAGCTAAAACAAAGATGGTGTGAGGAGTTAGGCAAAAGCAGGTCCTTTGACTGCGCTTGCTGTGGAAGCTTCACTCAAGATGACACATATCTGGATTCACGCATATTTAGAATGATATATCTGGGTTAACGCATATCTCAGGATGACACGTGTTCAAGAAGACACTTGCTTTAGAATGACACGCGTTTGTGCTGACACATGTCCAGGATGACATGTATTTTGTACCTGCACACATTCTGCTTTTGCTCTAAGCGTCCCACAAACCATGAGAGTACTGATCGTAGGAGCGGAAGCACATCGGCAAAGATCAGCAAATCGCTGAATAGACCCATTCTAGCGATGCTGTACCCGTCAAAAAAGCCGGCTGCCAAGAATTCAAAATGGCTGTCGAGCTTAGAACAAGCAGCTGAGCAATGAAGCACAAGTTTCAATTTCTGGAACAGGATTTCAAGTCTTGCAAGAACATCTTTAACAAGTTCCATCGGTATTGTTTCGAGATACCGGCCTTTACGTGCCTGTATGTCGATCATTCTTAGTTGATGACAAAGGATCACGCCTGCGGTCTTTCTTCCGGCATTTTGTAGAGGTACAGCAAATCCGACCTTTCTTGCAAAGGCTCTGCCCGAAGTAATGGGAGCGATCGCAACAAGGTTCATTTTACGATTAAATGCTTCCGGGGAGACGATTAACACAGGGCGAGAACCTTGCTGCTCATGTCCGACAGCCAGGGTCGAGGGAAACGAGGTAGATATCTCCTCGTTTCAAATAATCTCATTTTCTACAGCCGGTGCATCGAGCCATTCACGTTCTTCATCCGTCATGGGGATGCTTGGATCGCATTGTGCGAGAAGCTCTTCCAGTGTGTAGCGCGGGCGGGTCGATTTTACGATAAGGCGCTCGCCATCCAGCTCCACACCGACTGTTGAGCCTGCTGAGATATGCAGCTGTTCCAAGAGAGCAGGAGGTACGGCCATCATGATTGATCCGCCTACCTTGCGCAGAGTTGTTGTATGCACACTCGCCTCGGTCCTAAGGACACCAAAGTTATATTTTTGTGCAACAAGGAAACTTCAAACTTATTTATTGAACAAGTTCTGTACTTTTGTTCACGCTCTATCTGTAGGTTGAAAGCTCGCTGACACGCAGGCAAAGGCACTTGGCGGCGCCGCCGGCTTTGAGGAATTCGCTGAGCTGCACTTGTTTCACCTTCAGGCCACGGGCTTCGATCCGGCTACATAGGCTCGGGCTGATTTCGTTGAGCAGGATCGTGTTGCCGGTACTGACAGCATTGCAGGCGAAGCGCAGTGCGTCCGGTTCCTCGACAGCGATGCGCTCTTCCGGTGGGTAGAAGGCTTCAATCGCTGTGCGGGAGAGCTCGTCGAAGGCGGGGGGATAGTAGAGCAGATCGCCGTTGGGGAGCGGCGCGAAGCAGGTGTCGAGATGGTAGAAGCGCGGGTCGATGAGGCGTAGTGAGGTAACCGCGATACCGGGCCAGAGTTCGCGCAGCAGGGCGTGGCTTTCGAGGCCGGTGCGCCAGCCGTGACCGGCCCACAGGCGTGTGCCGTCCGGGGTGAACAGCGCGTCCCCTTCGCCCTCGAACTGGGTCTCGGCGGGTACGTCGTGAACGGTAAAGCCTTCGACTTCAAACCAGGCGCGGAAGTGCTTTTCCTCACCCCGGCGTTCGGCACAGCGAAAGCGACTCAGCACAGCGGTGCCGTCGTCATTTCCACTGACAAGACCGGCGTTGGCGGTAAAGACCATATCGGGCAGAGCGGGCTGGGGTTCCACCTGCAGGATATCGGCATGCTCGCCGAGTGTATTGTGCAGCTGTTTCCATTGCTCAAGGGCGAGCGGATAAGAGGCTGCATGGAGATTGCCTTCCATCCACGGGTTGATGACATACTGCACATCGAAAAAGCGAGGCGGGCACATTAGAAAGGTGGGGCGGGTAAATCGCGGCTTGTTTGTAGGCATTCCGATCCTGAGTGAAGGCAGCTGAACTCTGTACCCGTTATAAATGCCGGGTGCTTGTGGATGCTTCGGGATGCGCGATGTCGGCTGAAGCTTTTAGAATGAAGCCACTATGCCTGACACTCCCGGCCAAGCCCTGCTGGCTTGGTTTTACCAGCACAAGCGAGACATGCCGTGGCGCCGCTCGCGCGACCCATATGCGATATGGATTTCAGAGATCATGCTGCAGCAGACCCGCACTGCCGCCGCACTGGATCATTATGACCGCTGGATGAAACGGTTTCCGGATGTTACTTCGCTGGCCGCTGCCGGGGAGCCGGAGGTGCTGGCCCTGTGGAGCGGCCTGGGCTACTACCGGCGTGTGCGTATGCTGCACCGTGCAGCGCAAATGGTTGTAGAAAGCTACAACGGGGCTTTGCCGCAAGCTTCGACTGAGCTGCGCAAACTGCCCGGCATCGGCGAGTACACCTCGGCGGCCATCGCAAGTATCGCATTCGGCGAACCGATAGCCGTGGTTGACGGCAATGTGGAGCGGGTCATTATCAGGATGGATGGGCTTTTCCCGAAGCTCTCGGCAAGCAACGAAGAGAATGAAGAGTTTGAGGAAGCACCCCTGGGGGTATCCGAGGGATTGCCCCAGAAATCGGCTCAGAAATCGTTTGGGGAGCTGTCGGCACCGGAGCTGTTGCGCGCCATCCGCGCGGGCGCGCAGGCACTGCTTGATCCCGAGCACGCAGGCGACAGCAACCAGGCCATGATGGAGCTGGGAGCCACGGTGTGCCTGCCGCGCGCACCTCGGTGCCTGAGCTGCCCAGTGCAACCATGGTGCCGCACGCGCGGCGAGCACCCTAAAACAGCCGGTAAGCCGCAGCTGCGGCGTGCTACTGCTTATGCGCTGGTGATGCGCGATGCAGGCATTGCTCCGGACGGTTTTCCGCTGCGTGAGGTGCTGCTGGTGCAGCGCGGTGCGGGGGAAAGCCTGATGGCCGGAATGTGGGAGCTGCCGGAAATCCCGGAGCCGCTTTCAAGCTTTTTTACAAACACAAACAGCCAGGTACATAACCATGCGGTGCCGGGCCGGCTGCCTGTTCTGCGATTAAAGCATGCCATTACCACCACCAACTTCACCATCAGCATTGTGGCGATGGAGGAAAGCGAGCTGCCGAGTACAGAGGGCATGGTGTGGCAGTCCTGCGATGAGCTGCCGGCGCTGCCGCTGACCGGCCTTGCCCGCAAGGTATTCATGCGGCTTGATCTATGGCCGAATTTTTGACGCTTGCGGCTGAACTTTAAGGGCGCTTTAACCGCGATTGGCAAACCGGTGCGAGCCGGTGCCGTAGACCAGCAGCGCAGCCAGCAGGTGGATGCCGAACCAGGTGCTGATGCCTTCGCGGGCGTAGATCATCAGCAGGACCAGTACACGCGGCAGCAGGAGCCAGAAGATGGCATCGACCAGAAGGGGTGCCGGGAATAACACCGGAAAGCGGAACCCCTGCAACCAGCCCAGAAACAGCGCCACGCGAGGTAAAAAGAGCGCCAGCACCAGAAACCATAGCGGCAGTACGCCTGCGTAGAGGTGCTGAAGCGGCACCCTGACCAGCAATGCCAGTTCCCCTGCGATGTTTGCACTCATGCTCATACCGTGACCCCTTGCGCGCGGCATGGTTGCCGGGTGCTACGTCAGTCTGCTCCATAGGAAGGCACCCGTCTAGAGATAAAGCTTGTCACTCTTGGAAGCGTTGTTTCCAGGTCGAGGCGTAAATTTCAAACCAAGCAGGTCCTTCGACTTCGCTCAGGATGACACCGGATATGAATGATTAACCTTGCAACTTTGCACACACCCACTCAGGATGACCCGTAGTTACAACGTGATATACCCTTGCCACACATCCTTTGAGGAGCGTCCATGCCCCGTCTCGTACTTGCCGCCTTGCCTCTCGCGCTGCTTGCCCTATCTGCAACCGCACAGCAACCTTCTGCTTTGCCTCCTGTGCCGCAGGTTGCAGGGGTGCCGGGTGCAGCGCAGCAAGCGGCTTCGCTGATCAACCCTGAGAATATCCGGGCACATGTCAGGTTCCTGTCGAGCGACTTGCTGGAAGGGCGCGGTCCCGGCAAGCGCGGGGCAGAACTGGCCGCCGAGTATATTGCGACTGAATTTGCTTTGAACGGGCTGAAGCCTGCCGGGGATGGCGGTACGTATTTCCAGAAGGTGGACTTGTACGCGGTGCATACCGATGAAGCCGCGACGAAGTTCACGCTGGTGCCCCAAAAGGGCGCTACGTCAGGGCAGCCCATCCCGCTGATGTACAACACTGATTTTGTGACCAAGGACGAGCGCGGCGTCGCTACAGCCGATATTGATGCGCCGATTGTGTTTGTCGGCTACGGCATCAATGCGCCTGAGTACGGGTGGAACGACTACGCGGGCGTGGACGTGAAAGGGAAAGTCCTGCTGGTGATTGTGAACGAGCCACCGTCGGACGATGAGAAATTTTTTAAAGGAAAAGCCCTGACCTACTACGGGCGCTGGACCTACAAGTACGAGCAGGCGGCGCGGTTGGGAGCGGCGGGAGTGCTCATCATCCACCGGACGGACCTAGCGAGCTACCCGTGGGCTGTGGTGCAGAACTCGCAAGCGATTGAAAAGAGCTACCTGAAAGGCGATACGCTGGCGACGCTCAAGGCGGCAAGCTGGCTGCAGCTGGACACGGCGCGCAAGCTGATGGCGTCTGCCGGGCTCGACCTGGATAAGGAGATCGACGCGGCGGGCAAGCGGGGCTTTAAACCGGTGGAGCTGCCGGTGCGGCTACAGGCGCATGTAGCCAGCGTGGTGCGGCCTTACAGCTCAGCGAATGTGGTGGGCAAGGTGGAGGGCGCCGATGCGGCCCCGGCCAGCGCGGTGCTGTATAGCGCGCACTACGATCACCTGGGGATCGACCCCAATGCGAAAGGTGACGGCATTTACAACGGCGCGGACGACAACGCGACCGGCTGCGGCATTGTGATTGAGATGGGCCGGGCGTTCGCGCAGGCGAAAACGCCGCCGCCGCACACGGTTTACTTTTCGTCGGTGACCGCGGAAGAGCAGGGGCTGCTGGGTTCGGCGTACCTGGGGCTGCACCCGCCCGTACCGGCAAAGGATGTGGCGCTGGACCTGAATTATGACGATTTGCAGCCGATCGGCATCCCGATGAGTGCGGAGGTGAGCGGCTCGGAGCGGACGCAGTTTTACCCGGTTGTGGAGAAAACGGCGCAGGCGTTCGGATTGAAAATTCAGCCGGACCAGTTTCCATTGGCCGGGTCTTACTACCGGTCCGATCATTTCTCGCTGGCGCGGGTGGGCATCCCGGCGTTTTCCATCGGTGAGGGCACGTTGTTTGAAGGGCATGACGCCGCGTGGGGCGAGGCGCAGCAGAAAGATTACACCGCGCACCACTACCACCAGCCGAGCGATGAGTACCACGAGAGCATGGACTTTCGAGGCGATGCGCGCATGGCGCAGTTTGGGCTGATGCTGGGCTGGCAGGCTAGCGCGGGCGCGCCGACGGAGTGGAAGGCAGGCGATGAGTTTGAGACGGCACGAAAAAAGAGCGTTGGGACGGGTCAGTAGGTGGATGGGGAGCCTGGGTAGCAAGGCGGCGTTGTCTGCAGCCTTGCTGCTTGTACCGGGGGTGCTGCGCGGGCAAACTGCTAGTCAACGGCAGGAAATACCTCCTACAGTACCGGATGCTACGCAAAATGCGGGGCAAGACACGGGCGCGAAGCCGCCGTCGTTGCAAAAGCGCTCAACCGGAAAACCTGATGACGAGTCCGGTGCCACCCCTCGACCCGTAATTGCGACCGGCCACACAGATATGTCACCCGAGGCGGAAGGACGGTACCCGTGGGACAAGCATGGCGGGGAGATCGAGCTGTACTTTGAGGACGGGCGGCTTGACGGCTATATGACAGAGCACGTGGACCCAGACCCGCATGTCGCCGCAGTGACGTACCGCTTTGCCACTACCCACGTCGATGGGCATGCGGTTGCATTTGCAACGCAGGCGATCCATGGTGTCTCTTACAGCTTCAGCGGGCACCTGGAGCGCGGCACTTACTCCGGTTCTGAGCGCGAGTCGGGGGTGAGCTCGACGTTGCCCGGCACCTACCTGCTAACTGGCATCCTCATGACGCATTCCGCCGGTACAGATGACATAAAACGCACGGTCAGCCTGAAGCGCGCGCCTGGACAATAAGCGGCTAATTTCCGGCGGCGTGCAGGATGATGTAGCGACGCAGGTCCCCACTAATTGCCGTGGCCTGGCGCACACCGTTGTCCATCAAGTTGAGCCATTGGAGGTTCGATTCGTCCGGTGTGCCCAGCTTGAGCAGGTAGTGGGTTTGCACAATGATTTCGAGTGCGTTGCTAAGGTCGTGCACCAGTCTCCGAATTTCCGCCGCGTGGCCTCCGGGGATCGTCCCGGCTTCTGCTTCGTTCATATGCTTCCCTGCCCTCCCCTATGCGCGAGTTCTAATTACGATGCAGACAGGCGGCGATTTGACAGGCAGGGTTCATTTTGGGAGACTCAAGACTGCTTCCTGAGCCTCGTCAGTAACAGGTATATGGGGCGGAAATGCCGTAGTGGCGGAATTGGCAGACGCGCGTGGTTCAGGTCCACGTACTCGCAAGGGTGTGGAGGTTCGAGTCCTCTCTTCGGCACCATTCATTTTAATGAAAGCAAAGCAGCCTTCGGGCTGCTTTTGTTGTTTGCGGGGCTCGATAGGGACTTAAGTCGTGATCCGGTAAAGTCACTTTCAGGGAAATCGACGGCGCTTCCGCGATTGGACATCCTAGTCATGGTCGCCGGGATGTCCTTGCATCGGCTTGAGCACTACGACAAGACCCGCGCCGTTACGATCCGCCGGTCGCACGCGCCGCCCGGGAGCCGCAGGGAGGGATTTTGGAACGCCGGATAGCTAGCGACACAGCCCGACATATAGCAGCATGGGCGGCTTTGCCGCTGCTCTGTTTCTCGTTGATTAGTGCGGCCCCGACAGCAAGTGCAGCGAAGCCGGTGTTCGTATCTGTGCCTGCCGGTTCTACATTGCCGGCTACGCTGGAGCAGAGCCTTGACGCGAAGCATGCATATGTCGGCGCAAAGGTGGCGGCTCGGCTGATGCAGCGGATTCCGCTCGCCGATGGCGAGTACCTTGCGAGCAGCGCGGAGGTGGTGGGCTCAGTGACAGCCATGAGCCCGACGGGGCTGAGCCTCCTGTTCACCACGGTAGATTGGCATGGGTCTACAGAACCGATACGTGTAAAGCTGCTGGCCGCCGCTAGCTGGCTTGACGTGATTGAAACGCACACCCCGCTGGGTGGTGCCACCCACAGCACCAGCGACTGGATAACGGTGCAGATCGGCGGCGATGAGGTGTACGGCGTTAACATCGCGACGAAAGTGTATGACCGGTATAGCCAGCCGGTGGGTCGCGCGGACGGCACCGGTGTGTATGCGCCGCCGCTTGTGCCGGACGGACCGGAGCGGGCGATGGGGCCATTCTCGACCACGGCAGCCGGTGTCTATGACCTGGATGGCTTTGGTATTGGGTCGGTGAGTGATGGAGGTGCGGTTGTTTTCAAGCTCACGGACCCGTATTGGAAGCTGCGCGCCGGGACCGGACTGCTGTTTGAAGTGGTTGCGCCCTAGACACATCGCTCTACATTGCGGCAGCTGCACCATAGCCGCGAGCTGGGCGGGCCGTTCGACTTTCTGACCCGGTTTGAATATGTGCCGGAGCACAATGTTACGGCGCGGCATTTTGCACTTATACGTTGCGTACTGGCTATCTACCACCCCTAGTAACAGCTCCAAACTTCCTCAAGATTCAAGATAAAGCCGGTTACAGGAGGTGCGCCTTCCAGCTTGTCGATGTCGGATTTTGTAACATGGCCTTCCGGCGTATATATGGTGACTGCCTGGCGGTAAGGGTCAATTAACCAGCCGAGCTGCGCTCCATTTTCAATCCATTGCTTCATCTTGGAATGTACCCGGAGGTGCCGGTCTGTTTCCGAAAGCAATTCAATGATGAAGTCGGGACAAATATGCAAAAAGCCGCGCCGGTCTGCTTTCGTTATTGTTTCGAGCCTGGGCTGCGTCAGGTAGGCGGCGTCAGGGCTCAGCATGGAGCCGTCCGGCAAGTAGAAGCCGGTGGCGGAATCGCTGGTCCTACCCTGCTTGTGCGTCTTCCACCAGTTGCGCAGCTGCGCGATGATTTCGGCGTTTCCATCGCCGGTGGCAAAACCTGCCGGTGCATTCATCTCGATCACTCCATCGCTAGTCCGCTCGATTTTACCGAGGTCATTGACCCGACAAAACTGCTCAAACTCTGCGTCTGTCATGGGAGGGTCGAGGACCAGAGTACGCGGCGCGGCCAGAGCATTGATCGGGAGGATCGTGTCCATGGCAAAATTGTATCTCCGTTTTTACACGAGTGCGCGGGCCGAGTTTAGGTTGGAAACAGGCACTCATATACCCGTATGAGTTACCGCAATTACGCTTGTTCGGGCGATGGGGAATTCTGGTTATGCGCAGGATTCGCCTAAGCAGGTTGCTCGCAGATGCATTTGTGGGCTCACCTATGTGGATTGTTCGAATCGCACCCGTGGGCGGTATATCTTTGGGGTGCTTATACTGCTGCTTTTCCCAGCTGCGCCGTTTGCCATTCTGATTGAAAATTTAGTTCGAGACCCACACCAATGAGCACGGTATTTGCGGATCGACGTCGAGACCGCAGTATCGTTGAGGATTCAGCCATGGTGGTGCGCATGACCGGCATGATCGTGCCCGCAATGCTCCCCATGCATGCTGCCTGCATCGTTGCCCATCATGCGGAGCATCTCCGGACCGCCCGTCCTGAAGAAGCGAAAGGCCAGCAGCGCGGCGATTGCAAGGAAGATGAGGTTGAGCCAGGTGGTGTAGTTCCAGGAAACGGCTTCCTGCATGATGCGCGCATTGCGCTGCTGCGGGATGAGATGAAACGCCGCAAAGACGAACTCGACGACAAGCGCGGCACCGGCCATGGCAGCGTAGAAGGTGACAAAGAGAAACGCGCTGACCTTCCAGCCGTAGTACTTGCGATAGATGTCGAGAATAGGCAGCACAATGAGGTCGGCGAAGAGGAATGCGATCACCCCGCCGAAGCTGATGCCGCCGTTCCACAGCACTGCTGCCAGGGGCACATTGCCGACCGAGCAGACGAAGGAAAGCACCGCGACCAGGGGGCCGATGAGCGGGCCCCACAGCTTGGCCAATATCGGATGGCCGACCAGAAAGAACGCCTGCCAGAAGTGCTTCGGCACCCATGCCGCCAGGCCGCCCGCGATGAGCAGGCCGACGGCGATGTCAAGCCACAGCGAAGCCCAGTCCATGAAGAAAAAGTGGCTGATGGCGGTGCGACCTTTGCCTGAGGTCGCGCGCTGCCACAGGGTGCCTTCGTGCACGCTCATATCCATAGCCGCATGGCCTTCCATACGACCCTGGATGCCGCGCTCGGCCTGTTTGCGCGCGGCTTC
>CAXSHS010000030.1:0-681 GCA_964237325.1 uncultured Acidobacteriaceae bacterium | reverse complement strand
CTTCCACCAGCGGAGGCCGCAGGAACGCGCGGAAGAGCAGCACCAGCAGGGCGATCATTAGCGGGCCGCCGATAAACTCGGCAAGCGTGAACTGCCAGCCCATGAGCACGGCGAGCAGGATGCCGAGCTCGATCACGAGATTAGTGGAGGCGAACTGAAACGCCATGGAAGACGTGAAGTTAGCACCTTTGGAGAACATGGACCGGGTCAAGGCCGCCGCGGCGTAGGAGCAGGACGAGCTGGCCGCTCCCAGGCCGCAGGCTTTGACGATGGTGCGCGGCGTATCGTCCGGCAGCAGGCTCGACATCTCTTCCTTCGAGACCACTGCCTGCACGACCGCCGAGAGCAGGAAGCCGAGGATGAGCGCCCACAGGATTTCCCAAGCCATGGTGGCGGCCATGAGGATTGCGTGGAGGATTGCGTGGAGCATCGTGAGTCTCCTATTCGTTCAAGCCGCCGTTTGGCAGGTTGATGGTGGTGGTCGGCGAGCCGCTGGAGTACGGAGCTTCAAGGCTGCCGTGCAGGGTGTAGTTCTGCAAAGCGGCGGCGGTCATCCAGACCTGTTCCAGCGATTGCAGGTAGCCGATTTGTGTCTGGAACAACGTACGTTGCGAAACGATCACGAGCGGGTAGGCCTCGGCTGCCTGCTGGTATTTGATGAGATATAGCTCATAGGCGCGC
>CAXSHS010000029.1:0-30162 GCA_964237325.1 uncultured Acidobacteriaceae bacterium | reverse complement strand
AGCTTGTCCTCGCCGGGGATGGAGGTCGGATGCACCTGGATGAACTCGCCGTTGGCGTAGTACGCACCCTGCTGGTACACAGCCGACTGCGCAGAGCCTGTACACACCACAGAATTGGTGCTCTTGCCGAAGATCGCGCCGATGCCCCCGGTTGCCAGAATAATTGCGTCGGAATCAAACGTGCGGACTGACATATCGCGCAGGTTCATCGCGCAAATGCCGCGGCATACGCCCTGGCCGTCGAGCACCGATGACAGAAACTCCCAACCCTCGTACTTAGTGACTTTGCCTTCAGACTCATACCGGCGGACTTGTTCGTCCAGGGCGTAAAGCAGCTGTTGGCCTGTTGTTGCTCCTGCAAATGCAGTCCGGTGGTACAGCGTTCCGCCAAATCGTCGGAAGTCCAGCAATCCCTCGGGCGTACGGTTGAACGGCACTCCCATGCGGTCGAGCAGGTCGATAATCGCCGGCGCGGCATCGCACATATTCTTCACCGGTGTTTGATTCGCCAGGAAGTCGCCGCCGTAGATCGTGTCATCGAAGTGCGCGGCGGTAGTGTCGCCTTCACCCTTCAGGTTTTTAGCCGCGTTGATGCCACCCTGCGCGCACACGGAGTGCGACCGCTTGACGGGCACAATCGAAAACAGATCGACAGTACCGCCGGCCTCGGCGATCTTGATGACAGCCGAGAGGCCCGCAAGGCCGCCGCCGACTACGATAATCCTGGGTGATGCAGCCATCGGGAATGCCTCAATCCTGTGTGTGCGCCTGCCCAAGGGGAGCAGCTGCCTGCGTGCCCTCGGTAATTTGCATCGGTGTTAAATCTGACGGCGCATTGCGGTACTTCGGTTCAATAAACGCCCACATGCTGGCCAGGCCGATGACGCATAGCAGCACCCCAGCCGCTGCGCACAGCCAGCCGAAGTTGCGCCGCGCCCGGTCGCCCGGCGTGATACCCCACTTGGCCGCGAACAGCCACACTCCGTACGCAAAGTGGTAGCAGGTGGCGATCATCGCAATCGCATAGATAGCAAACATCCATGGGTGCAGCAGCTCAACCTGCACTTTGTGGAAGGCCGCGCCCGGATGGTCGGGCAGGTTGACGCCTGAAAACCGTTGCCGCCATACATGCTGAATGATGTAGGCAAGCGCGATGCCGCCCGACCAGCGCTGTGCCACATACATCCAGTTGCCCGCCCACGGGTAGTAGATGACGTTCGACTTGCCGCGCAGCCAGATGTACATGCCGTAGCCCGCGTGGTAGGCCAGCGGCAGGAAGATGAAAACCCACTCCAGCACGCGCACAAAGGGTAGTGAGTTCAGGAACTTGACTTGCGCTGCGTATGCTGCGGGGCCTTTCAGCGCCTCAAAGTTCGAGACAAGGTGCTCGATGAGGAACGCGCCGATTGGCACAATGCCTGATAACGAGTGAAGCCGCCGCAGCAGGAACGAGTGGCCCTGACCCGCTCGCAGCGGTGGCACACCCTTATTCGTGCCTTTGCGCGCGCGGGTACCGGGGGCGGTTACGGGCGGGACGGTGATGGTGGCCATAAACTCCTTGCGGTTGCGCACTCTGTCGGACAACTCTTAATTTTCCACCTGCATCCTGCGACCGTCAACATGGTGAGCGTATTTGCTATGACCACCATGTAATCATGGTTCCACAATGAACGCGGACAAGGAATTGAGGACAGAGACATGCACATGCGATGGGTGGGTTTGCTGATGGCCGCAGGAGCTTTGACTGGGAGCAGTGCGGGCGCGCAGGCGAGCTTCAGTCCGGCGAACCCATTTTATGCGGAAAGCAGCCTGCCTTTCCATGCGCCGCCGTTCGACCGGATCAAAGACGTTGACTACCAGCCCGCTATCGAGGCAGGTATGGCAGCCGAGCTGCGTGAGATAAACGCCATTGCGAACGACCCTGCCAAGCCCACCTTTGACAACACTTTTGTCGCTATGGAGCGTAGTGGGTTGCTACTGCGCCGCGTTATGCAAGTCTTTAGCGGCGTAGCCGGTGCCAACACCAACTCGGCCCTGCAAACCGTGCAGCGCGAAGAAGCTCCCAGGATGGCTGCGCACCAGGACGCCATCCACTTGAACGCGAAGCTGTTCGCGCGGGTTAAGACGGTGTATGACGGGCGTGCCGCTCTGCACCTGCAACCCGAGCAGCTGCGCCTGGTGGAGGTGCAGTATGACCGCTTTGTGCATGCGGGCGCTCAATTATCCGACACGGACCAAGCGACGCTCAAGCAGCTGAACGAGGAAGAGTCTACCCTCAGCAATGCGTTTCAAACCAAGCTGCTGGCTGCCACCAAGGCGGCTGCGTATCTGGCACCGGATAAGACAGCGCTCGTCGGTTTGAGCGAGGCGCAGCTACAAGCTGCCGCAGGCGCGGCGAAAGGTCGCAAGCAGGAGGGCTACCTTCTGCCGCTGCAAAATACCACGCAGCAGCCTGAGTTGAGCAGCTTGCAAGATCGCGCAACCCGCGAAGCACTGTTCACAAACTCCACGGCACGCGCCGAGCGCGACGGCGACAACGACACACGCGCCACCATCGCCCGCATTGCGCAAATTCGCGCGCAAAAGGCCAAGTTGCTGGGCTACCCCACCTACGCCGCCTGGAAGCTCGAAGACCAGACCGCGAAGACTCCCAAAGCGGCAACGCACTTCCTCGATGCGCTTGTCCCCGCCGCTACTGCGAAGGCGGATGCTGAGGCCGCTGACATCCAGTCGATGATTGACGCTCAGAGGGGCGGCTTTCAGCTCCAGCCCTACGATTGGGAGTTCTACGCCGAGCAGGTGCGCAAAGCCAAGTACGACCTTGACGAGGCGCAGCTCAAACCTTACTTCGAGATCGACAACGTGCTGCAGAACGGGGTTTTCTACACCGCCCACCTGCTCTACGGCATTTCCTTCAAGGAGCGCCACGACATCCCGGTGTATGAGCCTGACGTGCGCGTATTTGAGGTCAGCAACGCCGACGGCACGCCGCTAGCGCTGTTTTACTGCGACTACTGGAAGCGCGACAACAAGAACGGCGGCGCGTGGATGAGCGAGTTTGTCGGCCAGTCCAAGCTGCGCGGCACCCTGCCCGTGGTGTATAACGTCGCCAACTTTACCAAGCCCGCGCCGGGGCAGCCCGCGCTGATTACGTTTAGTGATGTCACTACCATGTTCCACGAGTTCGGCCATGGCCTGCACGGCATGTTCGCTTCCACGGAGTACCCCACGCTGAGCGGTACGTCGGTCGCGCGCGACTTTGTCGAGTTCCCCTCGCAGTTCAACGAGCACTGGGCGCTTTACCCATCGGTTTTCGAGCACTATGCGCGCAATTACGAAACCGGAGCGCCTATGCCGCCGGAGCTTGCCGCCAAGCTCAAAAAGGCACGGACCTTCAACCAGGGTTACGCACTGACTGAGCTGCTGGCTGCCGCCCGGCTCGATATGGAGTGGCATACCCTGCCCGCCGACGCCCCGCTGCAAAAGCCGGACGAGTTTGAGCAGGCGGCGCTTGTAAAAACGCATCTCGCGCTGCCGCAGGTGCCTCCACGCTACCGCTCTACGTACTTCGCGCACATCTGGGGCAGCGGTTATGCGGCCGGGTATTACGCTTACCTGTGGAGCGAAATGCTGGATGATGACGCTTACCAATGGTTCGAAAGCCATGGCGGCCTGACCCGCGCCAACGGCGACCGCTTTCGGCAGATGGTGCTCTCACGCGGCAACACGGAAGATCTTCAGGCGATGTACAAGGCATGGGCTGGGCGCGATGCAAGTGCAGAGCCGATGCTGAAGTACCGCGGGCTTGAAGATACACCGAATACAGCCGCAACTAAGGCTGCGGAGTAGTGAGGAAGAAACTCTAGCAGTATGAAACTGTTATTAGGATTAAGGGTGGATTGGAGAATCTATTCATAAGTCTACTGATTACTTTCCCTAACCTCAATCTATTGTTTCCTGTCGTTCTCGCTATCCACAACGTGATCGTATTCTTTCTTCTAATTGGTTACGGACTGTCTCGAGTTAGAGAGTCACAGGCAATCTGAAAGGGTGTATGAAAAGGAATCTTCATGAAGAAGTAGCCATAATCAAGAGCTATTTCAAGAAAAGATAAAGCATCCGCTTTACACCGGCTCAATTTTGCTCGAAGGAGCAAACTGTTCCAAGAGGTTGCGCAGCGCCGCCCCGCGATGGTTTACGCTTAAGCGCTCCTCGCGCCCTAGCTCCGCCATTGTGCGCTTCATCTTCGGCAGGTAGAACAGCGGGTCGTAGCCGAAGCCGCCCGCCCCACGCGGCACGCTGAGGATTTCTCCTTCAACCGTTCCCTGCGATTGCGCGACGATGCCACCCCCTTGCGCCACGGCAAGCGCGCATCGGTATCGTGCAGTTCGGAGTGCCTGCTTGCTAGCGGCTATTTGTAACAGTAAGCAAGCATTGTTCAACTGATTCGTACCCGCGTATATGGAGGCACTTGGCACGGCAGCTACCCCCAGTCGCTCCGCGTAGCGAGCCGAATACACGCCGGGCGCTCCATTCAGGGTATCTACCTCCAATCCTGAGTCATCGGCAAGCACCCACTCGTTTGGTAGAAAAGCACCGTAGTAGAGAGCCTTTGACTGCGCATTCGCCTCAAACGTCGTGCTGTCTTCCGGCGGCGCGGCAATATCAGCAAGACCCGGCAGCGGCTCAATCCGCCATGCGGAATCCACTGTAGTCGCGGCAGTTGCAAAATCGAGCAGCTTACCTACGTTGCCGGTCGCCACGTACAGGGTGCGGGTGCTCATGGTGCCTGCTTTCTGGTGATAACGGTGCGCGGCGCAGTTTCAGGCTGCGCGGGCGGTGCAAACTCAGGCTGATTCAAGGGGCAGCCTCCGCACCGCGCTGTGCCTCCGCAGTGCGTTTTGCCCACCATAACAATCAGCGCGTGAAACTCGTTGTAGTGCGCGAGCAAGGTCTCCGCGGAGTCTGATGCAAACGCAGCCAGCGCAAGCTGCTGCACGTCGCCGTACCGGGCGTGCTCATCCATTAAGCGGTGTCGCGTTACTACACGCCGCAGATACTCATCGACTACCATCACCGGTGCCCCAAGCGCGTACAGCAAGATCGCATCGGCGGTCTCCGGCCCTACGCCGGGCAGTGCCAGCAGGGCTTCGCGGCTTTCTGCCACCGGCAAAGCAGCCAATGTCTCCAACGAGCCGCCATACTCCCGGTCTAGGAGAGCGACAAACGCCTTAAGCGCAGCTCCCTTGCGCACCATGTAGCCCGATGGCCGGATCAGCTCGCGCAGTTCTTCGTCGCCGACCGCACGAAGCCCGTCCACCGTCAGCACCCCGGCTTCCTTGAGCTTTGCAATTGACCGCTCCACATTGCGCCATGATGTGTTTTGCGTCAGGTACGCGCCTACTACAGTCTCGATCGCCGATTCAGACGGCCACCAGAATTGCGGTCCATAGGCCGCAACCATCGCCTCGTACATCGCTCGCAGCAACGGCGCTTCACCTTGCATTATTTGCCCGCCGCGGAAGCCCGCAATTGCAGCTTCCAGCTCAGCAGCTTCGCGCGCGTACCTGCTTCTTCAGCTTCGGCAATCATCCCCTTGTGCTGATACAGGATCGACAGCGCGGTAAACGCCAGTACATCTTCGGGTGCACGCTCGGCCAGAGCCTGCGCCGCGGCTATACCTTCGTCATACTGGCCTGCATCTTGCAGGGCACGGATCAGTCCGTGCTGCGCGTCCAGAAATGCGGGGTCGGCTGCCAGTGCTGCGCGAAAGCCTACGGCGGCACGTGCGGCATCGCCCTCCGCCAGCCGGTCCAGCGCGTCGTAGTACAGGGTTTCCGCATGGGTGATATCGTCCGGCATTGCCATCAATACTTGATGATAGTGGACCTGCGCGTTGACTATGATGAACTACATGAAGACCCACACAGACTACCTATGGTTTGAAACGAAGAAAGAGCGCGAGATGGTGCACATCACGCCGCAAATTGAAGCTATTGTGCGGGCCAGCGGTGTGCAGGACGGTCTGTGCTTTGTGTCACCGATGCACATCACCGCGGCCATCTACGTCAATGACCATGAGAGCGGCCTGATTGAAGACATCGGCGAGTGGCTTGAGCATCTCGCCCCCGCCAAGCCCGGCTACCGCCACCACCAGACCGGTGAAGACAACGCCGACGCTCACTTGAAAGCCTTGCTGCTGCACCATGAAACCACTTTGCCCATTACCAATGGCAAGCTTGACTTGGGAACGTGGCAGCGCGTCTTCTATGCCGAGTTCGATGGACGCAGGCGGAAGCGTGTGATTGTGAAAGTACTTGGAGTGTGAGGGATGGTTCCATAAGTTTGAGTATAGGAATGAATTTCTTCTTCAACACTCGTATAACTTGCATTTTACCTTCGCGCTAGCCTTCAGTTTAAGTTTGTATACGCTACTTACAATGAAGCTTAGTGTGACGCTCGTCCTCATCATTTCGTTTACAGCGCTCTTGGTAGCTGGCTGCAAGGAGAAGGCAGATACCTCGTCCAAGATTCAGACCATCAATGGGAACGATGCTGATCTCGTCGGTAACCACATAGCTGAACTACTTTCGATCAAGTGTCCAGACGGGTACCATTTCGGCAACATGGGCGACCCACTGAAATCTTTCCCAACCCGTGTAGTCAAGATGGTGTCGAGTGGACCCTTAGAGGGAGAGGACAAGTTTCTTGGATACCAATGGAAAGGAATGTTTGAGATTGGTGTGACATGGAGAGACAATCACCCTACTGGTGGAACCGGTTAGGGTGTTTTCGAGCGAGGTAATGAGTGGTACTTGGAACCTGGCTCACATGCTGCACCCGTCTTGGTAGACGATCTTCAGGCAGATGTTCCGGCCTGTCCAAAGTAAGCAGCACGTTAAAATTATCCCACCACTGCGATCTCCTCCTCCAGCATTTGCTTCTCAAACAAGCTCGCATAATACCCACCGTGTGCCACCAGATCCTCATGGCTGCCGAGTTCGGTCACGCGCCCATCCTGCAATACAGCAATCTGGTCTGCGTGGCGGATCGTTGAAACCCGGTGCGCGATCAGGATGGTTGTGCGGCCCGCCATCGCTCGGCTCAGTCCTGCCAAAATCTGCTCTTCTGTATACGTATCGACAGAAGCCAAAGAATCATCCAGTATCAAAATCCTTGGGTCGCGGATCAGTGCCCGCGCCAGCGCCGAACGCTGCTTCTGCCCGCCTGAAAGCGTCAACCCGCGCTCGCCGATTACCGTATCGAAGCCGGCAGGGAACTCCTCAAATTCACGCCGAATGTGTGCAGCCTCGGCCGCTGCTAACAATTCGGCATCCGAGGCATCGGGCCGCCCCAGCAGGATGTTGTCGCGGATCGCGGTGGAGAACAAAAACGTCTCCTGCGGCACATATCCGATATCGCTTCGCAGAGCGTTGAGAGGGTAGCGGCGCACCGGCTCGCCGTCGATCAGCACGGTGCCCATGGGTGCATCGTGCATCCGCACAATCAGGCTTGCCAGCGTGCTCTTGCCAGCACCGGTCGGCCCCACCAGCGCCAGGCTTGTACCCGCAGGCACGTGCAGCGAAATACCGCGTAGCGCTTCGTGCGTCTGCCCTTCATAGGTGAAGTACAAGTCGCGAAACTCAACCTCACCGGCACCAATCCCGGTTAAGAAAGCGTCTGCATCGCGGTTGTCAATTGTGGGTTTTTCCACCAGCACTTCCTGAATGCGCGTGACGGAAGCCTTACCGCGCTGCACCAGGTTCACCACCCATCCCAGCGCGATCACCGGCCAAGTCAGCATTACCGTGTAGGTTGAGAACGCAACAAAGTCGCCGACCGAGATACGGCCATGGAGCACCTCATGGCCGCCGACCAGCAGCACCACCACCATCGCCAGGCCCAGTAGAAACTCAAGCGTGGGCCACAGCATGCCCATCAGCTGAACAAGCCGTAAACCTCTCCGAATATACTCGCGATTGGACTGCTCAAACGCCTTGATCTGGGCCTCTTCCTGCGCAAAGGCCCGTACCAGCCGCGCACCGGAAAAGTTCTCCTGCGCCTGCGCGGATATGTCTGAGAACATGGCCTGGATTCGTTCAAACCGGTCATGGATGCGCCGCCCAAGCGCCTGCACCAAAATGCTGGCCAGCGGTAGCGGTGCCAGCGCCACCAACGTCAGAAACGGCGAAATCCGCAGCAAAAAGTAGAGCGCGCCGATGGTAAACAGGATCGTGTTGGCGCTGTACATGATCGCAGGTCCCAGCAGCATGCGCACCGCGTTCAGGTCGTTGGTCATGCGCGCCATGATGTCGCCGATGCGGTTGCGCTGGAAGTACGAGGCCGGCTGTTTTTCAAGCGTTGCAAACAGGTCATTGCGCAGGTTGAACTCGATGTCGCGCGAGATGCCGATCAGAATCCAGCGCGTCCAGAACAGGAAAAAGCCTTTCGCCAGCGCAAGGCCCACCAGCATGCATGCGTAGCGCAGCAGCTTGGCTCGGGTTACCCCATGCGAAAAATCATTGACCGCGGCGCGAATCACCAGCGGGAAAAAGATCCACACGGCGTTAGAAAGCACGGTCACCAGTGCGCCCCAGGCGTACTCCCGTTTGTAGCGGCGCAGGTAGGGAACCAGCGGTTTCAGTTCAGGCAGCATCGTAAATCCTCAAAAACTAGGTGGGCGTCCGCAGCAGCAGGTAGCTGCCCACCAGCGCAAACAGCAGATCGGGCGACCAGGCCGCCAGCATCGCAGGCAGCACGTTGACATTGCCCATTGCTTCCAGCGTACTACTGGTGACCCAGTACACAATCGCCACGCCAATCGCTACGGCCACCCCAGCCAGCGAGCCGCTGCGTCCCATTGAAAGCGCAAACGGCACAGCGAGTACCGCCATCACTAGCGTGATGAGCGGGTAAGCCAGCTTATGGTTGAGCTGCACCCGCAGCCGCATGGTGTCAAACCCGCTCTGGCGCAACCCATGAATGTACCGGCTCAGCTCAGCAAAGCTCATCTCGGATGACTGTCGCGGGTCGCGCTTAAAATACTGCGGCTGTTCTGCCAGTCCGGCCACAGTAGTTGAAGCAAATGTGGTGTAGTCCTGCACCTCGTCACCGGTAAAGCTGCGCTGCCACCCTTGCTTGAAGACCCACGCACTTCGGCTCGCATCCCAGGTCGCGCTCGCGGCAAACAGGCGCTTTTGCAATTCGAATGTTCCAGGTTTGAATGTAAAGACACTGATGTTGGCAAAACGGTCGTGATCCGGGTCGAAGAACTGGTAGTAGAAAATATGCCCCGGCAGCCCCGGCTTCTCCACCCCGAACATCCACTTTTCATCGGGTCGCTGGAACGTCTGCGCCGGGCGTCCCTTGATTACCGCACGGAGTGCTTCCTGTCGGCGATTTGCACCGGGGATGTAGGTTTCATCGAAGAAGAAAAGCGACACGGCCAGCACGGATGCAATTGCTAGAATCGGTACGACGATCCTGTACACGCTGATACCGGTCGCCTTCATTGCCGTGAGCTCATTCGAGCGATTCAGGCCACCAAATACTACCAGCACCGTGATGAGAACACTCAATGGAGTGATGAGGTACACCATGCTCGGCGTCAGGTTGAACAGGTACTCGCCTACCACGGTAAACGGCGAGCGGTTGCGGATGATGTCGCCCAGTAACTCAAAAAAGGTAAACAGCAGCATGAGCATGACAAACGTTGCCAGCACCAAGCCGAAGGTCTTCAGGAACTCGACGATAACGTAGCTGTCGAGTAGCAGGGGAAAACGCCTGCGCTCGCTGCGAACTCGTCTCGAACTTGTACGGCCACGCGCTGCCAAAGAGGCTTGCCGTTGGGGAAACCACGCCGTAACGTCCGGCAGGGAAGGTACGCCTGCGCCGCCTCGCGAGAGATGCCGCAGCAGCCATAGCCCGCCTAGTCCGAACAGCAAATTACCTGCCCATATGCCCAGCGCCACCGGCAGCTTGCCTTGCCGGGCCAGTGCCTTGCCTGTGGAGGAGAGAAAGTAGTACAGAAACACGAGTACGATGGTCAGCACAAAGCCCGCGCTCTTGCCGCTTCGGCGTGAGCTGATGCCCAGAGGCACCCCCACAAGCATCAGCACCACACAGGCAAACGGGTAGCTGTAGCGCTCGTCCAGCTCAATCTGGTACCAGCGCCCGCCGGGCCTGGGAATCAACGCCCGCAGGTCGGCATTGGACATTGCGAGCGTCGGTGCGGGAGCATGGACGGAGCGGTCAGTATTGTCATTTTCAGACAGCAACGGCAGGTCTGTTTGCGAGAAGGTTGACACGTTATACTGGTTGCCATTCGCTGGGTCCACCTGCTGCTCCACCCCATCGCGGAGCCGCATCAGCACAGAGTCGCTGGCATTGTTGACCACTGTGGCTTGGGCAGCTGTAGTGATGCGCGGCAGTACCGGGTTTGACAAGTCCGCCAAGAACACCTTGCGCCACGACGACGCTCCCGTGGTGGCGCGCACATCGTCCACATACAAGACGATATTCTTGAAATCTTCGTAGAACACGCGCGGCTGCACTTCAAACGAAGCCTGCGAGTTCCGCAGTTCGTCACTTAATCGCAGCGACGCCCGCCAGGCCGCAGGAGCCACGTACAGGGAGTTCGCCAGACACACCAGCAGCGCCGCGAGTGCCACCACGCTTGCCGTGCGCACAAAGCTCCACACGCCGATGCCCGAGGCGCGCATGGCCGTGATTTCACTGTCGGCGGCCAGTCGGCTGAAGCCCAGCAGAACCCCTACCAGCACCGCCATCGGCACGGTGAACACCAGCGTGTTCGGAATGGTGTACAGCACAATCCGCAGCACGGTGCCCATGGAACCCGTATTGCGAATGATCAGCTCCAGCAGATGCCCAAGATCCTTAGCCACAAATAAGACAAACGTAAACAGAACGCCGCCCAGCAGGGCGTGCGAAAAGATTTCGCGCAGGATGTAGCGGGTCAGGATGCGCATTGGCAGGTCTTTAGAAGAAAAAGCAACATATCGGCTATATCTGAATTATGTCACTTCAGGCGTTAGCAACTTCAGGTGCTCTATGTCTTGCCTTTGAGGCCTGGACCTCCCATGCGAAACACTCACTTAAAATTACATAAGTTCCTGCCTCGTCCATAAGCCAGTGCTTGCCACACTGCGAGCCATCCTTATAGCGCATCGGCTCGCATGATCGAGACACTCCCGTCATCCTCGATACGCGAGGGATAGGACCTGATTCCAAATAAATACTCGAAAGTCTCAATATCACTAGGATCCTTTGTGCAGTCGGCGTGTGAGGAAGCAGGTTTCACTCCTTTGAGAACCGCCGCCTTCCACGCTTGTTTCGGATCGTCGCTGCATCGTATCGCGTACGCCTCTTCCATGCGTTGCGCGTTGGTGTGGTCTAGCGTTGAGGGAAAGACATATACAGTCATATCCGGTTGTTTTTGGTCGAGCGTACGTTCTACGTTCCGACAGAAAGGGCAATCATAGGCTGAAACAACGATTTCCCGCTTCGCGCCTGTTCCATATTGAAAAGCAATGGCTTCTGAAAGAGCAATGTGCTCCACCATATGCTTACGAATTTCTAGCTGTCTTCCTGCCGGCAGGGGTTGACCGCTCGCCACATCGTACCAGGGCTGTGAGCCATTCTTCATGATCTTTACGTGCTCGTCGATATAGATCGGATGCGTGCGACCGGTCGGATCGACAAGGGCATACATGCCTTGCAGAAGTGTCGTATGCGCAACACGGCCTTGTGCCATCGGGCTGTAGGGGCTATGTTGAAAAGCTTGCATCACCTCGGCTGCCGAGCTGAACCTGACAGCAGTATTCTGTGGGGGAAGCTGCGCGGAGGACGACAGTTGAAGTAAGGAAAAAGCGACTGCTATGGACAGAAAGAGATTGCTTACTGGCATTTTTCCTCGCGTGACATCAAGCGAAGGGTACAGTGGCCTAGAGCATGCTGTAAATGTTTGGAGCGCTATCCGACTTGCACCGAATCGGTCTGCGTAGGTAGAACCTTATGGCAGGTATCTACTCGCCAGCCGGCAGAAACCGGTACCCAACACCGCGCACGGTCTTTAGGTATACAGGATTTGTAGGCTCGTCCTCGATGTAGCGCCGCAGCCGCACTACGAAGTTGTCGATTGCGCGTGTATCTGTGTCCTCGCGCACACGCCACACCTGCTCCAGCAGCTCGGTGCGCGGAATGATGCGGAACGGGTGCTCGAAAAGGTAGCGCAGGAACTCGGCCTCCATCAGCGTCAACCGCACCCGCTGCCCCTTGGCTTCAAGCTCCAGAAGGGAAAAGTCAATCAGCCGCCCTGCAAACTCGTAAGTCTCCGGCTTCTCTCCGGTCTCCGGCTGCACCGGATCAGCCGCCTTGCGCACCCACTGCATCCTGCGCAGCAGTACGTGGAGGCGCGCCAGCAGGATGTTCAGGTCAAACGGCTTGGGCAGATAATCGTCGGCACCTGCCTGCAAGCCTTGGAGCACGTCCTCGGGCCGCCCGCGCGCGGTCATCATTAAAATGGGCACGTAGTTGCCGCCGCCGCGCAGCTCTGCCGCCACTGCAAAGCCGTCCTTGCCGGGCAGCATCACGTCCAGCAGCACCGCCTGGAAGGCAGGTGCATCGCGCAGCAGTGTCAGCGCAGTCTCGCCGTCATATGCCAGTTCCACCTCATAGCCTTCAGCCTGCAAGTTGAACAGCAAGCCCTCAGCTAGATGCGCCTCATCCTCAACTACTAGAATTCTGGAGAAGCTCACACGCCGACCTTTTGCGGCACCGGCTTAGGCTTTACTGCGGGCGATACTTCTGCCACCTGCGGTAGACATAGCGTAAATGTCGCGCCGTACCCTTCGCCCTGACTTACCGCGGCCACACTGCCGCCGTGCTGCTTGGCAATCGTTCGCACCAGGAACAGTCCCAGTCCGGTGCCTTGTTTTTTCAGCACGGCCCGCACCGGTACCCGGTAAAAACGCTTGAAGATACGCTTCAGGTCACCGGCGGGGATGCCGATGCCCTGGTCAGAAACCTGTAGGCAGGCACGGTTTTGCTCGTCGGCGAAAACACGTACGGATACTGCCACGCCCTCAGCGGAGTACTTCACGGCATTGCTCAGCAGGTTTCCTGCGGCGGTATGCAGTTCTTCCAGACTGGCCTGGACCAGCAGGGGAGCCGGTGGGATGGACAGGACAATCGCTTCGTGAGGCAGGTGGTTCCGCTCCAGCATGCGCGCTACAGCTTCCTCGGCGATCACGCGCAAATCCAATGCTTCATACGCACGGGTATGGTCTTGGTGCGTTACTTCGCCTGCTTTCAGCACCTGCTCCACGGTTTGAAGCAGTCGGTCGCTGTCAGCCAGCATGATCCGGTAAAACTCCTGCCGTTTTTCCTCAGGTACTGGACGTCGCTGCAATGTTTCCAGGTACAGCCGGATCGAAGCGATCGGCGTCTTCAGCTCATGGGTGACAGCGTTCAAAAACGAGTCTTGCCGTTCATTGCGACGCATTTCCCGTACCAGAAAGATGGTATTCAGCACTACGCCTGCGATCAGCAAAGAGGTAACAGGAATGCCGATGGCCAGGGGCAGCAGCAACTGCCGCCAGTTCAGCACAATCCAGCTCACATTGAGCGTAATCGCCAGCCCAACCATGAAAATTCCTAACAGGATGGTGAGCACAATGGCGGGGCGTCGGCGTTGCATGCGCATAGGCGAAGGGCAAATAAAAGTGCCCGCAAGCAGTATAGGCTCGCGAGCACTTTTTCATCTATTAGATGGACTCTAGGCAGTTCCAGCTGGACGTGGGTTTGCGGGGTCCCAGGTTGCTACTCGTACATCCCGTGCCAGCCCGACTTTCTTGAGCAGCCAGATACCGTAGTAGTTCGGGTCAAACTCATACCACTTCAGTCCGTGTCGCGCAGAAACAGGGTGAGCATGGTGATTGTTGTGCCATCCCTCGCCGCCGGTAAGTAGTGCTACCCACCAGTTGTTGCGTGACTCGTCCCGTGTCTCAAACCGGCGCGATCCCCAAAGGTGCGTGGCTGAGTTCACCAGCCATGTTGCGTGTAGACCAAGCGTTACACGAAGGAAGATGCCCCATAGCACTGCGGGCCAGCCGCCCCATGCCAGCAGGGCAAGGCCAACCGTGGTTAGGGGTATCCAGTGATACTTCGATAGCCACCGGTAGAATCCATCCCGGCTCAGGTCCGGCGCGTAGCGATTCAGGATGTTCGTCGCCGAGTGTAGCGACTGCCCGCTCATGATCCAGCCCATGTGGGCCCAGAAGGTCCCATCATTCGGCGAGTGCGGATCGCCTTCATGGTCTGACAGCTGATGGTGGACGCGGTGTGTGCCTACCCAGAAGATCGGTCCGCCTTCAAGCGCGAGCGTGCCGCAAACTGCCAATACGTATTCAAGCCAGCGAGGCACCTTGTAGCCGCGGTGTGTCAACAGCCGGTGGTAGCACATGCCGATACCGACATTGATAGACAGCACGTAGAGTACTACTGCCGCGAAAAGACCCTTCCAGGTAAAAAAGAACAATGCTGTAATTGCCAGCACATGGAAGATGCCCATGAAAATACTGGTTACCCAGGAGATGGAGCCGCCCTGGTGTTTTTTCCCCATGGTCCGGAATTGCTCGGCAACCGGTGCAGTTGTTTTCGTACGGGCGGCAGAGGTGCTGCCGGCAATTTGCGGTTCTTCTACGTCAACTGGCATAAGGTTCGGTCCTGCTCCTAAACAATGTTCTAAGGGGTACTACTTCCTAAGAGTCGAGCCTAGCAGTGGGAGATGGTAGGTAGATGTAACACTTGTGTAATGGAGTAAAAGGTTATGTATATGGAGAGAACCATGATGCAGCTATAAGTATTGTGGTTGCGCTAGGAAGCAACTCTTTTATGAATCTTTGACATCTATCTAGCCAATAGAGTATAAAATGCGCGATCTCACTTGAACTGCTCTCCTGAGTTCCAGGATGCGTAGGGTCTCGAGATCCGTAGAGAAAAGGAGATTGCGATGATTACTACAACCCACGCACGTCCGCATCTGCATATCGTGCCTCGCTCCGCCACCTCGCTGCAAAAGTTTGTGGTGTGTCCGCGTTGCACCCGCTCTATCGGCACGGCGCGTAACACTTGCGATGGACAGCTTCTCCTTAGCGCGCATCGCTGCCTAGCACCTTCGCGTGACATGCTTCAACCCTCAACCGCTGTGCCATTTAGCTGAAGCGCTAACTGGAATGCAAGACTGGAAACGCGCCTGCTACGGCGCGTTTCTTTTATTTAGCGGCTTCCTTGTCGCCGGTTTTTAAGAGCTGGCCTCTGCGGGCAATGCCGGAGCTGCAAGAGCTGTTTCCACATTCTGTGCAACACATCGCCGGTCTTCCTCCCGCAGCTTTCCCCCTCCTACGGTGAGGTAAAAAACGTCGATTGCAATTTCACCTTCCGTATCAATCAATGCCACCTCGATGTTGCACCCGCAGGCAGCGATCGCAGCAGAAAGCGCCCGTAGCAGCCCCGGCGAATCCGGCGCAACGACTTGCAGCAACGTGCTGTGACTGGCACTATCTCCGTCGAAATGGAACTTCGGCTCCATGTGGATGCCTCGTCCGTGCGGCACTGCAGCCGTGCCCCGGCGGGGTCTTTGCCGAGCCCGCAGCATGCCGTCCACGGTAACCGTACCTTTGAGCGCCGCCCGCAGACTTGCGAGGAAGTGCTCATGCTCCCCAGGATTCAGCTCCAGCGTGCGGAATGGGTCGGTGAACTGGAAGGAGTCCAGGATGACGCCTACAGCATTTGAAAATGCGTCGGCCTTGACGATGTTCATGCCCCAGGCTGAGAGGGCACCCGCCATGTCGGCAAACAGCATAGGCCGGTCGCGTGTAATTAGCGTGATCTCGTTGAACTGTCGCAGCGGGCGAAAGGTGAGTTGCACCGGCTCTTTGGGCAGCGCGAGCGACAGCTTGAAGTGCTCACCGATCTGGTCCGGCAGCCGTGTCTGCAGGTAGCGCTGGGGCATGCCTTCCAGAAATTGTCGCAGCTGCTCATGCTGCGCATTGGAGGCATCGGCAAAGCCGCCATGCACCGCAACCCGAGCCAGAATCCGTGACAGCACTACCGGGTCCGCATCCACGTGGTAACGCGCTTCATCCACGGAGCGGTCCAGGTAGTTGGCGGTAGCGATATACAGCTGCCAGATGTTCTCTGCCTTCCATGGTGTCAGCGCGTCCGGATGTACTGCTTTGATATCGGCATAGGTCAATACCGTCAGCATTTTGAGCTGCTGCTGCCCCGGCGCGTAACTCGCAAACCGCTGTACGCTTTGCGGGTCAAAGATGTCGCGCCGTAACGCATGTGACATTTCCAGGTGGTTGCGGATGAGCTTGCGCACAATATCCCGCTCTTCCAGGTCGAACTCAAGCCGTGCAAACACCCCTTCGGCCAGTTCAACGCTCTCGCTTGCATGGTCGCCCGTACGCCGAGCCTTGCCGGTGTCGTGCAGCAGCAACGCAAGCATCAGCAAATCACGGCGCTCGATCTCCGGCAGCAGCGAGGCAAATCTTCGTTCCCACTCGTGGTGCGGCGCGCGCAGGGCATGCACGTTTTCAATGACTAGGAACGTATGTTCATCGACTGTGTAGCGATGGTACGCATCGCGAACCACCAGCGAGTCAATGCCGTGAAATTCTGGCAAAATCAGCTCCAGCAGCCCAATGGCATGCATGATGCGCAGCGCATGTGCCGCATGGACGCCAAGCAAGATGTCTCGCAGGCAGTTCCACAGGAAGGGCCCTTCGGGCAGCTGCGCAGCTAGCGCTGGCAGCGCCTCGGCGATTCGCATTTCTGCATCTTCGGTAAAGCGCGATCCGTTCCCAGCGATATACACAAAGACATGCAGCAGGGTATCGGCATCCGTCAGCGTACCGGACTCAAGTGTAATGCGTCCCTCTTCTACCCAAAAACCGGTGCCTGCAATCGCGCTACGCTTGCGCCGCAGCGCCTTCAGCAATGGTTGCCGCCCGGCCGAGGGCGCACTATCCAGTAGCAGGCATGCCCGGCGGTATACCGTACGCGTATGTCGGTAATAGGTGCGCATCCAGTAGGCCGGGTCCACGGAGCCAAGCGTCTCCAGGCCGATGCTCTCCGCAGCCGCCTCATTCTGCGCCGCCCAGTCCAGCGCATTGTCGTCACGTCCACTACGAAAGTGCAGGAAGCACCGCACCGCCGCTAGAAACGCAAATGCCGCATCAAGCTCCCGATTCAGTTCCCGGCCCGGCTCGCCTCGTGCGGCTTGTGCCTCCCCCGTGGATTCTGTCTTAGACAAAGCACGTTGCCTGGTACCCAGCGCACGTAGCTTCGGTAACCAGTGCGTCAGGTGGTAGTCGCGCAGGCTGCCTGGGCCTTCTTTCAAATTCGGTTCCAGGTGAAAGATTGTGTCACCGTATTTGCCGTGGCGAGCGCGTGCGGCCGCCGCCAGATGGGCTTCAAGCCCGGTGGCTTCACGCTCGAAAGCCGCCGGTAACAGCTCGGTTTCAACCCGATGGGCCAGTGCCGCGTCACCGGTAATCCAGCGCCGGTCCAGCAGCGAGATAGCAAACTCCAGTTTGGTTTCCGCATCCAGCCGCTCACACTCTTTGAGCGTGCGCGTGGCCGGGCTTGCACGCAGCCCAATATCCCACATGGCCTGCGCTGCCGAGCGGATCAGCTCATGCGCATCCCGCTCCGCGCCCTCATGCAGGCACAGGAATAATACATCGACATCTGAGGCAGGGAACAACTCCCTCCGTCCAAAACCTCCCAGCGCAAACACCGCTACCTGCGACTCCGCGCTCCCAGGCAGGCTTGCCCAGATATCTTTCATCAGCTGCTCCACCTGAGCTGACCGACGGTGGATGAAGGCCTCCCCGTCTCCGCCGCGGGCAAATATGTCGCGAGCCGCAAGTGCCTGGGTTTCCGCACGCTCGCGCAGTGAACCGGGAGGTATTGCTGCCGGCTTCCACATGCATGCCTCCTTGGTTCAGGGTTCTTCCGTTTGGTAGGTTAGAGCGTGGACGGGCCGCGTTCGTCGTTGCGGATACGCACGGCCTCATCAATACGGGTCAAAAAGATTTTTCCGTCGCCGATTTTACCGGTGCGGGCTGCGTTTGAAATGGCGCTGATTGCTTTTTCCACCAGCTCGTCGGGCACTACGGTTTCAAGCTTTACCTTCGGCAAAAGGTCGACTGTGTACTCGCGCCCGCGATAAAACTCTGTATGGCCTTTTTGCCGACCATGCCCGCGCGCCTCCAAAATGGTCATACCCTCGATGCCTGCCTCGACAAGCGCGTCTTTCACTGCATCCAGCCGCGAGGGCTGCAGAATCGCTTCTATCTTGAACATTATTCGATTGCCCTTCTTCCTGTGTGGTCAGTATGCGCTCGTTTGCAGCCGTTTTCTGCTTGATACTCCGGCTCGCAGACATGCACGTTCCAGATCGGCTTAGCCAGGTTCAGGATGGAACTACGCTGCAAAGTCGTAACCTTCTTCGCCATGCTGCGAGATATCCAGACCCTCTGTCTCATCCTCGGTGGAAACTCGGAGCCCGATAGCCAGGTCTACCAGCTTGAGCAGCACCAGTGTCCCCACTCCGGATAGTACCCATGCAATGCCGACACCTATCAGCTGGTTACCCACCTGGTGCCAGTTGCCGTCCACCGCGCCTGAAGGCAGTGCATTACCCTTGGCGTCCTTGAAGATGGGGTTGATCGCCGACGACGCAAAAATCCCGGTCAGTACCGCACCCAGGGTGCCGCCTGCGCCGTGCACGCCGAAGGCGTCGAGTGAGTCGTCATAGCCGAACCACCCCTTGACCCAGATCACCATGGCATAGCAGAACAACCCTGCCGCTACGCCGATGGCAAGCGCGCTCATGGGCTGCACGTAACCTGCTGCCGGTGTGATCGCTACCAGCCCTGCCACCGCGCCTGAGATCGCACCCAGCGCGGACGGCTTGCCGCTACGGACCCACTCTGCCGCCGCCCAGGCCAGCGCAGCGGTCGCCGCGGCAAAGTGCGTATTGACAAACGCACTGGTCGCAAGCGGTCCGGAGGTAAGCGCCGAACCCGCGTTGAAGCCGAACCAGCCTACCCACAGAAAACACGCGCCGACCAATGATAAAACCACGGAATGCGGCATCATGGGTTCCTTGGGATAGCCGACCCGTTTGCCCAGATAGAGCGCGCACACCAGTGCGGATACCCCGGAAGTGATGTGTACTACCGTGCCCCCGGCAAAGTCGAGCGTGGGAAACCGACCGCCCAGGCTTGCGTTCAGCATGCCGCCCTTGCCCCACACCATGTGCGCCATGGGCGAGTACACCAGCAGCGACCACAGCGTCAGAAACACCGCCATGGCAGAAAACTTCATCCGCTCCGCGAACGCGCCTGTAATCAGCGCCGGTGTGATGATGGCGAACATAAGCTGGTAGATCATGTAAGTCTGGAGCGGGATTGTCGCGGCGTAGTCGGGGTCCGGCGCCAGACCTACGCCGCGTAAGAACAGGTGGTGCAGGCCGCCGACAAAGCCGCTGCCGGAGTCAAAGGCAAGCGAATAGGAACAGACGGCCCACAGCACGGTCACAATCGCCATCATGGCGAAGCTTTGCATCATGGTGGACAGCACGTTCTTGCGCCGGACGAGGCCGGAGTAGAACAGCGCCAGACCGGGACCGGTCATCAGCAGCACCAATGCTGCTGATACCAGCATCCAGGTGTTATCGGCACCGCTTTGCGCGGCGGCTGCGGCGGCCTCGAGCTTGGCAATTCGCGCCTCGGTAATACCGGGAGTCCCTTGCGCAAGCCCGGAAGCGCCGCATAGCAGCGGCATTGTAAAGAGGAGTATGCGGCAGTAGCGAGAGGAGCTGCAGGTTGACATGGCACTCCGGAGAAGCTTTTTTCGAACCGGCATTTCGCAAGATGCAGAAATGTGTTTCGTATTGCCCATACTTTTACATACTTCAGCCGGAAAGCCGAAGAAAACCGTAGCGCGGCGTTGTCCTGAGTGCATATGGAACAAACAATCGCGGTATCCATGGGCTGGCTATTGCCGCAGTGCAAAGCAATGTGACGTCCCGACCCTGATACAGCGGGACGGGCGGTATATTGGAAATATGAGTACTTCAGTCCAGCAGGATCGCTACCACTTTGGAAATCTCGGCTCTTTCTCAAAGAACAGGGAGAAGTTGCGGGAAGTCACCTACGGCGAGCAGGAGCCTGAAGGTATCCTGCTGGCATCGCTGGATTCCGCGCTGAACTGGGCGCGTAAAAGCTCTGTTTGGCCCATGACCTTCGGCTTGGCATGCTGCGCCATTGAAATGATGTCGATGGGTGCCTCACGCTATGACATTGCACGGTTCGGCATGGAGGTGTTTCGCCCTTCGCCGCGCCAGGCAGACCTGATGGTGATCGCCGGGCGTGTGTCGAACAAGATGGCGCCGGTAATCCGGCGACTTTATGACCAGATGCCTGAGCCGAAATGGGTGATCTCCATGGGTGCCTGCGCGACTTCAGGCGGCGTATTCAACAATTACGCTATTGTGCAAGGTGTCAACCAGATCATTCCGGTGGATATTTATGTGCCCGGTTGCCCGCCGCGGCCTGAGCAGTTGATGTATGCATTAACGCTGCTGCAAGAGAAAATTCAGAATGAAAAAGGAACCACCCGGCGTACGCTGAACCTGTCTTAAGTAGCTGGGAAGGTGTATTAAAAGGCCGCTCTTCAAAGCGGCCTTTTTTCATTTGAGGTTCATTCCGGCACGAAAGTAGTAGGAGCGTAGCGATTTTACTTGCTTTGTGAATGGGGAGCAGCCACTCTTGATGTTGCAAGTTCTATAGCCGATAGGACGCAGGGCCGGGCAGAACAGACTCGTACACCTGCACGGTTACCGAATCGGATACGGGGCGAAAAACAATGGCTCAAGGGCAACCTGCCAGAGTTCTGATGCTCTAAGGTGGTAAGCGTATTGGTAACTTCGGTTTTGCGGACGAACTGGATCCGAAACGAGGGGAAACACCGCGTTTTCACCGAGAATTTTGTTCGACTTTAAGTTAGGTTGCGGAGGATAGACGCATGTATCGTGGTCCACTGGACTCTCTGAGTCGAATACTGCTTGTCGGATGTGCTGTGGGCTTTGGTGCCACAACCATTCACGCGCAGGATACGACTCCAACACCGCCGGCAGCGCCGGCGCAGGGGACGTCTCCAACAGAGACGGCACCGCCACAAACGCCGGCACCCACAACGCCGGCGGCAACCCCTCCAGCGGCAGCGACGCCTACGGCACCTTCTGCGGCAGGGCCCAAACAAGCGCCTATTTCCCGCATTGATATTTTTACTGGCTATTCCTACTACGCCCCGCACGGTACCGTAACTACTAATAGTGCTGTTACCGGCCAGCCCTTTCCCTTGCGGTACGGTTCCGTAGACTACGGTGCCATCGGCTCCGTAGCTTACTTCTTCAACCGGTACGTCGGTGGAGTTGTCGAGTATGCGGATCATGAGCTCGGCAAAAATGACAGCTTTGAGAATGCTGCGGCGGGTATCGTTTTTCGTTATCCGACTGAGCTGGGTGTAACTCCGTTTGCCCATGGCCTGGCAGGTGCTGCCCGTGTAGGCGGCCCCAACGCGGAGCCCGATGTGGTTCACGGTTATCAGTGGGGCCCGTTGGTCAAAGTCGGCGGCGGTCTGGACTATGACACGCCGTTCCTGAATCATCGCCTGGCTGTTCGCCTTTTCCAGGCTGACTACGTATACACGCATGCGAACTTCGGTCCGCAGGCAATTACCGGCGGCCGTGCCAACATTTCTTCTGCTGAGTTGAGTGCCGGTCTTGTCTTCAAATTCGGCAACATCATCCCGCCGCCGCCGGTTACTTACGCCTGCACGGTAAACCCAACAACCGTGTTTCCAGGAGACCCGGTCACAATCACCGGCAATGCGGCGAATCTGAATCCCAAGAAGACAGCGACCTACACGTGGTCCGGTCAAGGCGTACAGGTTAAGGGCGACAGCTCGACGGCAACCGTCGACACGGCGACTCTTCAACCGGGCGACTATAAGGTTATGGGACATGTCAGCGAAGGGCCGAAGCCCGGCCAGTTTGCTGATTGCAACGTGAGCTTCACGGTGAAGCAGTTTGAGCCGCCGACCATTTCCTGCTCAGCCAACCCGGCTACTGTCATGCCAGGTGACAGCTCGACGATCAATTCAATGGGTGTAAGCCCGCAGAACCGTCCGTTGACCTACAGCTATTCGGCATCGGCCGGCCAGATTTCCGGCACAACGAATACCGCAACGCTGGCAACCGCAGGCGCACCGGCCGGCGCAATCACCGTAACCTGCAATGTGGCTGACGATAAGGGCCAGACCGCAACGACGACGACTACCGTCACCGTCAATGCACCGCCGCCGCCGCCGGCACCCAAGACGCAGACACTTTGCACCATCACCTTTGACCGTGACACCAAGCGCCCGGCCCGTGTAGACAACGAAGCCAAGGCCTGCCTGGATGATCTCGCGCTCAACGCACAGCGCTCTGCCGATGCCTCACTGACCCTGGTGGGTAACGCAGCCGAGGGCCAGGCAACACCGACCAAGCATGGTAAGCATGCGCGTAAAGTCGCCGCAACACCTGAGCAGCTCGCCGCGCAGCGCGCCGTCAACACCAAGGACTACCTGGTAAAGGAGAAGGGCATTGATGCTTCACGCATCACGGTCCGCACCGGCACCAAGGGTACGAACGAGGTGGACGACTACCTGGTACCGGCAGGAGCCAACTTCGAGAGCGACATCCCGGGTACCACAACCGTGGATGAGTCGGCCTTGAAGGCTCAGCCGCGCACCGCTCATGTTGCCGGAAAGCACCATCACCGGCACCATAGCAAGTAGTACATTGAAGGAGAGTAGAAGTTACTCTCCTTCACTTGCGAGGGGGGCTAGCCGTGCAAACGGCTGGCCCTTCGTTGTGTTCGCACTGTAACTACACACATTCAACTAAGGAGACCGGCTCATCGCCGGCACAGACACTATGAAGAACTTCTTCCTGCCTACTGTTCACTTTCGAATATCGAGATTTGGCCGCACTGCCTGTGCCGCTCTCGCGTTTACATCGATTGCTTCCACGATGCTTCTTCACGCACAAACATCCTCCACCTCGCATGCCTGGAACTCGGTAGGCCCGGATGGTGGCGATGCCCGCTCGTTCGCGGCTGACCCCCGCGATCCTAAACATTTGTACCTGGGTACACTCAGTTCCTGGATGTATGAAACAACGGACGCCGGCAAAAGCTGGCATCGTTTGGCAAGGCTCGGCAGCGGAGACGATCTGGCAGTTGACAACATTTTCGTCGATAGCAGCAATCCGAAGACGATTGTCGCAGGCGTGTTTCAGCTTGACGAGCGCGGTGGGGGCATTTACATCTCCCACGACAGCGGTAAGACCTGGACCACTGCCCCTGACATGGCCGGGCAAAGTGTTCGCGCTTTAGCGCAAGCCCCTTCCAACTCGAAGCTGTACGTGGCCGGCACAGTCTCCGGCGTCTTCCGCTCGGTAGATGGCGGCCAGCACTGGAGCAAGATCAGCCCGGAGTCGACAGAACTGCACGAGGTAGAGTCAGTCGCAATCGATCCGGTAGACACCAACACCATGTACGCAGGCACCTGGCACCTGCCTTGGAAGACGACTGACGGCGGCGCGCACTGGTCCACTATCAAAAATGGCCTGATCGATGATTCTGACGTGTTCTCAATCATCATCGATCCGCATACCCCTTCCGTGGTCTATGCCAGCGCCTGCTCCGGCATTTACAAGAGCCAAACTGCCGGGGATCTCTTTCAGAAAGTTCAGGGCATTCCCTCAACGGCGCGACGTACACGCGTGCTGATGCAAGACTCTAAGAATGCTGCAATCGTGTATGCGGGCACTACGGAAGGGCTGTACAAGACGGCAGACGCCGGTGCGAACTGGAGCCGGCTCACAGGTCCGGAGGTCATCATCAACGACGTCTACGTGGACCCGTCTGATGATCAGCGACTGTTGATCGCCACCGATCGCAGCGGCGTTCTGGCAAGCACGGATGGCGGCAAGACCTTCAATAGTGCGAATGGCGGCTTTTCACAACGTATCGTGCAAACCCTGCTGGTAGATGCCAAGCAGCCGCAAACCCTATACGCAGGTGTACTCAACGACAAGATTTATGGTGGAGTTTTTGTCAGCAAGGATGACGGCGTGAGTTGGCAACAGCAATCTGACGGCTTGGCCGGACGCGATGTGTTTGCCCTGGCGCAGGCAGCGGATGGTGCTATCTACGCAGGCACCGGTAACGGGATTGCCAAGCTGGTAGACGGCAAGTGGCAAGTCAGCGGCGACCTAGTAATCCGTACAAGCCGCAAAGCTCCGGCGCTGGAGCACGGGCACCGGCCCACTCATACCACAGCTCGTACGATTGAAAATGTTCGTAAAACCGGCAACATCGAGGGCCACGTCTACGCGCTCGACCTTGGAAACAGCGCCTGGTACGCCGCTGCCATCAAAGGTGTGTATCGTTCCATCGATCATGGCCAAAGCTGGGAGGCCGCTCCGCTGCCGCCTGCCGACTACCGTTATCTTGATGCACTTGGCTCACGTGTAATCGCCGGCCAGCGCAATACTCTCATGCTGTCTGACGATGACGGCCACACTTGGAAGGCGGTCAGTCTGCCTACAGGGCTCTCGAGCGTGAACGCGCTTGCGATTTCCGCAGACACTACCGTATGGGCCGGCGGACGTGAGGGTGTTTTCTTCAGCAAGGACGGCGGTAGTAGCTGGGATCAGGTCAAAAACTTGCCGCTCGGCGGGATTGACGGTCTGGATTACAACCCTGTGCTGAAACGGGTAATGGTGTCCTCGCGAACTTCCACCTTGATCTTTGGAGTGGATGCAAGCGGCACACCCTGGAAATATTGGCAGGCCGGTTGGCGGGTACACCAGGTGCTGCAGCAGGGAGATCGCCTGATAGGAGCCTCACTGTTTGACGGAGTGGTGCTTGAACCAAAGCCCGATGCAAAGTCGGAGCAGGCAGGGGTTACAAGCCCGGCTCCGGCACCCGGCGTACAGTAACGTGCCTCCAGCATGGCTGCGGGACTATGCGGAAGGAGATTTGCCGTCGCTGCACGCGCTGGATCAGAGCTGCTTCCCACCCGGCATCGCATATACCAGAGCTGAGCTCAGCAGCTTTCTGCACCATCCAAGTGCATTTACAACTGTGGCCTGTCTGGATGGCGGCATTATGGGTTTTGCCATTGTGCGACCTATACGCCGCCTGCCCCGGCAGCCGCCCGGTGTGCGTAATATCAAGCCTGTATTGCATTTGCTTACCATTGATGTGGCAACGCAGGCACGGCGTCAAGGTGTCGGCGCTTTGCTGATGCAGTGGGTGTTTGAACAAGCTGCAAAGCTTGAAACAGCTGCCGTTGTGCTCGAAGTCGCAGTCGACAATCGTGTGGCGCAATGCTTCTACCAGCGCTTCGGCTTTGTCGAGGTGGCAACGATCCCGGGCTACTATAACGGAGTTACGGACGCTCTTGAAATGGAGCGGCCACTGGCGTTAAGTTAGGGCTTTAGGTTAACCATTGCCAGTAAAGCAGCGCGGGTAGAAGCTGTAGAAGGGCCTTCTGCTTTCCATAGCACATGGCCTGCTTTGTCAACCAGCAGGGCTACAACGGAGTGCTCGTCATTTCTAAGACCGAGGCTACGTCGCAGCACAGTTTTATCCGTATATAGAGGGATGCTCCAGTGCAGTAATTCCGGGTCGGTCTCATCGGCGCGGAGCGAAGCAATCTCCCACCATCGATATAGTGCATTCTCAGGCGCACTGACAAGCATTCTGTAAACACGAAACCCGGCATTCGTATGTTGCAGCGCCTGGGCTACCGCTGTCCAAGTATCGAGTTGTGAACCCTGATCACGCGCCCATGACAATAGCAGCAGGTTTTCTGTGCCTTCAAACTGCGAAGGCAGTAGGATAGATGTTTTGTCGAGCGATTCTGCAGCAGTAGTCGGAAAGACAGGAAGTGGCGAAGTCTCGCTCGCGTGCTCATTAAGGGCGGTGCTCTGCTGAGCTTGCCCAGAAAGCGGAGCGGCTGCCGAGCCTGTGCAGGCAAGCAGCAGAAAAGTACGCCACAGGGAACACGACCGTATCGGCATCTGTCGGCATAGTAACAGTGCCACGATTCATAGTATGCCGCTTTCGTTTTTACATGGTGACCTCTGTTATGACAGGAATGCTGCGTAGAGGCACAGTCCATGCTGACGCTCCAGTAAACTAGGTAAAGAAGGTACTTATGGCACAGGCATCCGCACTTTCAATTGCACCTCATGCTACCCGGCACAACTTTGTAACCGACGATTTTGCGCTCGAACCTATCGCTGAGAAGGTCGCGGCAGGTGAAAGGTTAAGTTTCGAGGATGGTCTTGCTCTGTATCGCTCGCCCGATATTCTCGCCATCGGTTGGTTGGCAAATTCAGTACGCGAGCGCCTTCATGGTGACCTGGCTTTCTTCAACGTAAACCGCCACATCAATCCAACCAACGTGTGTATTGCCTCATGCAGGCTATGTGCATTCGGCCGTAAGAAAGGTGCTGAGGGGACTTACACCATGGCGCTGGAAGAAGCCTGGGCGACGGCCGCTGAAGGCTACAGTGAAGCGGTAACCGAGTTCCATATTGTCGGCGGCTTGCACCCGGACTTGCCGCTTGAGTATTTTCTGGACCTGGTCACCGGTTTGAAGCAACGCTTTCCGCTGGTCCACATCAAGGCGTTCACCATGGTTGAGGTGGCATTTTTGGCCAAGCGTGCCAAGTTGACGATCCGTGAAACGCTGGAGCGTGTGCGCGCGGCAGGTGTGGATTCACTGCCGGGCGGCGGCGCGGAAATCTTTGCGGACCGTGTGCGGTCTATTATTTGCGACCACAAGATCGATGGCAATGAATGGCTGGAGACCGCGGAAACCGCGCACCAGCTTGGACTGCGGTCCAATGCGACTATGCTGTACGGCCATGTGGAGAACGACGAAGACCGTGTTGATCACATGTGCCGGTTGCGCGCGGTGCAGGATCGTACGGGCGGCTTCCAGACCTTCATTCCTTTATCGTTCCACCCGGACAACACGGCGCTGCACCACCTGCCGAAGACCACCGGTTTGTCCGACATCAAGCAGCTTGCAATTGGTCGGCTGATGCTTGATAACTTCGCGCACATCAAGAGCTACTGGCAGATGGTGTCGCCGAAGATGGCTCAGATCTCACTGCGCTTTGGTGCCGATGACATTGACGGCACCGTGGTGGAGGAGAAAATTTACCATGATGCCGGAGCGACCACACCGCAGGGTATGCGCCGTGGAGAGCTGGTGCGGCTGATTAAGGCAGCCGGGCGGGTGCCGTTTGAGCGCGACACGTTGTACCGCGCGGTGACCCGTACTGAAGACACCTTTACGGTTGCTGTGTAGAGTGTGGCTCCATGGAGGCTGCAAGTCGATCCATCTGTAGAGAAACCGTTTACCTTTAGGGGTAACCATGAGCACAGAAATGGTTTCTCCTGACGTTCGCGCAAACACTGTCTTCCATGTACTCCTGGCTAGCTTAATCGGCACCACAATTGAGTTTTTTGATTTTTACATCTACGCCACGGCTGCGGTCCTTGTCTTTCCGCGCCTGTTTTTCCCGGCTTCCAACCTGGCCACGGCAGCACTTGCCTCCCTGGCGACATTCGGCATCGCTTTTATCGCACGTCCCATAGGCGCCGCCCTCTTCGGCCATTTCGGCGATCGCATCGGACGCAAAACAACCCTGGTACTTGCCCTTTCCACGATGGGGCTCTCCACAGTGGCTATCGGTCTTCTTCCAACCTATGCATCGGCCGGCCTCCTTGCTCCATCACTGTTATCGTTGTGCCGCTTCGGCCAGGGTATCGGGCTGGGCGGAGAGTGGGCCGGAGCCGTTCTGCTCGCGGTAGAAAACGCGCCACTGAAAAAGCGCGCCTGGTACGGAATGTTTTCGCAGCTTGGAGCACCTCTCGGCTTCTTTCTCTCAGCTGTTGTGTTTCTGCTTTTATCGCGATACCTGACGCCGCTGCAATTTCTTTCCTTTGGCTGGCGGCTGCCGTTTCTTGCCAGTGCGGTTCTTGTTTTCGTCGGCCTGTATGTGCGAGGGACAATCCGGGAGACGCCGGTGTTCTGCAAGGCGCTGGAACGCGGCGAGCAGGTCAAGGCACCTATGCTCACTGTCTTTAGCAGCCACGGCAGGGCACTGCTCGCAGGTATTCTTCTCTCTACCTGCACGTTTGTAATTTTTTATTTGATGAGTGTGTTTACGCTTTCCTGGGGCACGGCCGCGCTCGGCTACAAACGACAAACATTCCTGCTTATACAGCTTGTCGGCGTCTGCACGTTTGCGCTTGCGATTCCTATATCAGCTTTGTTTGCTGAACGCGGACGCCGTCGCGCCATGATCCTTGCCACAGTGCTCACCGGTTGTTTCGGGCTGGTGATGGCACCTTTGTTTGTCGCAGGCCCCCTCGGCGTCCTAGTTATGATGGTGGCTGGATTTGCCGTAACCGGCTTCAGCTATGGGCCGCTCGGAACTGTGATCTCTGAACTGTTTCCTACGTCTGTGCGCTACACCGGCAGTTCACTGGCATTCAGTCTGGCAGGCATCCTGGGAGCTTCGTTTGCGCCCTACATCGCTGTTTCACTTGCCAGGCAGTATGGGCTCCGCTACGTTGGCTACTACATAACGGCAGCGGCGGCGCTTTCGCTTGTTGGGCTGCTTATGATCCGTGAAGCGAAGGATGAGGATTTGATGGGAGCGACTTCAATGGAGCTGGAGAGCGAACGCCAGGGTTTGACATTATAACAGGCTTGCCGCATTTGGGGCCGCTGGAGGAAGCTGCACGTTTTCCCCTTCTGTACGAAGGAGCGTTACGGCTAGTGGGGTTTGTAGTGCAAAGGGAATGCTGGACTGCTCGTTCGGCTTACTTGGTAGTTCTGCCGCACGGTTTTTATCACGTGCCGCTTGCCGCCGCTTGACTAATCGCGAGGCAAGTACAAAGAGCCCTCCAAACGTGATGGTGAGCATGATGAGAGCAGCCGCGCCGTGCAGCTCTGACATATCGTTATAAAGCAGAGCAAGGGCAAGAAACACGAACACAATGTGGGCGCAGAAAACCTCAAGCGAAGCCTTGCCGAGAGTGAGGAACGGCTCGCGCTGTACGAGGGGAAACACGAAGCGTCGTAGCCAATAAAAAAGGGTAGTAAAAGCCATTAGATTCAACACGCGCAAGGGACCGATATGCCACTTGTCCAGCTGAAAAGCCAGATGGATTTCTGTCAGGCGAGCTCCCAGCCAGCCGTGCCGCACCCCCAGGAAGAACAGGCATATGGCCAGTGCCCCGGTGGCAATGGGACCGTTGATGCGCCGCAGCGGATTGCGACCCTCCGCCGAAGATGCGCCCAGCCATAGACCGGCCATCCAGACCGCTTGCCATGCCAGCAGGTTGAAGGCGCCGCCCTCCTGGACCGGAATTTGCAAATGCGTCAGGTGAACGATGCCGCTGTGGAACCATTCCCGCAAACCAAGTTGTGCGCCCACCCACAAGGCAAAGCTCGCGAGCAGAGGAACGCGCCAGCCGTGCCGTGCCGTCCAGCCCAGCACCAGGGGCGTGCCGGCCAGGAACAGGACGTAGAGCGGCAGAATGTCAAGCAGCGGAGGGCAATATAGAAGCAGTACGGACCCTGCAATTGCAGTGGCAGGATGCGCCAGATAGAAGTTAAGCAGGTTGTAGATGGCTGCGCGATGCGTGGTCACAGCCAGAGCCGCTACTACCGTAAAGGCCAGTGTCAACATGAGCAAGTGAATGCCGTAAATCTTGAGGGCCCTGTGCCATAACTTGCTGCGTAGCCCGGCGCTGTCTTCCGCCGCCTGACGGCTGTAAATGCGCGCTACCAGGAGGGCCGAAAGGAAGACAAATCCTTCAGCCGAGGAGAGAAAACCGAAAGGCTGGTTGACCCACTCGCTGATACGTGTGGGTAGATGCGTCAGCGTCATCCATACCAGGAAGAGGCCGCGAAGTGCATCGA
>CAXSHS010000028.1:0-30669 GCA_964237325.1 uncultured Acidobacteriaceae bacterium | reverse complement strand
AGGGCTTCCAGGCGGAGAACGTCCAGGCTGTGTAGTTCAACCCGCCTGTGAGTTTGCAGGCTAGATTGCAAAAGGGCAGCCTTCAGGCTGCCCTTTTGCTTGTGTATGTCACTGGTTGGTCTGAAGCATTTAAACTACGTCGCCAATGTTGTGCAAATACAGGAGCGGTAAACACGGCATCCTCATGTAGGATGTCCGAAGTTAGCTTACTTCCCTGATACCGTCGTGTTTTCTGCCCCACCCTCTTCGCGCGCCTTCGACAGTGTCTCAGCCTCCACCGCAAAGTACTCTTCCTCAACTTTATTCAAAGTGGTTTTCGGTCCGGGAGCATTTGCACTCGGCTTACCATTCTGCGGCGCAAAGCGCGTCGGCGTGCTCCTTGCCGGCACAAATGATGTAGGCCGCGAAGCGTACCCGCCTGGAATGCTGGGATAGCGGGGTGCCTGCGCGCTGTTTGCCTGGCGAGATTGCACGGCCGGCTCTGGAGGTTGCTCCGCCGGGCGGCCGTTTCCTTCAAGCGCATTCATCAGCGTGCCTGGACGAGATTTAGAAGCATTACCGTTCGCGCCGACAGGCAAAGCCGCCGATCCATTCTGCACCTCAGGCTCGCTTGAGCTGCCCTTGACCTTGCGCGGGATGCGAATCGGCTGACCGTCTGGCCCGACGATCTGCATCAGGTACAGGTAGCGCACCGTGTCTTCCTGAAAGCGCGTCATCATTCCCTCGAACATGCCGAACGACTCACGCTTATATGCTACAAGTGGGTCTTGCTGTCCGTAGCCGCGCAGGCCAATGCCTTCTTTCAGGTGATCCATATTGAGCAGGTGATCTTTCCAAAGGCCATCCAGTACACTCAGCATGATAACGCGCTCATGGTAGCGCATGCCCTGCGCACCGATGACTTCTTCCTTGGCAACGTAGCGCTCCTTTAGGTTTTCAAAAATTGCATCGCCAAGCTGTGACCGGTTTAGCTCAGTCGGGTCAATCCCCTCCTCATCGAGATCAAGTCCAAACTGATCCTTCAGCTTCTGTCTCATGACAGCCGTGTCCCACTGGTCGGGATGCACTTTTTCAGGTGCGGTCTCATCCATAATGGTACTCAGCAGGTTCGAGACGTAATCCTCAGTCACCAGCTCGCGCTGATCCATACCTTCAAGCAGTGCATGACGCAATCCATAGACGGCTTCGCGCTGCTTGTTCATCACATCGTCGTACTCAAGTAAGTGCTTGCGGGACTCGAAGTTCTGCGCTTCTACTGCCTTTTGTGCCGCTTCGATACGGCGCGAGATCATGCCGGACTCGATCGGCACACCTTCTTCCATACCCATGCGTTGCAGCAGGCTTGAGACCCACTCGCGCGCGAAGATGCGCATCAGGTCGTCTTCCAACGATAGGTAAAACCGTGCCGCGCCCGGATCACCCTGACGTCCGGCGCGCCCGCGCAGCTGGTTATCGATGCGCCGCGACTCATGCCGCTCGGTACCCAGGATGCACAAGCCGCCCGCCTCAATAACTGCCGCATGCTCCTGTTTGACCTCTTCAGCGTGACGCTCCAGCGCTTTTTGCCACTGGTCTTCAGTCGTCTCAAACTCCTGGCCCTGGTAGTAGAAACGCTCCATGCCGGCGTTGGCGATGGGTGAGATGGCCCCCTCAGCTGCCGCGACAGGCTTGGCCCGCTTACTCTTGGTCAGCTCCTGCTTGGCAATGAACTCCGAGTTGCCGCCGAGCAAAATGTCCGTTCCGCGACCCGCCATGTTGGTCGCGATGGTGACCATGCCCAGTCGCCCGGCCTGCGCCACAATCTCGGCCTCGCGCTCATGGTACTTAGCGTTCAGCACCACATGACGTACACCCTTATGCTGCAGAATCTGCGAAAGAATCTCTGACTTCTCAATCGATGTAGTGCCGACCAGGACCGGCTGCTTGTTCTTGTGCAGCTCTGTGATTTCATCGGCAACGGCGGTGTACTTTTCCTTGTTCGTGCGGAAAACGACATCCGAGAACTCAAGCCGCTGCATCTTGCGGTTGGTCGGAATGACAACGATCTCAAGCTTGTAAATCTTGTCGAACTCGACAGCCTCGGTCTCGGCGGTACCAGTCATCCCGGCCAGCTTCTTGTACAACCGGAAGTAGTTCTGAAAAGTAATTGTTGCAAGCGTCTGGTCTTCGCGGCGGATCGTCACGCCTTCCTTGGCTTCCACGGCCTGATGCAGGCCATCAGACCAGCGGCGACCCGGCATCAGCCGGCCCGTAAACTCGTCGACAATGACCACTTCGCCGTCCTTGACCACATAGCCCACATCACGCCGGTAGAGCGTGTTTGCTTTAATAGCGACCTCGACATGGTGCTTCAGTTCCCAGTTCTCTACTTCGGCAATGTTGCCGATCTCAAGCAAACCCTCGATCTTTTCCCAGCCCTCATCCGTCACCGTGATAGATTTGTGCTTTTCATCCACTACAAAGTCGCCGGTGAGCGTCTTCTGCTCACCCTGCTCGATCTCCTCACCCTGGATGAGCTGCGGGATGATGCGGTTGACGCGAACGTACTTGTCTGTCGTCTGATCCGTCGGACCGGAGATGATAAGCGGTGTCCGCGCCTCGTCGATCAGGATTGAATCCACTTCGTCCACGATTGAAAAGTAGTGCCCGCGCTGCACGCACTCGCTCAGCTCGAACTTCATGTTGTCGCGCAGGTAGTCGAATCCGAATTCATTGTTCGTGCCATATGTAATGTCCGAAGCGTACGCGGCGCGGCGCTGGGCATCGTCCAGGTCGTGCACAATCACGCCGACCGTCAGCCCCAGGAACTCGTAAATCTTGCCCATCCACTCGGCATCGCGCTTGGCAAGGTAGTCGTTCACCGTGACCACATGCACGCCGCGCCCGGCAAGCGCGTTCAGGTAGCAGGGCGCGGTTGCAACCAGTGTTTTGCCCTCACCGGTGCGCATTTCGGCGATCTTGCCTTGGTGCAGCACCATGCCCCCAATCATCTGCACGTCGAAGTGGCGCATGCCTACAATGCGGCGGCCTGCCTCGCGCACGACTGCGAAAGCCTCGGGTAAAATCTCATCGAGTAAGCGCTTTTCCGCAGCGGCGACCGCGTCTTCGCCATCTTTCTTCACGGCTTCAACCGCCTCAGCGACCCTCGCCTTGAACGTAGTAGTCTTCGCCCGCAGCTCATCATCTGTAAGCGGCTGCAAGGCAGGCTCAAAGCTTGAAATCTCTTCCACAACGGGCAGCAGGCGCTTGACGATGCGCTCGTTGCTGGTCCCAAAAATCCTGGTTAGTGTGCCACCGATCACTAGGAAAATCCTCGTCTTTAAGTGTAAATGGTAGTGACGTGGCACGTTTTCCTTTGCACCGCCAAGCGGTTAGTCTATAAGCTTAGTTTAGTAAAGAGGTTTCTTGAAAACAGTAAACATGCATGAAGCAAAAACGCATCTATCGCGTTTAGTGGAACAGGCTGTAGCAGGTGAACCGTTCATCATCGCTAAAGCTGGCAAACCCATGGTGAAAGTCATACCCATTGAAGAAGAAAAAAAGCCGCGCCGTCTTGGCTTTATGGCCGATCAAGAGCATGACTGGGTCATTCCAGAAAACTTCGACACGTTTATGCAGGATGAGATCGATGAAATGTTCAATGGCGAAGGCGACGGTCAGAAGTTCGCCGGACTAGACTTTCCGTTCCCGAAACCAGGCGATGAGGATCAGCGACTCCAGCGTCCGGCAGGCTGGCAAAATGAAAAGAAAGACAAGAAGTGAGGCTACTGCTCGATAGCCATATTCTGCTTTGGATGTCTTATGAACCATATCGGCTTTCAGAGGAAAGACGTGTTGCACTTGAAGACCCGGCAAACGAGCTTTACTTCAGCGTCGCCTGCATTTGGGAACTTGGTATCAAGGTAATTACGAGCCGAGGCGCTTTCCGGGCCGATATTCCACTACTTCGTGAACGAGTGATTCGGATGGGTTGTAAGGAGCTCGAAATCACCAATGAGCATGCCTTGCGCAATATGCTGCTTCCGCTTCTGCATAGAGATCCATTTGATCGCATCCTGATCGCTCAAGCTCAGGTAGAGGATCTATCGCTGGTAACCGATGATTCTATCATCAAGCGTTATCCCGGTCTAAGGACAATGCTAAACGTGTAAGTTCAGCGCTTCTGCTGTTTCAGTTGCTCATCAAAGAACCGCGCTATGGCCGCGTACGCCTCCTTCGACTCCGGCAGACTGACATCATTCCAGAAAGCATGCGGCAGCCCATCGAAGACCACCATCTGCGTAGGCACACCGTCGCGCATCCAGGCACGTTGCAGAGTGGTGGTGCCGCTCAGCAGGAGGTCGCGGCTGCTGGAGATGAACAGAGTCGGCGGCAAGCCGGTCAAATTGGCCAGGGTGGGTGCCAGTACCGGGTCTCGCACGTCCGTTGAGCCGGTATATTCGGGATCGAACGAACGGTGGTCCGGATTGGGCGCAGGCGGAGCCTGCACACCAGGAAAGCCGCTGAGAGCATAGAGTGCGCCGGAGTCACCTCCTGTGTAGAAGTCACTAAGGGCGGAAAATATGCCCAGAGCCGCAGGCTGCGGCAGGTGCAACTGGTTCAACCGGACCGCGAACTCGCTGGTAAGAATGGCACCGGCGGAGGTGCCGTACACCGCGATGTGCGCAGGCTTATAAGTTTTTAGCAGCTCCCTGTACACCGCCACAGCATCCTCAAGCGCCGCCGGGTAGGGGTGCTCCGGAGCCAAGCGGTACAGGACGGAGACAACGCGGATGCGGGTGAGATTTGCGATAGGAATGGATTCGGTGAGGGAACCGGAATCTGAGTTGAAGCCGCCGCCGTGCAGGCACATGAGGACGCGGTCGGTATGAATGGATTGCTTTTGAATGGCGCAGAATTGATCTGGAACCTGTGTGGCCGAATAGATAGCTGAGTAGTGCAAACGATCACATATGCCGTTCCTACCTGGGTTTGATGTAGGACCGATCTCAGCGTCCGGAAGCGGATCGACCAAGTGCACAGGCACCCCGCCCATCGTGCCCTCAGTAATTTTGATCGGGTACAACGCGGCTGACTTCTTCCCTGCCTCATCCTGCCAGGCTTGCGTCCCGGTGCGACGTTTGACAAGGTCCTCATCACCATGTGGCACGCCTGTATCCGGCTTGCTGTAGGCGGCTCGCGCCTCCGAGCTCAGCACGGGCGAGAGCGGGACCACACGCGTAATGTGCGCGGTGCCGTCCGCAGTTATGGTGCTTGTATCAGTTTGTGGAACCGGCTGGGTTGCGGGAGTGGATTGGGCTGAAGCAAGCAGCGGGGCAGACAGGAGCAGCGGCGGGAGGAAGCGCATCATGCAAGGTCCTTGCGGAAGAACAGGGAGCAATCGCCTGACTATACGATATTGCCTATGCGCTTTGTAATGGGCTAGCGGGCTCGCGGATGCGTCCTCTCATACACGGCGGCAACGTGCGTGTCGCTGAGCTGTGTGTAACGCTGCGTGGTGGAAAGGCGCCGGTGACCGAGCAGTTCTTGGATGGCGCGCAGGTCGGCTCCGCTTTCAAGCAGGTGGGTGCCGAAGGCGTGGCGCATGGTGTGCGGGTGAGTTTCTACGGGCAGGCCTCCAGCTACGGCCATTGCCTTTAGAATGCGCCCGATAGAGCGTGTTGTAAGCCGGGGCACGCTGCCTGTGTCGGTTCGCTGAGCCCGGCGCGCGTATGCGGCAATTTGTACGGGTACCAGCAGCGGACCGCTCCCGGTAAGTGAACCGCGGAGCGACAGCTGCCTGGATGCCGGAACGGCCCGCGATTCCGCCTTCAATTCGGCCTCAGCCAGCAGCGCAGCCCGGCCCGGCAGGTAGCGCAGCAGTGCCTGCGCCACAGACTGCCCGAAAGGCACAAGCCGTTCCTTGCGGCCCTTGCCCCGCACCCGCAGCAGCTCGCCCGCGGCATCAATCGCGCCGAGATCGAGCGCGGCCAATTCCGCATTACGCAAGCCGCAACCGTACAGCAGCTCCAGAATCAGTGCATCGCGTTCCGGCCAAGCTGCCGTTTTCGTTGTGGCCGGGGCGTCCATGGCTGCGATCAGCTCCGTAGCGGTAGGCACCCGAGGCAGCCGGCGAGGCAGCCGGGGTGTGCTCACCAGCGCAGCCGGATTGTGCGGCAAAACGCCCTCTCGCGCAAGCCACTTGCACCAGGAGCGGATGGCCGCGAGCGCCCGTGCAATCGAACTCTTTTGCAGCTTGCGGTCGTATAGTACGCGCAGGTACTCCTGCACATGGGTGTGGGCGATGGCCTGCGGAGTACGGAGGGATTTGCTATGCAGAAACGCTGCGAACTCACCCAGCTCACGCCGGTAGGCCCGCGCTGTGTGCTCTGAGGCGGACCGCTCGCCGGTAAGCATCGCCAAGTATTGGGCAACAGAGCCGGCGAGCGAGCCGGGGGAGCTCGGTACCGGTTCGAAAAGCACCAGCTGCGACTTTGCTGCTGCCTTTGTTGTTTTTGAAGCAAAAGTTAATAGAGAGGCAGGTTCAAAGCCGGGCACCGGAACGGCACCGCGTCTCACTCGGCCCCTAGGGAAGTGCCGCCCGGTGCAACCGCCTCGGCAAACCTCTGTTCGCGTGGATGGTGCGCCCGATGCACCGCCTTGAGCCTCCCAAGCGCCACATGCGTGTACACCTGTGTGGTGGCAATGTCGGCATGGCCCAGCACAGTTTGTACCGAGCGCAGGTCAGCCCCATGATCGACCATATGCGTAGCGCAGCTGTGGCGCAGCATGTGGGGCGAGGCTACGCCGCCTGTCGCCGCCCGCACCAGCTTCCATACAAACTGGCGGGTAAGCGGACGGCCTGCGCTGCTGACAAACAGCTTCGGCTCGCCTTTGGCGTCCACGGTCAAGGCCGGGCGTGCATCGCGCAGGTAGCACTCCAGTGCCAGTACGGCCTCACGTCCAATCGGCACCACGCGCTCGCGGTCTCCCTTGCCTAGCACCCGCAGCCGCGCCGCAGCCAATTGCAGGCCGCCGGTGGTCAGGGTCACCAGTTCGGTCGCACGCAGACCGCCTGCGTACAGCACCTCAAGCATGGCCGCGTCGCGCAGGGCCTCAGCATGGCTCTCAGGCCGGCCATCCAACCGCGCCTCGGATTGGGTTTCCGGCTCTTGAGCCTTACCTCGTGCCCCATTCAGCACCTCTACCACGGTGCTTTCAGCCAGTGCTTTCGGCAGTACCTGCCAGCCGGCAGGCGAGCTTGTATGCAGCGTCGGGTCGGCCGTGGCATGGCCTGAGCGCAGCAGCCAGCGGTAAAATCCGCGCAGACTGGAAAGCTTGCGCGCCGCCGCGCGCGCGGCTATCCCGCGAGCAGCAAGCCGGGTGAGAAAAGCAGCCACATCACCGCGCGTAGCCTGAGACAGAGTGCGCCCACCGGCCTGTAGCTGCTGCTCGAATTGGCGCAGGTCGGCCAAGTAAGCCTCTACGGTAAGCGGCTGCAAGCCTCGCTCCACACGCAGAAAGCCGACGTAGTCCAGCAGCAACGGCTCCGAGCCTGCGGTGTTCTTTAGGGTATCGCGCACATAAGCAGTATCGGCCCTGATGAGACCCGTGCCAAACAAAGTCGCGCATAGGCCGGTGACACAGAAGGCACCTGTTCTGTCGTTGACTACACTTGGAAGACAAGATGCCTTATCTCATATGACACCTGAAAGCGCAGCCTGGATCGAGAGCGTGGCAGCCGAGCAGCCTCGCATCGCCGTGTTCGACTGTGACGGCACTCTATGGTCCCCTGATTCCGGCTATGGCTTTATGCGGTGGACGCTGGCTAACGGCCTTGTGCCCCCTCAAGCCGCGGCGTGGATGGAGAGGCGATACCGCGAGTACGAGCTTGGCACCGTGGATGAAGAGACCATCTGCGGCGAGATGGTGCAGGTGTATGCCGGCCTGCCTGAAACTGTGTTGCGCGATGCAGCAACGTGCTACTGGAACGAAAACGTGAAACCGCTAATTTTTACGGAGATGGAGAGCCTGGTGGCCAAGCTTCGTGAAAGCGGTACCGAGATCTGGGCGGTATCGTCTACAAACAACTGGGTGGTTGAGGCCGGTGTCGCGGCCCGCTTCGGTATGGATGGCGACCGTGTACTGGCAGCTCGTGTGCGGGTTGTGGAGGGACTGGCCACGAGCGAGCTCCTGGCAATCCCGACCGATGAGACCAAAGCAACTGCTCTTGAAATGGCAGGTATCGCGCGGCCCGATGCAGTATTCGGCAATTCCATTCACGATTTTGCAATGCTGGAGCTAGCGCGCCATCCATATGCTGTAAATCCCAGCTACACCTTGCACATGAAAGCCGAAGCGGCGGGTTGGTCTATTTACTGGCCGCAAGGGAGCAGGCAAAAACCACCTGCATCATGTGAAATCTCGATTTGATGCGATGGCGACGAACCGCCTACACTCATCCCAAGTGAATCCAAAAACATTATGAGCGATGGCGAAACTCATTACGGCAAGCAGCCGCAGGGGAGTATCTCGACCGGCTCCAAGGGAGAACCGACTGGGGAAAGCAGGCAGGAGTTGAAAGGGATTCGCTTTGTGGCGGCCGCGCTCATTTTGCGCGGTGACACTGTGCTGATCTGTCAACGCCGTGCCGATCAGCCCATGGCGCATAAGTGGGAGTTCCCCGGCGGCAAGATGGAGCAGGGCGAGACCGCTGAGCAGGCTCTTGCCCGCGAGCTTGATGAAGAGCTCAGCATCCGCGCGGAAATTGGCAGCCGGGTCCTGCGCTTGCGCCATACGTATCGCTCCGGGGGTGCCGTTGATCTCCAGTTCTTCGCTGTGCACCGCTTTGAAGGCGAGCTGCGCAACAACATTTTTCAGGAAGTGCGGTGGTGCGAGCTGCGCAACCTGCCGGCTTATGACTTTCTGGCTGCTGATCGCTCACTGATACGAGACCTGGCCGCCGGTAAGCTGCTGTAAGCAGCCTCTCTCTTGACATATCGCGCCTAACGCTTGAAACTGCGGAAACATGAGAGAACGTGAGGAGACCGGAACTATGGATGGCCGGATTGTCCTGTCTCTTGATTCTTCACTCGACAGCGTTGACCGCATTGAGCACATCGCGGAGGAGCTTGCCGTCAAAGCCGGCGTAGAGGAAGACGCTCGTTTTGGCATCACTATGGCCGTGCGTGAAGCAGCCGCAAATGCGGTTTTCCACGGCAACCTCGGCGACCCCGGCAAGCAGATTACCGCAAGCTTTGAGAACACAGGCCGTTCACTTATTTTCAGTATTGCCGACCAAGGCGAAGGACTGAATCCGGACACCCTGCCGGACCCGCTCGCCCCTGAAAATATTCTGCGCAGCTCCGGGCGCGGCATCTTTCTTATCAGGTCGTTCATGGACGAGGTGCACTTTCGCCGGCTGCACCCCGGTACGGAGCTGACCTTGATCAAACACCTTTCCCCAATTCCAAAGACAGCTCCGGAGCATGCTTCGGAACATACCCCAGACTCAATTTCAGACCCGCGAGAGGAACCAACACAATGAGCATGCAGGTACATACACGCCAGGTAGATGGCATTACAGTTCTTGACCTGGGCGGTCGCATCGTCCTGGGCGAAGGCTCAGTCCAGCTGCGCGACACCATCAAGGAACTTGTCACCAAGGGCCAAAAGAACATCCTGCTGAACCTGGGCAATGTGAACTATATCGACAGCTCCGGGCTGGGCGAGCTGGTAAGTGCCTACACGACTGTCAAAAATGCCGGCGGCGAGCTGAAGCTGCTAAACCTCACGAAGAAGGTTCATGACTTGCTGCAGATCACCAAGCTGTATACGGTATTTGACGTGAAGGATGATGAAGCTTCGGCGATTTCAGCCTTCACAGCAAAATAAGGGCTCCTGCCGGCCTGACTTACACCGAATCGCAAGATAAGTTCGATGTTCTGTCTGCCGACAGGTTCCCGGCACGTTTTCGAAGAATGAGAATAGCTGTGTGTGTCATGACCAGTACGTCAAGTGCTGGGCGGAAGCGCGGATCGGCATTGGTAAGCAGAAACGGCAAGACATAGGCAGCAGCAAAAATCAGGAACAGCCTGTCTACCCGTTTGAAAGGCCTTGCAAAAGCAAGCAGAACAAGCCATAGCGGTACACAGAGGCTGGTGAGCAGCTTGAGAAGACCCGCGCCGGATAGAAGTGTGTGCGCCTTGGTATCGGGGCGAAGCAGCGTGGCAAACTTGACAATCCCAAACCATAACCACTGCAGTGGGTGGGTGGCGATAAAATGAAGAGCGTAGCGGGTGTAGATGGGTTTCAAGCCCAGCTCATAGAAGTTGACCGGCGAGTAGCCGTGGCTGGCTAGGGCGGCGGCAATGGACGGCTCCGCGTTAAAGTCGTGCAGGAGTGCTGATGTGGTGTGCGGGTTCGCTCCGGCGAACAGGTTGTATGGACCGTTTTGAGGCAAGTAGAAGCTGCCGTGGGCAGCCGTATTCGCCGCTGCAAGAACAGCAAACGCCAAACCCCCTGCAAGTGCTCCTCGAAGAAGCGCGGCCTTGCCATAGGCCAACCTGAACGCATAGGCAAATGGCAAGACCAGAAGCGCGAAATTGGGTCGGATGGAAAGACTCAGCCCCCAGACAATGCCAAGCAGAGCGACAGTTCCCCAACCCCGAAGCGCCAGACTCAGGGAAAGAAGTGCTGCTAGAAACAGTACTGTGAGCTCCGTATCCCACAACTTTGGGATAGAGGAAAGCAGGTCCGGGTCAAGCAGGATGATAGTTGCGGCGATAGCCGAAGCCGTTCTATCGCCGGTGACGCGCCGAAGCGTAACCAATGTGCAGGCCCCAAGCAAAAAGTACATCACTGCCTGAAGGCCGACAACGCCGACCGCACCGAAAGGTTTGTAGAACAGTGCGCTGAGATAGGGATAAAAATCCGGTAGGAATGTCGAAGGGACGTGGCCGGTGCTGAGGCAAGCGCGCATGTTGTCCCAGAAGTCTCCTTCAGCGTGCGAAAAGGGGATGAAATGGACGGCCACCGGTACGGCAAGAAGCAGAATAAAGCCGAAGAGAAATGTGGCGTCTCTGGATTTTATGATCATGAGTGAGCTCGTTGCCTGTTCTCGGAGATCATACGGGTACTCGGCTTGAGAAAAGTTATGATCTTCATCTCCTGTAATGGTTTTACAAGGAATGCCGACCGAATGCGTCGCACATTGCGCTATGATCTTGAGAGAGGTTACGCTTGTGCTTCCGCTCAATCTTCTGCCGGTCGGCCATGCTGCTGTCATCCAAGAACTTGAGCTTTCCCCGGCGGTCGAACACCACCTGATGCACATGGGGTTTTCGCCGGACTCGCGCGTTACTGCCGTACGTCGCGCGCCTGCCGGTGATCCGACAGTGTATGCAATCGACGGCATGGAGATTGCCCTGCGGCGTGAAACTGCCCGCGGCATTCTGGTAAAGCCGGTCGTTGAGTTGCTGGAGTCGCATGGCTCCCCTAAGCTGCCGGAAGCCGGCTACCGGCCTGCACCGGGAATGCGGCGTAGCCGGGCTTCAGCATGAGCTGCCACGCACCAACTGTTCTAGACATGCCGACGGCTCCCAGGACCGCCGGGCAAATTCGTACAGTGGCTCTGATCGGGCCGCCGAACTCCGGCAAGTCCACACTCTTCAATCGCCTGACAGGATTGCGGCAGAAGGTCGCCAATTACCCCGGTGTGACAGTGGAGCAGCATTACGGCAAGTTGGCAGGCATACAGCGGCCCGACCTGACACTGATTGATCTACCGGGAATTTATTCACTTGACAGCTACTCTGAAGACGCCCGTGTGGCAATTGACGTGCTCAAAGGCCAGATGCCCGACTCGCCGCAGGTAGATGCCGTACTGCTGGTATTAGACTCGCTGCACTTGCAGCGGCAGCTCATGCTGGCCGCGCCGATCCTCGCTCTGAAGCTCCCCACTCTGGTGCTGCTGAACATGAGTGATTTGATGGAGGTGCGCGGCGGCGCAGTTGATACGCTGGCACTGGCACAGGAGCTGGGTGTACCGGTGGCCAAGATCAGCGGCGCGCGCGGCACCGGCCTTGATGCCATTCCGCGCTTTTTGGGTCAGAAAGATGCATCGAAAGTAAGCTCTCTGGCGGGTGCCGCAAGGCTGGAACTGCCCGTGATGGGCAATGCGCGCTCGTACCGACAATGGGCAACCGGTGTCAGCACCCGAACCCGGTACAAAGCGCCTTTGTCGCCTGAGTGGACCCGCAAACTGGATGCCTATCTGTTGGGCCGTGTAACTGGGCCGCTGATCTTTCTCGCGGTAGTCATCGGCGTGTTTCAGGTTGTGTTTTCAGTTGGGCTGCCGTTCAGTGACTGGTCACAGAATCTGCTGGAAACTCTGGGCGATACATTGGGTACGCACATCCACCCGGCCTGGCTCGATTCTCTGCTGATCGACGGCATCTGGAAGGGTGTCGCGTCAGTTCTAGTATTTCTGCCGCAGATCCTGCTGCTGTTCCTATTCATCGGCGTTCTTGAGGACACGGGCTACCTGGCGCGCGCGGCATTGATTGCGGATCGCGTGATGCGGCTCATCGGGCTCAACGGTAAGGCGTTCATCCCGCTACTTTCCGCTTACGCCTGCGCGGTACCGGCCATTATGGCCACGCGCACCATTGAGAATAAACGCGACCGCTTCGCGACGATCCTGGTAGCGCCGTTCATGACTTGCTCGGCCCGGCTGCCGATTTATCTGCTGATGATTGCGGCATTTGTGCCGAACAAGCCTTTGCTGGGGCGCTTCTTCGGCTTGCAGGCAGCTGTCATGCTGGGGCTGTACCTGCTCGGCTTTCTGGCGGCACTCATGACTGCGTGGCTGCTCAAGTCGTCCATTCTGAAGGCGTCCTCCGCGCCGTTCATCCTGGAGCTGCCGCAATACCGGCTACCGACTGTACGAGGCCTGGGCTTGCGGCTACTGGACCGTGGACAGGTGTTTTTGAAGCAGGCCGGGACGATCATCCTTGCGGTCACGGTGGTGCTATGGGTGCTCAGCCACATCCCTGTACACGGGGCTCAATTTCCCGAGCTGGCGCATTCAGTTATCGGCAGGGTAGGGCAGTGGATCGAGCCGGTAATCCGCCCGCTTGGCTTCAACTGGAAGATCGGCATCGGGCTGCTGTCGTCAATCATCGCGCGCGAAGTGATTGTGGGTACGCTCGGTACTTTGTACGGTTCTGACCCGAAAACGCATCTGCTGGGTCTACAGCAGGCACTGCACCATGACCTGACACTGGGTGGGGCGATGGCACTGGTGGTGTTCTTCGCATTTGCAATGCAATGCTTTTCAACGCTCACCATCGTGCGACGCGAAACAAACAGCTGGAAGTGGCCGGCGCTGCAGTTTGCGTACATGACAGTACTGGCGTATGCGGCGGCATTTGCGACAAATACCCTGGTTACGCGGTTCTTCTAGCCGTGGCAAGGCGGCATATAGCAACTATCGGTCGCACGCAGACCGGCCAGACCGGCAACCGGATGGCTTGCTTCCTGTCGGTTGCGACACTGCGATACCATATAGCAAGTACAGTAGTCCAGCCGAACCCGTAAAGGGCACACATTTGCTTCAATCTGCACACCTTACCTAAGACAGGGACGCATCTACGTGCGATTCCTGGTGAGAGCATTTCCATGATTTCTGTAAGCAACGTAAGCATGCGCTACGGCGGCAAGGTCCTGTTTGAAGATGTTTCAACGCAGTTCATCTCCGGACGCCGCTACGGTCTTACCGGACCGAACGGTGCGGGCAAGTCCACCTTCATGAAGGTGCTGACCGGTGAGATCGATGCGCAGAAGGGCACTGTAGTGCGCCCGCGCAAATTCGGTGTGCTGCGGCAGGACCAATATGCTTTTGATGCGTACCGCGTCATCGACACGGTCATCATGGGTAACAAGGGGCTATGGAAGGCGCTTGAAGAGCGGGATCGCATTTACGAAAAAGCCGAGCTGACCGACGAAGATGGTATGCGCCTGGGCGAGCTTGAAGGCATTGTGGGTGAGGAGGACGGCTACACCGCGGAAAGCGACGCGGCGGTATTGTTACAAGGCCTTGACATTCCCGATGACATCCATGAGCGCAAGATGAGCGAAATTCAGGGTGGCGAAAAGGTCCGCGTGCTGCTGGCGCAGGCCTTGTTCGGTAGCCCGCAGGCGTTGCTGCTCGATGAGCCCACGAACTACCTGGATTTGGAGTCCGTGCAGTGGCTGCAGGAATTCCTGCTGAAGTTTGAAGGCACGCTGATCACGATTTCTCATGACCGGCACTTCCTGAATGCGGTATGTACGCATATCGCCGACATCGACTACCAGACGATCATCACCTATACCGGCGGCTACGACGATATGGTCGGCGCCAAGACACAGGTGCGCTCGCAGCTGGAAAGTCAGAATGAGCAGCGCGAAAAAAAGATCGCGCAATTGAACGACTTTATCGCGCGATTCGGTGCCGGTACTCGGTCCAGCCAAGTGACGAGCCGTAAAAAGGAAGTGGAGCGGTTACAGACCAGCGAGCTGGCACGGTCGAACATCCAGCGCCCCTACCTGCGTTTTGACCAGATTCGTCCTAGCGGTAAGCAGACCATCGAGATTGAAGGTGTGCGTAAAAACTATGACGGCGAGCAGGCGGTCAAGAACTTTACGGCGACGGTCATGCGCGGCGAAAAAGTGTGCCTGATGGGGCGCAACGGTCAGGGTAAAACAACTCTGTTGAAGAGCCTGCTGGCCGGCATGCCGGACTTGGAACCTGAGTTTGCCACCGACGGCGGCGCGGTAAAGTGGGGCCATGAAGCACAAATCGGCTACTTCCCGCAGGACCACACGGGTGCGATCGAGCATGGAAGTACGGTTTTCGAGTGGCTCTACCAGTGGGATACCAAGAAGACAAAGGAAGAGATTCGCGGACTGCTGGGGCAGATGTTGTTCTCAGGCGATGAAGGTTTGAAGAAAACGGACGCGCTGTCGGGCGGCGAGGCAGCAAGGCTATTGTTTTGCAAGCTGATGCTGCAAAAGCCGAACGTGCTGATTCTGGACGAGCCGACGAACCACCTGGACCTCGAGGCGATTGTCGCACTGAACAGTTCGCTGCAAAAGTATGAAGGTACAGTGCTGTTGGTAACCCATGACCGCGACCTGATTGACGACGTGGCGACGCGGGTATGGCGATTTGAGCATGGCAAGATCGAGGACCATAAGGGGCCGTACTCGGAGATAGCGGAGGCTATGAGTGTTGGGGCATCCCGCTAGGAACATCAGGAGGAGAGATGGACTGTACAGGTTGTGAGCTGGTAGAGCGCGTAGAAGGGCGTTGCGGCGACTGTCCGACTTGGTGGGTCGCGAATATGGCCTGAGATATTCCTGAGAATGAGAAAGATGGAATGAACGTGGAAGAAACTCATGAACACTTCCCTTCTGCGAGTGTGGAGCAGATTCGCGGAGTGCTTGCGTTTGCAGAAAGCAATCGAGCGAATGAGTAATGATCACAGCTCGGAGGAGCTATGGACTGGACTGGGTGTGAGTTTGTGGAGCGGTGGATGGGCGGCGGAGCGATCAGCCGACTGTTGTAGGTACGCGGGTTCCTCCAGAGACTTTTCTCGAGTGGACAGAAGACGGTTTCAGCGTGGAAGAGATGCAGGGCAATTTTCCTTCTATATCCGCAGAACAAATTCAAGGTGTCCTAGACTTCGCGCATCGAAAGCGAACAGCGGCATGAAGGTACTGCTTGATGAGGACCTGCCGCATAATATTGGTCCTCTGTTGACAGGCCATAATGTTTTCACCACTCAGCACATGGGCTGGGCCGGGGTGAAGAATAGGGCTCTCCTTAAGGTCACACAAGAAAACGGCTTCGAAGCCTTCGTAACAGCCGATTAAAACCTTCAATTTCAGCAAAACCTGAAGAATCGTGCGTTCGGTGTTATTGTCCTGAGCTCTAACCGCTGGCCGGCGATTGCGCCGCATATAAGATTCATCGCTAATGCTTTCAAGCAAACGAACTCAGGCTCACTGATCTACGTACAACTGTAAGGAAACTTTTGCTTATACTAAGTGCACAAAACATCACTAAGAAATTCGGCGCGGAGCCCTTGTTCCGCAACATCTCGCTCACCGTAAATGACGGTGACCGTATCGCCCTCATCGGGCCGAACGGCGCGGGTAAGTCTACTTTTCTCAAGATTCTTTCTGATGAAATTTCACCCGATTCAGGGGAGGTAAGCACACGCAAGCGCGCGCGCGTCACCTACATCGCACAGGAGTCGAGCTTTCCTGCTGAGGCAACGGTACGCTCGGTGCTCAATAAAGCGCTTGCAGGTGCGGGCATTGCTGAGGGAGAGCGGGAGGGTCGGATTCGCGAGGCCTTCGGCCGCGCCGGGTTTCCATCGCTCGACGACGAAGCGGCGGCATTTTCAGGCGGCTGGCGTAAGCGGCTGGCGATTGTGGAGGCGGCGATCCAGCAGCCGGACGTGCTGCTGCTTGACGAGCCCACAAACCACCTGGATCTGGCCGGCATTGAGTGGCTGGAAGAGATGCTGCGCTCGGCTTCGTTCGCGTCCATTGTGGTCTCGCACGACCGGTATTTTCTTGAAGGCGTAGCAAACGAGACAGCGGAACTGAGCCGCGCCTACCCGGACGGCATGTTGCGCTTTACCGGCGCGTACAGCACGTTCTTAGAGAAAAAGTCCGAGTACCTGGCTGCCGAAGGCAAGCGACAGGAGGCTTTAGAAAACCGCGTTCGGATTGAAACGGACTGGCTGCGTCGCGGCCCCAAGGCGCGGACCACCAAGTCCAAGGCGCGCATCGATAATGCCAACTCCCTCATCGGCGAGCTGCAAGGCATGCGCTCGCGTTCTGCTACTTCCACCGCCGGTATCGACTTTTCCGCATCGGACCGCAAAACCAAGCGGCTGGTCATCATCGACGGCATCACCTATGGCTACGACGGCAAAACGCTGTTCAGCGATCTGAGTTTTGCCGTAACGGCAGGCATGCGTGTCGGGATTGTGGGGCCGAACGGCTCGGGAAAAACCACGCTGCTCAAGCTTGTTTCCGGCCAGCTGGAAGCACAGGCTGGCACCGTTGAGCGCGCGACCGCACTGCGAGTCGTCTACTTCGAGCAGAACCGCAAGATCGACCCCACGCTCACCCTGCGCCGCGCGCTTGCGCCGCACTCAGACTCCGTTGTCTACAACGGCAACGTCTTGCACGTCGCCAGCTGGGCCAACCGGTTCCTGTTTACCGGCGAACAGCTCAATCAGCCAGTGGACCGGCTTTCGGGGGGCGAGCGGGCACGGGTGCTTATCGCCCGGCTTATGCTGGAACCGGCGGACCTGCTGCTGCTTGACGAACCGACGAATGATCTGGACATCCCGACGCTTGAAATCCTGGAAGAAGCACTGCTTGAATACCCCGGCGCACTGATGCTGGTGACCCACGACCGCTACATGCTCGATCGCGTGTCGAACGTGGTGCTGGGGCTTGACGGCAATGGCAACGCCGGCTCGTTTGCCGACTATGGACAGTGGGAAGAGTGGCAACGCGAGCTGCGCAAGCCCAAGGCGAGTGCGATACCGGCTACCGGCAATACGAGTGCGAATGGAAACGCAGCTGGAAGCAAGAAGAAAAAGCTTTCCTACATGGAGCAGCGCGAGTGGGAGACAATGGAAGAACGTATTGAGCAGGCAGAGGCGGAAACTGCCGCCAAGCAGAAGCGCCTGCACGACCCTGCTATCGCGACCGATCCGGCATTACTTCATACAGCTTTGGAAGAGGTCAATACTGCTCAGGAGGCAGTAGACACGTTGTACGAGCGCTGGGGCGAACTGGGTGCAAAGCAGGCCTGAGCGGTCTGCTACACTCTTGAAAGTCGCTAGTCAAGAACAGCGGCTCCTGCCATACGGCGCCATGGTGTAATTGGTTAACACGTCGCCCTCTCAAGGCGAAGAGTTCGGGTTCGATCCCCGATGGCGCTACCAGTTATTTTCACCCATCCCGAGCTCAACCTACCGGCTTTCTAACCTAATCGACCGCGAAAAATCCGTAAAAACTATGCAAAAGCCAAGTTGGATTGCGCTGAAGCTTTTAAACGCGACCGCAAGGTTCGAATCAATTGAGATTAGAGAAAGCCAAACCGGTGTCGCGTCTTCCTCAGTTTCAGGCACTCCGCAGCGGCGGCATCTCCGAGCGGTATCGCAGCATGAGCCACATCAGTTTTCTAGCCGCCCAGTAGCGCGGTACGTACACACTTGGGCTATGTAAGCAGCGAAGCAGCCAACCTGCACCCGACTTGTCGGCCCAAGTAGGAATGTGCACCTGGTCACCGCTGAGAAAAGCGATAGCAGCGCCGATGCAATGGATTGCCGGGAGGTAGTTCAGTTTCCTTTTGAGATAAAGCCCTAGCCGTTCCTGCGTGCCTCCGCCCACTGTCACTACAACATGCCGGTAGCAATGCTCGCTCATCATGGCCAGCAACGGCTCGTCTTTGATCTCGCCCTTATACAGCGGTGCCATGTAGATGTCGCTGTCACGGATGATAATGCCCTGCGCTCGCAGCCAATCAAGATTGGTTTTGGCGCTTTTCGGGCTGGCCATGATCCATAACGTATTTCCCTGCTCGCGAACGTCCGGCTCCAGCAGCAGTTCTTTCAGGTACTCCAGACCGGACACACGCGGCACCCTGTACTTGCTAATCAGATTCCAGATGAGCACCATGAAAATGCTATCGGTAATTGCAACGTCAGCGTTCAGCAGTGCTTCGCGATATGCGGCATTTATCGGCAGATCCTTGAGCGCCGGCGCTGCAGGCACTACAAGTAGGCCACCCGCTCGCATGCGCTCAATAGTTTGCTGTGCCGTGCCGCAGAAGAAGTTCACACCCAGGATGCGGCGAACGGCCGGCAGCGGAGCCCGTTCAATTTTGATTGATGCCATGCACAGTCTCCTCAATTCCTCGGCGATACGTCTTCATACATCTATCGGCAATCTCGTGAGAAGGGAGAGCCTTCCATGAGAGAACGTTCATCTTTTCCTAGCCTTCGCACGTCAACAACCCAGAGTGCTTCACAGGTAAACTTATCTTCACACGGAATTAAGGCTTTTCCGGATTCAACACGCAAGACATTAAGATGCAAGACTGTTTAGGAGTGATGACGCACCATGTTGAATTCAAGGGGATGTAGAACGAAGGCAAGGATATTTTCCAGGGCAGCTCCTTTGCTCTATCTTGCTGTAACAAGTTCTGCCTGGGCCGTTTCACCGCAAGCCGCGCTGCCGGATGCCCCCGGAATTAAGGAAGACCAGACGGCGCAAACGCAAAAACCGGTTGCCCCGGTGCAGCCCGGAGACAGCAACTACACCCTGCAGAAGGCAGAGCATCAGCGCATTTTCGGTATCATTCCAGAGTTCCAGGCTGTAAATACCGCTGTCGTGTACCAGCCCTTGACTACCAGGCAGAAATACAGCCTGTTCTGGAAGAGCTCAACCGACCCGTACATTTTTACCCTGGATGCAATCGTAGCCGGCATCGGCCAGGCAAAAAACAGTAATGCCGGATATGGCCAAGGTGTTCAGGGATACTTCAAGCGCTATGCCGCCTCCTATGCCGATACGTTTGACGGTAACTTTTGGGGCAACGCTGTGCTGACCTCTGCTTTCCATGAGGACCCTCGCTACTTCCGTGAAGGCGAAGGCCACGGCTATACCCATCGGGCCTTGTACTCAGCGGCTACAGCAGTATGGACGCGGCGCGACTCCGGCGATTGGGGGCCCAACTACGCCAATGTGCTAGGTAATATCATCTCGGGCGGTATTTCAAACCTCTACTACCCTGCTTCGGATCGAGGCTTAGGGAAAACGTTCACCGGAGCCGTCACCGTTACAGCTGAAGGTACGATCGGCTCTGAACTGGAAGAGTTCTGGCCTGACCTGCTGAAGTACTACCACCATAAACAACTTAAAAAGCAGGAACGACTCACGCAGGCAACACAACACCCCTAGTTTGGAAATGGACGTATGGCAGAACAGAACTTCAAAAATCATACCCGGGTAGATCCGGCGTACCACTTTCTAACCATGCCGGTGCTGCTGGTCAACGTTGTGGTGGCAGTGGTTCGGTGCGTGCACCGCTCTGATGCCTGGCACGGCTGGAGCATTGTGGTGGCATTTGCCTTAGTAGTACTTGCCGGGTTGGTACGCACCTACGCATTACGGGTGCAGGACCGCGTCATTCTGCTTGAACAGCGCATTCGCATGGCGGCGCTGCTGCCGCTCGACATGCACCCGCTGCAAAAGGAGCTTACACGGGGGCAGCTTGTAGCACTGCGCTTTGCTTCCGATGTAGAGCTTGCTTCGCTTACGGAACGGGCCGTGCGCGAAAAGCTCACGTCAAAGGCAATCAAGGAGAGCATACGGGTCTGGCGGCCGGACACCCACCGGGTGTAAATCAGCCGATTAGATACCTAGCCGCTTGACTTCATCGTTGTAGTACTTGCGGTACAGGATGTTCCACTCCTGCGTGCCTTCTAGGATAATCTTGCGCTGTGAAGTAATTTTGGTACGCGCTGCCTGGTCGATTTGCATCTCCTGGGTCAGCAACACATGGAGGTAATTGCGCGCTTCCTTGCGGATCGTATCGCGGTCTTCCTGAAACTCGACCTCGTCGATACCGGCCAGGGTGTCGGCAATGGCATGAGCCAGTTTGTTCACTTTGTCCGGGGAGACTCTCACAGAATGGCCTTGTATTTGCGCACCAGCTGCTGCTTCACTTTCTTGAACATCTCGCCGTACTCCGCGCCGTTGCGCCGCATTTCATCCTGGATGGCATCGAGAATCACTCGTACTTCTTCGTTGATTTGATCTTCAAGCATCAGCTCTGTCTGGATGGCTGCGGCAATGCGCTCCTGTACCAGGGCGAAGTGCTCAGTCTTGATCATCTTGGCTTCAATAAGGTGTTCGACCGACTTGCGGCCCAGGTAGCCTACGTATTCCTTGGAAAAAATCATTGGGTATGGGGGCGAGTCTAGCACAATCTCCCTCAGACAGACCCCCTCGAAAGACTCGCACTGCGTCCGCGAACCTGCGAGAATAGCGATGCTATGGGACAAGACAATCTCCACGTTGTGAAAGATGACATGGTCGCGTTTTTAACCGGCCATGCGCTACGCCAGTTCCCCGGCTATGTGGGAGACGACGTTCCTTCCGTGATGTGGGACGATATGGGCGATCCGGACGGCTGGAAGCGTCTGGTGGAAACCGCCAAAGCGGCAGGCGCAACCTTCCTGACTTTGAGCGACGTCGTTATCGACGATGAAGAGCTCGACCTGCTGCTTGAAAAGCTGCGCGAACAGAACTTCCCGGATGAGGAAGCACCGGAGTTCGAAGAGATCGACGCACTGCGCAAGCAGGTGGGCAAGGTCGGCTTTTTGCAACTGGGCTTTGTTCACCAGGGAGTGGCGTTTCTCCATGAGTCAGCCAGCGATTGGTATGAGCGGTATGAGGAGCTGGTGGAAGCCATCGACGACTTCAGCATGGGCAATGTTGTCTTTGATGAAGACGAGGATGAGGAAGCCTAAAAGCACTTGGCTCTCAGCGATCTGACTCTACCTGCCAAAGCGGCTGCTCCTCAGCGTAAGCGATGGGTTCTACCTGAAACAGACGAAGTATGCGCTCATGCGCTTGCTCGGGAACTCCTCATGCCGTATGCCGCGGCTGCTCTGCTGGCGCAGCGAGGCATACGCACAGTAGCTGAAGCGCGCACGTTTCTTGAACCCTCGCTTGACCACTTGCACGATCCATTGACCATGCACGGCATGGCGCAGGCAGTAGCTCGCATACGGCTCGCTGCCAGGCACGGCGAGCCCATCCTGATCTATGGGGATTATGACGTAGACGGCACCACAGCCGTGGTTCTGCTCAAAACCGCAATTGAACGGCTAAGCCGGTCAGGTTCCGGTGCGGGTGCGAAAGACTTGGTGTGCTTCCACGTGCCGCACCGCCTGCGCGAAGGCTACGGCATGCAAGGCGAGGTGCTGGCGCGGGCAGCCGCTGATGGAGTCCGGCTGGTCATCAGCGTCGATACTGGCATCCGCGCCTTTGCGGCGGCCGATGCCGCTGAGGCGCTTGGCCTGGACCTGATCGTGACCGATCACCACCTGCCCGACGGTGCCTTGCCGAAAGCACTTGCCATTCTGAACCCGAACCAGCACGGTTGCTCCTACCCGTGTAAAGGATTATGCGGGGCTGGAGTCGCCTTCAAGCTCTCGCAAGCACTGCTTGAGGCAGAGGCAGGTGAAGACCTCGCGGCACAAGCGCGGCTAAGGACCAAACTGCTGCCGTCGTTCCTGAAGATGCTTGCCATCGCCACGGTAGCCGATGCCGTGCCGCTGACAGGCGAGAACCGCGCCATTGTCGCGTTGGGGTTGGCTGCCCTCCGTGAGCCCGCAAGCCCCGGACTACGCGCGCTGCTCGCGGTGGCGCAGCTTGACCCGGTACGGAAGGCGCTGAGCGCAACCGATGTGGGCTTTCGGCTAGGCCCGCGCATCAATGCAGCCGGGCGCATGGACATCGCGAGCGATGTAGTGGAGCTGTTCACCACGCGCGAACCGGCCCGCGCCCACACGCTTGCCGCAAAGCTGGACGCCCTGAACACAGACCGCCGCAACACGGAAGCTAATGCGCTGAAAGCAGTGCTGGCTCGTTTGGACGAGCCTGAGTTCACCGAAGCACGTTGCCTGGTACTCGACGGCGAGGGCTGGCACCGAGGCGTGATCGGCATCCTGGCCTCGCGCGTGGTGGAGACAGCGGGTAAACCCACGCTGGTCATCGCGCATGAAGATGGCCAGGCGTACGGCTCGGGCCGGTCTGTGGAAGGCTTTCACCTGCTGGCCGCGCTGGAAAGCTGCGCAGACCTGTTTACGCGCTTCGGAGGCCATGCACATGCGGCCGGGTTCTCGTTGCCGTCAGCCTCTGTGCCGGAGCTGCGAGTGCGCCTGACGGCCTATGCCGCGACGCACGTGCGGGATGAAGACCTGCTGCTGCCGGTACGCTGCGACGGCGAGCTCCCGTTGTCGCATGTGACTCCTGTACTCTACCGGGCCATGCGGCAGCTGGAGCCGTTCGGCATGGGCAACCCGGAGCCTGCTTTCGTGGCGCGCGACGTCCGTCTGCTGGCTGAACCGCGCTTTATGAAGGAGCGGCACTGCAAACTGCAGCTAGGCCAGGGAGAGGCGAAGTTTGCCGCGCTGGGCTGGGGCTGGGCAGAGCGAGTGCAAACGCTTGGGCTTACAACCGGGGATGCCGTTGACATGGTGTACCGCCTGCGCGAGAACGAGCATCCGGAATATGGCGGTCTTGAACTGGAAATCGTGGACCTGCGCCGCGCAGAGTAGCACGGTCTTTGCATCCAAATACCTACACTGCTGCCTGGACCAAGCTGCCGTGCTTACAGCTACGCAAGCACTCCAGAACATATCCGATAGATTGCATCCGATGCCGAGTATTGATAGCGGCTGCTATCTGCATTGGGGCAGCTTGACAGCAGCCGAGAAAGCGCGGGCACCCTCCTTCATGAATGCATCACTCTTACCGCCGCAAACAAAGCATGATGAGAGTCAGACAGCAAATTCCCCCAGGCTGCCGATCTTCGGCTCAGGAGAAATGGCTGACCGAATCCGCTCGCTGGATTGGACTGTAACCGCGCTCGGTTCCGTGGAAACATGGCCTGATGCTCTGCTCGCATCCGTGAACTCCATGCTTTCGTCACAATTCCCTACTGTGGTTCTGTGGGGACCGGACATGATCACGTTCTACAACGATGCCTATTGTCCACTGATGGGCAACAAGCATCCGGTTGGACTCGGGCGCCCGGCGCGCGACATCTGGGCGGAAGCTTGGCACCTGATCGGCGCGCAGTTTGAGGCGGTTCTTGAAAGCGGCAGGCCGATCTATCGCGAAGACATGCTGGTTCCTGTGCAACGCCGGGACCGGCTTGAGAACGTCTATTGGACCTACAGCTACAGTCCCCTGTTCCATGCAGCCGGTGACGTCGGCGGCATTCTCGTGGTTTGCCATGATGTAACCGAAAATGTGCAGGCTAAAGGCGAGGTGCGCGAGAGTGAAGCGCAAGCGCAACGCATACTGCAAAGCATCGGCGATGCTGTGATTGTGACCGATGCGGAAACTCGCATCGTCCGCATGAATACTGCGGCAGAGTACTTCACCGGCTGGACAGAGCATGATGCCAAGAGCCTGCCGCTGAGCACAGTATTTCGTATCTTCAACGAGCGAACACGAAATCCAGTTGAAAGTCCGGCAGATAAGGTCAAGCGCCTCGGCAGGGTAGTCGGCCTCACGAACCACACCATCCTGATTGCCAAAGATGGGGTTGAAATTCATATCGACGATAGTGCGTCTCCCATCCGCGACGACTATGGCAACCTGACCGGCATCGTAGTAATATTCCACGACATGACGGAGCGCCGTACTGCCCAGCGCGAGCGCGATGCGTTGATAACGCAGCTTGAACAAGTCATGGGAGCTACCAACGATGCCATCGTGGGCATCAAGCAGGATTGGAGCTTCAGCTACCTGAATGCCCAAGCCCTCAAGACCTACTCCCAGGGCAGGATGCTGATCGGCAGGAACGTCTGGGAAGAGTTTCCGCAAGCGTTCTATGAGGGATCACCCTATGTGGAGCACTACAGACGCGCAATGAACGGGATTGCCGGTTCTTTTGAAGCGCATTACCCTGAACCCTTTAATCTCGATCTGCAAATCCGCGTATTCCCTACTGCTGAAGGCATTGTCGTCTTTACACGGGATATTTCAAGCGAGAAAGCAGCGGAGCGGAACAAGCAACTGGAAGGGGAGCGGCAAAAAGTTCTTGTTCGCCTGCTGCGGCAACAGCGAGAGGGAAATGATGCCGAGGCGATGATGCGCTTTGCCGTGGAAGCTGTCGGAAAGCATCTTGGAACCAGCCGGGCGGGTTTCCTTGAAATTCTTGATTCTGAAACCATGCAAGTCAACATTGAGTGGGCGTCGGGTGACCTGAAGCCAGCCACCGGCGTGTACGATCCCGGCATTTTGGGCATAAAGACAATCGATCTGATCCGCACCGGGGCCACTGTGGCTATCAGTGATGTGCGCACCGACCCGCGCATTCTAGGCTCTGCCCTGGCAGGAATGCTGGAGCAGATGGGAACGATAGCTACCATTCGGGCTCCTATTCTTCGATCCGGGCAATGGCGCGCCGGGCTGTATGTACTGCACAATGAGCCGCGAACATGGACCGCGGAGGAGATCAGCTTTATCCAGCAGGTAGCTGATCTGACCTGGGATTCCGTGGAGCGCGTTCGCGCAGCCGCAGCGCACCACGAAAGCGAAGAACGGTTACGTCTGGCGCGCAACGCTGCTGAGGTGGTGTTCTGGGACTGGGATCTCGCCTCCGGCAAACTCATCTATGACGGAGACATAAGCCGAATTTTTGAACGGCCTGTGGAGCAGATCAGCCATATCGACGCTGTTCTGCTCAGCATTCACAAGGAAGATGTGGAGACCGTCAGAACAGCCTTGCAGACTGCAATTGAAGGCCGGGGCGAGTACGAAGCCGAGTTCCGTATATGCTGCCCCGATAACTCATCGCATTGGTGCTCCGGACGCGGACACGCCATCCTGGCGGCTGAGGGTAAGCCGGTACGGCTTGTCGGAGCGCTGCTCGACATCACACAGAGAAAACAGTCTGAGGCGGCACTGCGTCAAAACGAAAAGCTGGCTGCCGTAGGCCGATTAGCCAGTGCCATTGCGCACGAGATGAACAACCCGCTCGAGTCCGTGACGAACCTTCTCTATCTCGCGCGAACCTCGACAGAACTGCAGGAGATTCAGGCTTATTTGGAGATAGCTGAGCGTGAACTGCGGCGCGTTTCCGCTATTACCAATACAACTCTGCGCTTCCACAAGCAATCCACCAATCCCAAACCCACCACATGCGAAGACCTGTTCAGTACCGTAATCCTTGTACATCAGGGCAGGCTGGTGAACGCCCACGTCCAGGTGGAAAAAAGAAAGCGGGCGCAGGAGCCGGTGCTTTGCTTCGACGGCGAAATCCGGCAGGTTTTAAATAATCTGATCGGCAATGCACTCGATGCCATGAGCAGCGGTGGCCGCCTGCTCCTGCGCAGCAAGACGGGTACGGAGTGGGCAAGCGGCAGAAAGGGTCTGGTGCTTACGGTTGCTGATACCGGCACCGGTATGAGCTCCATTACCCTGAAGCGGGTATTTGATGCGTTCTATACGACTAAAGGCATCAGCGGCACCGGCCTGGGCATGTGGGTGAGCAAGGAAATCGTCGACCGCCACAAGGGTGTTTTGCATGTGCGAAGCCGGGAGCGCGAGCCGCACAGAGGGACTGTGTTCACGCTCTTCCTGCCGTTCGAAGCTGTCGTGCGCTAAGACTACTTCCCCTTTACGCCCGTTAACGGCGTGAGGATTTCGTCAAGCCGATCCGGCGTACTCGCAACCCGCTCCAGGTGCGGGTACCGCAAACCACCTGTATAGTTGATACGCACCACTTTGTAGTAGCCCGTGTTGAAGAGGATGAGTTCGGTAGGCGCACTGCTGCCCTTGGCTGCGGCAATAGCAGCTGTCAACACAGCAGGTGCATACTGCCGCCCGTTGACCGCGATCACCTGCATGCCGGGCCCCACTCCTGCCGCAAATGCGGGCGAATTATAGAGCACATCCATTACGTGGCCGTTGGCGGCAATCTTGACCCCGAGCGACCACCAGGCTTCCATGCCGCCGCCGATGTTCGTGAGTGCGTCCTCATAGCTGCTGGTGGTGTCGGTGTAGACCAGCTTGTAGCCGCCTGCTTCGATGCCGCCGAGAGGGGCATGCGCCACCTTTGAGCTCAGCCGTTCGTTAAGGAACCCGGCCCAGTCATGCGGTGCCACTGCATTCAGATTGTTGACGACATCCTGGAAGGTATACGGAACCGTTTTCGGCGGCGTATTGCCGCCCAGGCCGTGGAAGCGGGTGCAAAAGTCGTTCAGGCTCTTTTTGTTGTTCGTCTGCGTGCGAATAATGGTATCGGCCTCAAGCCACAGCAGCTCGCCCTCGGTGTAGTAATCGGTGGTGCGCCGCCAGTTGTCCCACTGGCTGCTGGTCTCGTACAGGATTTGTGCGGCAGTGGCAGTGTCTTGAAGATTGCGCCAGGTACGGCCCGGTCGCGCATCGAGCGTAGAGGCTGAAAACGCAAGTGCGTCGCGGTACTGCGCGGGCGTCTCAATGCCGCTGCGTGCGGCCAGTACGTCGCCTAGGTACTGCGTCAGGCCTTCGTACACCCATAGCAGCTCGCCTTTCATCGGGTCTTCGTAGTTACCGGTAGCCAGGCCTGCCGGGCGGCGGTACTTGCCGTTCCAGGAATGGGAAAATTCATGCGGCAGTAGATCGGCCTGCACCAGGGCTTCATCGCTGTTCAAAAATGTATCGGCGGGTACACGGTCATCGCTCGACTGGTGATGCTCCAATCCGAAGTGCGCCACTTCATCGGAAAGCGTGACAAGGAAGTGGTAGCTGTTGTAGTGGCGCGATGCATACAGTGCGCCCGTCTCGCGTACCAGCTTGTCAAAGGCGGCTTGCGCTTCAGGCTTCAGAACCAGCTCTTCCGGGCCGTCCGCCGCGAGGTCGAGATAGTGCTTCGGGGTGATCTCGGGCGCAAGCGGGATTTCACGGAAGTAACGTCCTGCAAGCACGGGTGAATCGATAAGTTGCTCCAGCGACACCGTGGCAAATTCGGAGTCGTTACCGGTACCGCCGGTCTTCGTCAGCGCCGTACCGTACTGCCAGCCTGCCGGCAAGGTAACCGAGGGCATTACCTGAATATCTGCTGCCAGCTTGCCTGCCGGATAGAGCACCAGCTCGTTCCAGCTCAACATGGCAAGGTTAGCGCTAGTGCTGGCCCCGGCAGAGAAGCCAGCAGCAGCGGCGGTAGCGAGGAAATCGCACTTGACATCGAGTGTGCTGACGCCCTGCGGCACCGTAACGTGAAAGGCGAACATGTTCACATCATCGCGCTGCCAAGCGAGCATTTGACTGCTTGCGGTAATGACCAAACCCGCGAAGTTGTCGATGGGGCCGCTAGGGCTGTGCTCGCCTGGAATCCACTTGGGGTACAGCAGCGTGAGCGCACCCGGCTGCACGGGAATTTGCATGGTCGCGTGAAGCAGCTTGCGTGGAGCGTCGGTCTCGTCGATATGGAGCCGGATGGGGAGCTCGGCGGGCGCACTTTGCGCGAAGCAGGCGGGCATCGCGGCAGTGAAGAGAAGCGGTAGAGCAAACTTGCGATAGGCGACCAAGCGGGACAGAACCTCCGGAAAAGCGGTAAGAAGTTCAGTGTTACACAGCGATTTGCTACCATCAGGCCGGCATGACTCCATCGAAAGCAGGGTTCTTTCTAACATTTGAGGGCCTTGACGGCTCCGGCAAATCGACCCAACTGCGCTTGCTCGCCGAATCATTGCGTGGAAACGGGCAGCCGGTGCGCGAAACGCGGCAGCCCGGCGGCACGGCTCTGGGTGACCGGCTGCGGGCGCTGCTGCTTGAAGGCAGGAGCGGTGCCCCAACGGCACCGCTAGCTGAATTGGCGCTGATGTTCGCGGACCGCGCCCAAGCAATTGCGGAAGTGGTAGAACCCGCACTGGCCGCGGGAGAGCTGGTGCTGTGCGATCGCTGGACCGACTCGACCGAAGCCTACCAGGGAGCGGGCCGTGAGTTAGGGACGGAGCCCGTGCAGCGCCTGCACCGGGAGCTGTGCGGAGGCTTGCAGCCTGATTTGACGATCCTGCTGTTGCCGCCGCTCAGGATCGCGCTGGGGCGGGCGCGGAACAGAAATGAGCGCGTGCTTGAGCAAACAGGCCGCGAAGAAAGCCGGTTTGAAGCCGAAGAGAATGCGTTTTTTGAGCGGGTCCATGCGCAGTATGTAGCCATTGCGGTACGAGAGCCTGTGCGTGTGGTCGTAATCGCGGAAGATGAACCGGTAGAGGCAATCCACGCGCGTATCGTAAAAGTTGTGGAAGAGCGGCTTTCCCGTACGGCTTGACGCTTGCCTACCTCAAATCATGGCTACGATTTCTCCCCAGCGCCCCGCAGAAGAACCAGCAGAGTTAGCAGCATTGCAGCCGGTTGTCATTATACGAGGCAAATACCGCTATCCGCCCGGGCTCACGCGCAACCTGCCGTACTACATATTCAGCCGCTTCTTCAAGGCGAGCAATCCCATCCTGCTGTTTGAGTACCTCCAGGAAAAATACGGCCCGGTAGCGCACTACATGCTGGGGCCGAGCCACATCGTCTTCCTGAACGATCCCGACATGATCCGCGAAGTGCTGGTCACGCAATCGCCGCTGTTCATCAAGGAACGCACGCAGCGCCGCATGAAAATTCTGCTGGGCGAAGGTCTCATCACCAGCGACGGTGAAACCCACATGCGCCAGCGCCGTATCGCCGCACCTGCATTCCACCGGCAGCGTATAGCTGCCTACGGCGAGATGATGACCGCGCGCGCAGCCACCATGCGCGCGGAGTGGCAGCCGGGCGTCGAAATTGACGCAGTCGGCGAGATGATGCGGCTCGCCCTGCAGGTAGTCGCGCGCACCATCTTCGACACCGATGTGACTGAGGACGTACAGACGATTAACAATGAAGTGAACGCGATCATGAAGCTCTACAACTTCCTGATCGCCCTGCCCAAGGCGGAGGCGCTGCTGCACCTGCCGATCCCGGGGCTGATGCGCTTCAAACGCGCGCGTAAGAAACTGGACGCGGTAGTACACCGCATGATCGACCAGCGACGCAGCTCAGAGTACGACCATGGCGATTTGCTGTCCATGCTGCTGGCCTCGCGCGATGAAGAGCGCGATGGAAGCAAGCTGACCGACGAACAGGTTCGCGATGAAGTGACGACAATCTTCTTGGCCGGTTATGAAACTGTAGCGAACGCGCTGGCTTGGACCTGGCTGCTGCTGGCGCAGAATCCTGACGCGGAAGCGAAGATGCATGCGGAGATCGATAACGTGCTTGAAGGCCGGCTGCCGACCATGGCCGACCTGCCCCAGCTGCGCTACACGGAGATGGTTTTGTCGGAGTCGATGCGGCTGTACCCGCCCGCCTGGGCCATGGGCCGCCAAGCCACGGCTCCGGTCACCATCGGTCCGTATCATCTGCCCAAAGGCACATACTTTTTCTTCAGCCAGTACATCATGCAACGCACGGAGAAGTACTTCCCTGATCCGCTGCGGTTTGACCCGGAGCGGTTTACGCCGGAGGCGAAGGCCGCGCGTTCGAAGTTTACCTACTTCCCTTTCGGCGGCGGCAATCGACAATGTATCGGGGAGTCATTCGCCTGGATGGAAGCGGTGCTGCTGACAGCGACCCTCGCGCAGAAGTGGCGTCTTCGCTTGGTGCCGGGGCATCGGGTCGAAGTACAGCCGAAGATCACGCTGCGGTCAAAATACCCGATTCGCATGATCCCGGAGCTGCGCGGGTAGGCCGCTGCTAGGATGAACGCAGTGCCCGGATGGCGAAATCGGCAGACGCAGCGGACTTAAAATCCGCAGACCCTAACCGGTCGTGGGGGTTCAAGTCCCCCTCTGGGCA